>NZ_AP019007.1:639512-959268 GCF_009176645.1 Enterobacter oligotrophicus
CGAAATGATTCCATGCCCGCACCGTCGCCATACGTCCACGCGGCGTGCGCTGTAAAAAGCCCTGCTGGATCAGATACGGCTCCAGTACATCCTCAATGGTTTCTCGCTCTTCCCCGATTGCCGCCGCCAGGTTATCCAGCCCGACCGGTCCGCCAAAGAACTTGTCCAGCACCGCCAGCAGCAGCTTGCGATCCATGTAATCAAAGCCTTCGGCATCCACATTCAGCATATCCAGCGCCTGGGCAGCGATTTCGGCTGAAATCGACCCATCGTGCTTCACTTCGGCAAAGTCACGCACACGGCGCAGCAGACGGTTAGCAATACGCGGCGTACCACGGGAACGCTTTGCGACTTCAAACGCACCCTCTTCGCTCATTTCCAGCCCCATATAGCGCGCACTGCGGCCCACAATATGCTGGAGATCGGGCACCTGATAGAACTCCAGACGCTGGACAATACCAAAGCGATCACGCAGCGGCGAAGTCAGCGACCCGGCACGCGTCGTCGCGCCTATCAGGGTAAACGGCGGCAGATCGATTTTAATAGAGCGCGCTGCCGGCCCTTCGCCAATCATAATATCCAGCTGGTAATCTTCCATCGCCGGATAAAGCACCTCTTCCACCACCGGAGAGAGGCGGTGGATTTCATCGATAAACAGCACGTCGTGAGGTTCAAGGTTGGTCAGCATCGCCGCCAGATCGCCTGCTTTCTCCAGCACCGGACCGGAGGTGGTACGCAGGTTAACGCCCATTTCATTGGCAACGATATTCGCCAGCGTGGTTTTACCTAAACCCGGCGGGCCGAAAATCAGCAGGTGATCGAGCGCATCACCGCGCAGCTTTGCCGCCTGGATGAAGATCTCCATCTGGGAACGAACCTGCGGCTGGCCAATGTACTCATCAAGCAGTTTCGGGCGGATCGCGCGATCCACCACGTCTTCTGCCTGAAGGGTGCCTGCCGATACCAGGCGGTCTGCTTCAATCATCCTTTACCTCACAATGCGGCGCGCAGCGCTTCACGAATCAGGGTTTCACTGCTGGCATCCGGCGTGGCGATTTTGCTCACCATCCGGCTGGCCTCCTGAGGTTTATATCCCAGCGCCACCAGCGCAGCAACCGCTTCCTGTTCGGCGTCATCCGACGTTGGCGCGCCTGGGGAGGTCAGCACCAGGTCAGCGGCTGGCGTAAACAGGTCGCCATGCAGCCCTTTAAAGCGGTCTTTCATTTCGACAATCAAACGCTCTGCGGTTTTTTTGCCGATACCCGGCAGTTTTATCAGCGCAGCAGGATCTTCGCGCTCAACAGCATTCACGAACTGTTGTGCAGACATACCGGACAAAATCGCCAGCGCCAGCTTGGGCCCTACGCCGTTGGTTTTGATCAGCTCGCGGAACAGCATGCGTTCCTGTTTATTGTTGAAACCGTACAGCAGTTGAGCATCTTCACGCACCACAAACTGGGTAAAGACAATCGCCTCTTTGCCCGCATCCGGCAGCTCGTAGAAGCAGGTCATCGGCATATGGACTTCATAGCCCACGCCACCCACTTCCAGCAGCACTAACGGGGGTTGTTTTTCAATGATGATGCCTCTGAGTCTGCCTATCACGTGACGCTCCTGCGTTCTGGAAAATTTGATATGCGACATAATAAAAAAAGGCTGGATAAACATCCAGCCTGATTTGTCATTATCGTAACCTGCCTCGCGCCAGATTAAGCCGCGACTCGCTCATTTGCATCGCGTTCTGGCTCACATGACAATGGGTAATCGCAATCGCCAGCGCATCGGCGGCATCGGCCTGCGGATTAGCAGGGAGCTTCAGTAACGTGCGCACCATGTGCTGCACCTGGCTTTTCTCCGCGCTACCAATCCCCACCACCGTCTGCTTAACCTGTCTTGCCGCGTATTCGAACACCGGAAGATCCTGGTTCACCGCAGCAACAATCGCTACGCCGCGCGCCTGGCCGAGCTTCAGCGCCGAATCAGCATTTTTCGCCATAAAGACCTGCTCGATGGCGAAATAGTCGGGCTGAAACTGGGTGATAATCTCCGACACGCCCGCGTAAATGAGCTTCAGGCGCGACGGCAGATCGTCCACTTTGGTACGAATACAGCCACTGCCGAGGTAGGTTAACTGGCGTCCAACCTGACGGATGACGCCATAACCGGTGACGCGTGAGCCAGGGTCAATCCCGAGGATAATCGACATCACGCGTCTCCTGTAGACGGTTTACACGCTCTCATCAGAGAGTTGCTGCAACCTCATCAGAGATTTCACCGTTGTGATACACTTCCTGCACGTCGTCGCAGTCTTCGAGCATGTCGATCAGACGCAGCAGTTTCGGTGCCGTTTCTGCATCCATATCCGCTTTGGTAGACGGGATCATGGACACTTCAGCGTTGTCCGCTTTCAGGCCAGCCGCTTCCAGCGCATCACGTACCGCGCCCATCTCTTCCCATGCGGTGTAAACGTCGATTGCGCCATCATCGTAGGTCACAACGTCTTCTGCACCCGCTTCCAGCGCCGCTTCCATGATAACGTCTTCATCACCTTTCTCGAAGGAGATGACGCCTTTCTTGCTGAACAGATAAGCGACGGAGCCGTCAGTGCCCAGGTTACCACCGGTTTTGCTGAATGCATGACGCACTTCCGCAACGGTACGGTTACGGTTGTCAGACAGACATTCAACCATCACCGCAGTACCGCCAGGGCCGTAACCTTCATAAATGATGGTTTCCATGTTCGCGTCTTCGTCACCGCCCACGCCACGCGCAATTGCACGGTTCAGGGTATCACGCGTCATGTTGTTCGACAGCGCTTTATCAACCGCTGCACGCAGACGTGGGTTAGACGCCGGATCGCCGCCGCCCAGACGCGCGGCTGTCACCAGCTCACGAATGATTTTGGTAAAGATTTTACCGCGCTTGGCATCCTGTGCCGCTTTGCGGTGTTTGGTGTTGGCCCACTTACTATGACCTGCCATAAAAGTATCCTCAAAGAGCGCGCCTTTTCAGGCAGCGTTAATTACAAATTCTTCAATCGCCTGCCGGTTGCTCCACGACTTGGTCAGCGCGGCAGCCTCCGCCGCATTCACCCAGCGGTAAGTCAGGTGTTCCGTGAACACAATCTCCCGTTCATGGGGAAGCGCAAGGCAAAACCACGATTCCGTGTTGCGCTCAATACCCGGCGCATAGCGATGACGTAAATGGCTAAAAATTTCAAACTCCACCGTACGCTGACAGTCCTTCAGGGTCAGTTGCTCGCAAGCAACATCAATGGTGACCTCTTCCTTTACTTCGCGCGCGGCGGCCTGCGGCGCGGTTTCTCCCTCTTCCAGGCTGCCGGTAACCGACTGCCAGAAATCAGGATCGTCGCGCCGCTGCAACATCAGCACCCGCTTCGTGTCTTCTGCATAAATGACGACCAGAACAGAAACGGGACGCTTATATGTCATATCAGTTTTTCTCTTCCTTTTTCACCACATCGATACCCAGTTCAGCCAGAGCTGCCGGGTTAGCGAAACTTGGCGCTTCGGTCATCAGACACGCCGCGGCAGTGGTTTTCGGGAAGGCGATAACATCACGAATGTTATCGGTGCCGGTCAGCAGCATGGTCAGACGGTCAAGACCGAATGCCAGGCCCGCATGCGGCGGCGTACCGTATTTCAGGGCATCCAGCAGGAAGCCGAATTTCTCGCGCTGCTCCTGCTCGTTAATGCCCAGAATGCCGAACACGGTCTGCTGCATGTCACCGCTGTGAATACGCACGGAACCGCCGCCCACTTCGTAACCGTTGATCACCATATCGTAGGCGTTTGCGACCGCATCTTCCGGTGCCGCTTTCAGCTCTGCCGCCGTCATGTCTTTTGGCGAGGTGAACGGGTGGTGCATTGCGGTCAGGCCGCCTTCGCCGTCGTCTTCAAACATCGGGAAGTCGATAACCCACAGTGGTGCCCATTTGCTTTCGTCGGTCAGGTTCAGGTCTTTACCGAGCTTCAGACGCAGCGCGCCCATCGCATCCGCAACGACTTTCTTGTTGTCTGCACCGAAGAAGATCATGTCGCCGTCCTGCGCGCCGGTGCGCTCAAGGATCGCTTCCACGATGTCTGCGTTCAGGAACTTCGCTACCGGGCTGGTGATACCTTCCAGACCTTTCGCACGCTCGGTCACTTTAATATAGGCCAGACCTTTCGCGCCGTAGATTTTGATGAAGTTGCCGTAGTCGTCAATCTGCTTACGGCTCAGAGCCGCACCACCCGGTACACGCAGGGCAGCCACGCGACCTTTCGCATCGTTAGCCGGGCCGGCAAATACCGCGAACTCAACGGATTTAACCAGGTCCGCAACGTCCACCAGCTCCATCGGGTTACGCAGGTCTGGTTTGTCAGAGCCGTAGCGACGCTCGGCTTCGGCGAAGGTCATGATAGGGAAATCGCCCAGCTCCACGCCTTTCACGTCATTCCACAGGCTACGCACCAGCGCTTCCATCACTTCACGCACCTGACCGGCCGTCATGAAGGAGGTTTCCACATCGATCTGGGTAAATTCTGGCTGACGGTCAGCACGCAGATCTTCGTCGCGGAAGCATTTTACGATCTGATAGTAGCGGTCGAAGCCGGACATCATCAGCAGCTGTTTGAACAGCTGAGGAGACTGTGGCAGCGCGTAGAATTTGCCTTTATGAACGCGGGACGGGACCAGGTAATCGCGCGCGCCTTCCGGCGTGGCTTTGGTCAGCATCGGGGTTTCGATATCGAGGAAACCGTGGTCATCCATAAAGCGACGCACCAGGCTGGTGATTTTCGCACGGGTTTTGAGGCGCTGGGCCATCTCCGGGCGACGCAGATCCAGGTAGCGATATTTCAGACGCGCTTCTTCGGTGTTGACGTGGTTAGAGTCCAGCGGCAGCGCTTCAGCACGGTTGATGATCACCAGGTCAGACGCCAGCACTTCAATTGCGCCGGTCGCCATGTCTGCGTTTACGTTTTTCTCGTCACGCGCACGAACGGTGCCGGTGACCTGAATGCAGAACTCATTACGCAGCTCAGAAGCCAGTTTCAACGCGTCCGCACGATCCGGATCGAAGAACACCTGAACGATACCTTCGCGGTCGCGCATATCGATGAAGATAAGGCTACCAAGATCACGACGACGGTTGACCCAACCACACAGGGTCACCTGCTGTCCCACGTGGGACTGACGCAGCTGCCCGCAATATTCTGTACGCATGAGATATCCCTTAATTAGCCGCAGGCTGATTGTCGCAGCTTTACTGTATGTCACAACTGGATGAAAAAAGGCGGCTATTATACTGGAAATTCCGCCTGACGATAAGAGAGAAGCGCGGCCTGACGCACGTTTGCTGCACTCTTATTGCGCATTCTCACAAAAATTAACAAAATTATCCGCCCGATAACAGGTCAGAACGTCGTAAGGTGTAGCCAACACCTTTATTTAACTGGAGTTATTATGTTGACACTTGATGCCACCAAAACCGCACTTGTGGTGATTGATTTACAGGAAGGGATCCTCCCCTTTGCTGGCGGCCCGCACACCGCTGACGAGGTGGTTAGCCGTGCCGCGCGTCTGGCGGAAAAATGCCGCGCCAGCGGTGCGCCTGTTGTCATGGTGCGTGTCGGCTGGTCAGCAGATTTCGCCGAAGCATTGAAACAACCAGTCGATGCGCAGGCGGCGGCACAGGCTCTGCCCGCCAACTGGTGGAACTACCCGGTTTCACTCGGCAAACGTGACAGCGATATCGAAGTGACCAAACGCCAGTGGGGCGCATTCTACGGCACCGATCTGGAGCTACAGCTGCGCCGTCGCGGCATTGATACCATTATTCTGTGCGGGATCTCCACCAATATCGGCGTGGAATCCACCGCCCGTAACGCATGGGAACTGGGCTTTAATCTGGTGATTGCCGAAGATGCCTGCAGTGCAGCGTCTGCGGAGCAGCATCAGGGCAGCATGAGCCATATTTTCCCGCGTATCGGCCGTGTGCGCAGCACGGATGAGATCGTAAACGCCTTATGATGTATGTGGGCCTTCCCCAGTGGTCGCACCCGAAATGGGTGCGCCTGGGCATCACCAGCCTTGAAGAGTATGCCCGACACTTTAACTGTGTTGAGGGGAACACCACGCTCTATGCATTGCCACGGGCCGAGATCGTCCAGCGCTGGCGTGAGCAAACTACCGATGATTTCCGCTTCTGTTTTAAATTTCCGGCAACCATCTCTCATACTGCTGCGCTGCGTAACTGCGGCGATTTAACCGACGAGTTCTTTCACAGAATGTCGCCGCTGGCAAACCGGATTGGTCAATACTGGTTACAACTGCCCGCCGCGTTTGCACCACGCGATCTTCCTGCTTTGTGGCAGTTTCTGGACACCCTCCCCCGCGAGTTTACTTACGGGGTTGAGGTCAGACACGCCGCATTCTTTGCCAAAGGTGAGGCTGAAAAAGCGCTTAATCGCGGCCTGCATGAGCGCGCCATTAACCGGGTGATCCTCGACAGCCGCCCCGTGCACAGCGCTATTCCGCATAACGAAGCGATTATTGATGCCCAGCGTAAAAAGCCCAAAGTCCCGGTGCATGCCGTCGTGACGGCAAAAAACCCGATGGTCCGGTTTATCGGCAGCGATAACATGCAGCAAAATCAGGCATTATTTAACGTCTGGCTGCAAACGTTGCCAAAATGGGAGCAAACCACCACGCCGTATCTCTTTTTGCATACGCCGGATATCGCTCAGGCTCCCGAACTGGTCGATGCTCTCTGGCAGGCCTTGCAGGCTGCGGTTCCGTCGGTAGGCAACGCCCCCTCTATCCCACAACAATCTTCTCTTTTCTGAAATCAGCCCCTATCATAGAGACGTGCCATCTGCCAAAAACAGGGAGTTTGTATGGTCAGCGCGCTGTATGCGGTGTTAGGTGCATTACTGCTGATTAAGTTTTCATTTGATGTTGTGCGCCTGAGAATGCAGTACCGCGTCTCCTACGGTGACGGTGGTTTTTCAGAACTGCAGAGCGCTATTCGCATTCACGGCAACGCGGTCGAGTACATCCCCATTGCATTAATTTTGCTGCTGTTTATGGAGATGGATGGCGCAGAAACGTGGATGGTTCACGTCTGTGGTCTGCTCCTGATTGCCGGCCGGTTAATGCATTATTACGGCTTTCACCATCGCTTATTCCGCTGGCGTCGTTCCGGCATGAGCGCGACATGGTGTTCGCTTTTGCTGATGGTGCTGGCTAACCTTTGGTATATGCCGTGGGAGTTGGTTTTCTCCTTCCATTAGCGCACAATACGCCACTTTATTTTTCCCGGATTTTTACGTTATGTCAGATCGCGACACGCTTTTTTCCGCGCCTATCGCCAGCCTGGGCGACTGGACCTTTGATGAACGGGTAGCTGAAGTCTTCCCGGATATGATCCAGCGCTCTGTTCCCGGTTACTCCAACATTATCTCCATGATCGGCATGCTGGCTGAGCGCTTCGTTCAACCCGGCACGCAGGTCTATGACCTGGGCTGCTCGCTTGGCGCGGCAACGTTGTCGGTACGTCGTAACATTCCCCACGAAGGCTGTAAAATTATTGCCGTGGATAACTCCCCCGCCATGGTTGAACGCTGCCGTCGCCACATTGACGCCTGGAAAGCGCCAACACCGGTCGAGGTGGTGGAAGGCGACATTCGTGATATCGAAATCAACAACGCCTCCATGGTCGTCCTGAATTTTACCCTGCAGTTCCTTGCGCCAGAAGACCGCCAGCTGTTGCTGGACAAAATTTATAAAGGTCTGAACCCCGGCGGTGCGCTGGTGTTATCCGAGAAATTCAGCTTTGAAGACGCTCAGGTGGGCGAACTGCTGTTCAATATGCACCACGATTTCAAACGGGCGAACGGTTACAGCGAGCTGGAAATTAGCCAGAAGCGCAGCATGCTTGAAAACGTGATGCTGACGGACTCCGTTGAAACGCATAAAGCACGCTTGCGTAAAGCCGGATTTGAGCACAGCGAACTGTGGTTCCAGTGCTTCAATTTTGGTTCTCTGGTGGCGCTGAAAGCTGAGGATGCGGCATGATCGAGTTCGGTAACTTCTATCAGCTGATTGCCAAAAACCACCTCTCCCACTGGCTGGAAACCCTGCCCGCGCAGATCGCCACCTGGCAGCGCGATCAGCAGCATGGCCTGTTAAAGCAGTGGTCCAACGCGGTTGAGTTTTTGCCGGAACTGACGCCGCACCGTCTGGATCTGCTGCACAGCGTGACGGCAGAGAGTGAAGAACCGCTCCCGGCCGGGCAGATAAACCGCATCGAAACGTTAATGCGTAACCTGATGCCGTGGCGCAAAGGGCCGTTCTCGCTCTACGGCGTGAACATCAACACCGAATGGCGCTCAGACTGGAAATGGGATCGCGTTCTGCCGCACCTGTCCGACCTGACCGGGCGCACCATTCTGGACGTGGGCTGTGGCAGCGGCTATCACATGTGGCGCATGATTGGCGCAGGCGCGCATCTGGCCGTCGGTATCGATCCGATGCAGCTGTTCCTGTGCCAGTTCGAAGCGGTGCGTAAACTGCTGGGTAACGATCAGCGCGCGCACCTGCTGCCGCTCGGCATCGAACAACTTCCGGCCCTGAAAGCGTTTGATACCGTGTTCTCCATGGGGGTGCTGTATCACCGTCGTTCTCCGCTTGAGCATCTCTGGCAGTTGAAAGATCAGCTGGTGAGCGGTGGCGAGCTGGTGCTCGAAACGCTGGTGATTGAAGGCGATGAAAATGCGGTGCTGGTGCCGGGTGACCGCTACGCGCAGATGCGCAACGTCTACTTTATCCCTTCCGCGCTGGCACTGAAGAACTGGCTGGAAAAGTGCGGATTCGTGGATGTACGCATTGCGGACGTAAGCGTAACGTCCATTGAAGAGCAGCGCCGCACCGACTGGATGATCACCGAATCGCTGGAGCAGTTCCTTGACCCGACCGATCACAGCAAAACCATCGAAGGCTATCCGGCACCGATGCGTGCGGTGTTGATTGCGACGAAGCCGTAGTATTGCCTCCCCCCCGGCCCTCTCCCCACTGGGGAGAGGGTGAAAAGACCGCACCGTGCAGTCCCCTCTCCACTGTGGGGAGAGGGTTAGTGTGAGGGGCGAATAAAAAAAGGCCCCTGTTGAAATTGCAGGGGCCTGGTACAAGCAAGCATCATATTGGGCGACATGATGCGCGGTAAAAATCGGTACGTTGCTACACGTGATGACGTTCAATCAACGATTTCATTACCGCAACCGACTCTCCATCTACACCGTAGCGCGAGTACTCATCCGCTTCAGCATCCGTCGACATTGACAACCCTGTATTGCGATAACGCATGGGTGACGGTGTCCATTTCCCCGCCGAGCTGTGAAGCTCCTCTACCCCTGCGTTCAAAAACAGTTCCAGATTGCTGGCGCGTACTCCTGCGCCCGCCATGATTATTGGAACACCGGAATGTGCTTTTAGTTCCGTAATTAATTGCAGTCCTTTTTCAGCACTCGACTGCTGTCCTGATGTCAGGATGCGCGCCACGCCAAGTTCAGCCAGCGTATCAAAGGCTTGCACAGGATCTTTACACATATCAAACGCGCGATGAAAAGTGACAGCCATTCCCTTCGCCGCGCTCATTACCTGTTGCATACGCGGTAAATCAACATGACCGTCCTCATCAAGCAGGCCGATAACCAGCCCTGGGAACCCCAGATCGCGAACGAGGGCGATATCTTCAAGCATGGCACTGAACTCGCCCGCCGTGTAACAAAAATCACCGCCGCGCGGACGGATAATCGGATGAACCGGAATCGTCACGACCTGACGGGCAGACTTCAGCACGCCATAAGAGGGCGTTAAGCCCCCCTCTTTCGGAGCCGCGCACAGTTCAATGCGATCGGCTCCCTGCTGTTGTGCAGTTTCGGCACACTCCACGCTGTAACAACAAATCTCCAGCAGCGCCATGTAATCCTCCTTAAAATCCACTCAACGCACCATCATGACACGCCTTATACTTACGGTCCCGGCGTAAACTCACAACTCTTACGCTTCGCTGGCAACGATCTGTTCGATAGTCCAGGGATGAAATTTCACGGTGACCTGTCCGTCAGTGACGGCCAGCGTCGGGTTAGGCAGACGCTCGCGCTCACCTTTCGGGGAACTGGTCTTCACAAAAATACCCGGCTTGCTTAGGCCCTCGTCTGATAGCAGCGCCAGCGCGCGGGCATTCAACGTTTCAGGCTCACCCGGCAGCACAATTTCAATATGTTCCCATCCTTCATGCGGATAGCGTTTCTCGCCCGGCCACGGCAGTTCGACCACGGTGAATTGCCAGTGCGCCACGCAGATCGGCTCATGCAGTTTGAACAGGCAAATAGGGCGACCATTAATGATGTTCTCCGAAAGCAGCGCGCCGCACTGTTCAAACCCACGACGCCAGCGTTCTGCGGTCGCGTTCTGATGGCAGCGCAACGAAATGTGATCGGCTTCTAATGGCGCAATATCCAGACCGAGGCGGGTGGCAAGTTCTGTGAACGCCTGGGTGAAGCGCGGTAAATCTGCGGAAATATCATGCAGTTCGTCAATGGATTGCCAGTTCGCCATAAATCAGTCTCTTATCGTGTCGCAAAGCCGCTAATTTACTCTGTTAGCCCCTTTCGACCAACCGCAGAATCAGAGTTTTGCTGACTGCATGATTATGCACACCTTCTTAGCCTGGATTCTGAGCAATCTTCGGCCCCTGCATTGCTGACGCCAGAGGGCATTTGCAGTATACTCCCGCCCTAAATTCTTTAACTGGCGCGGGTGGTTATTAACCCGCATCAAAAACGTAAGGTATCCAGGTGAATATTCAGGCTCTTCTCTCAGAAAAAGTCAGTCAGGCACTGATTGCCGCAGGTGCGCCTGCGGATTGCGAACCACAGGTTCGTCAGTCAGCAAAAGTACAGTTTGGCGACTATCAGGCTAATGGCGTGATGGCAGTGGCTAAAAAACTGGGCATGCCACCGCGACAACTCGCTGAGCAGGTACTGACGCATCTGGATCTCACCGGCATTGCCAGCAAAACCGAAATCGCCGGTCCGGGCTTTATCAACATTTTCCTTGAGCCTGCCTTCCTGGCAAGCCACGTTGACGCAGCGCTGAAGTCTGACCGTCTGGGTGTCACACAGCCGAAAGCGCAGACCGTGGTGATTGACTACTCTGCACCTAACGTGGCGAAAGAGATGCATGTGGGTCACCTGCGCTCCACGATTATCGGTGATGCGGCGGTGCGTACCAATGAATTCCTCGGCCATAAAGTGATCCGCGCGAACCACGTCGGCGACTGGGGTACTCAGTTCGGGATGCTGATCGCTTACCTGGAAAAACAACAGCAGGAAAATGCCGGCGAAATGGCGCTGGCGGACCTGGAAGGTTTTTACCGCGAAGCGAAAAAACACTACGACGAAGATGAAGCCTTCGCCGAGCGTGCGCGCAGCTACGTGGTGAAACTGCAGGGCGGCGATCCGTATTTCCTGGAGATGTGGCGCAAGCTGGTCGATATCACCATGTCTCAGAACCAGCTCACCTATAACCGCCTGAACGTGACGCTGACCCGTGACGACGTGATGGGTGAAAGCCTGTATAACCCAATGCTGCCTGGCATTGTGGCGGATCTGAAAGCCAAAGGTCTGGCGGTTGAGAGCGAAGGCGCAACGGTCGTGTTCCTTGATGAGTACAAAAACAAGGAAGGCGAACCGATGGGCGTCATCATCCAGAAAAAGGATGGCGGCTACCTCTACACCACCACCGATATCGCCTGTGCGAAGTACCGTTACGAAACCCTGCATGCCGATCGCGTGCTGTATTACATCGACTCCCGTCAGCACCAGCACCTGATGCAGGCGTGGACTATCGTGCGTAAAGCCGGTTACGTGCCGGATTCCGTGCCGCTGGAACACCACATGTTCGGCATGATGCTCGGCAAAGACGGCAAGCCGTTCAAAACCCGCGCAGGTGGCACCGTTAAACTTTCTGACCTGCTGGATGAAGCGCTGGAACGTGCCCGTCGCCTGGTGGCCGAGAAAAACCCGGACATGCCTGCCGATGAGCTGGAAAAACTGGCAAACGCCGTGGGTATCGGTGCTGTGAAATACGCAGATCTTTCCAAGAACCGTACCACCGACTATATCTTCGACTGGGATAACATGCTGGCGTTCGAAGGTAACACCGCGCCGTATATGCAGTATGCCTACACCCGCGTGCTCTCCGTGTTCCGCAAAGCCAACATTGACGAGAGCGTGCTGGCTAACGCCACGGTCTCCATTACGGAAGATCGCGAAGCGCAGCTGGCAGCCCGTCTGCTGCAGTTTGAAGAGACCCTCGCGGTCGTCGCGCGCGACGGTACGCCGCACGTCATGTGTTCATACCTGTACGATCTGGCCGGTCTGTTCTCCGGTTTCTACGAACACTGCCCTATTCTCTCTGCAGAAAGCGAAACCGTTCGCAACAGCCGTCTGAAGCTGGCGCAACTGACGGCGAAGACCCTGAAGCTGGGTCTGGATACCCTGGGTATCGAAACCGTAGAGCGTATGTAAAAAAGAAACCCGGCAATCGCCGGGTTTTTTATTATCAGAAGTATTTCCGTAAGTATTCGGTCAAACACAAAATCGCCATTGCCTGTCCATACGGCATCGACGTCAGCGGGATCTGGCGGTAAAAGTCTAAATCACTTCCCATCCCTGTGCCGAACGAGGTTTGCAGCAGTTCACCTTCCGG
The DNA here is from genome assembly GCF_009176645.1 of Enterobacter oligotrophicus. NCBI lineage: Bacteria > Pseudomonadati > Pseudomonadota > Gammaproteobacteria > Enterobacterales > Enterobacteriaceae > Enterobacter > Enterobacter oligotrophicus. Next base: position 652,290 of record NZ_AP019007.1, read on the forward strand.
AGAGATGTTTTTCACAATCCCGCGAATCGCGTTCTCAGCGACCTCAGCATATTCCGCCCCGACATAACGCTTACGCACTGCTTTCAGTATACCGTAGGCAAACCCTGCCGTGGCCGATGCCTCCAGATAAGAGTCAGGATCGTCGAGCAGCGTATGCCACAGACCGCTGTCGTCCTGGCATTTCGCCAGCGCGGCAATCTGCGCATTCAATACCTGCACCAGATAGCGGCGCACGGCGTTGTTTTCCGGCAGATCCACCAGTTCAAGGAAATCCGGTATCACGATGGTGAGCCAACTGTTGCCGCGCGCCCAGCGGGCATGGGCAAAATTATGGTTCCCGTCATAATTCCAGCCGTGGAACCACAGCCCGGTTTCACGGTCCATCAGGTTCTGCACGTGCAGCAGGAACTGATACACCGCCTCTTCAACGTACTCCGGCTTGTTGAGCAATTTGCCAATTTTCGCCAGCGGCAGCACGGTCATCATCAGCGTGTCATCCCACATCTGCTGATGGTTCTCCTCCGCCAGGGTGATGTGCTGCATACCGCCGTGTTCGGTGCGCGGCATCTCGTTCATCGCCCACTCAGCCCAGCTTTCCAGCCATGGCAACCAGGCCGGGTTTTTAGTCTCTTCGTAGCGATATGCCAGCGTCAGGAACGGTGACATGGTGTTGACGTTTTTGGTGGTCGCCCCTTCCTCAAAACGATCGGCAAACCAGCGGTCAATAATATCGCGCATCGCTTCGTCGCCGGTCTGGCAGTAATACTGCCAGATACCGTACAAACCAACGCCATGCGTCCATTCCCATCCTGCCCAACCTTTGGTGTCGATCACGCGTCCGTCGTCCAGCCGCAGCAAAAATTCACCCGTTTTATCGTGGATGTTGACCAGGTTATGCGTCACCTTTTGAATCAGCGATTTCAGTTCATCCCTGGCGATAAAACGCTCAGGCTGACGCAGTAACGGGCTATGTTTGACAGGCCAAACTTTCATCATCTTAACCTCTGTTGTATGTCGAATTCAGTACCGCACGATCCTTCAGGGAAGGTGCCGCCGGTTTATTGCGATTCAGATAACCAATATTGTTGTTGCCCCACAGCGATTCGTACGGCATACCGGCCAGCATCTCAACGGTAGCGCGAGCTTGCGGGGTCGCCGTCTCCGGCATCGCGCGGCCAGACTCGCGCATTTTGGCCGTCTCTTCACGCAGCGTGCTGTGGGTCTGCAAATTAAGTTTGAAGCGCAGGGAGACCAGGAAACCACAGAACAGGACCAGAATCGTGCCTACGCTCAGGATCATCAGGATGGTGTGGCTGACTTCCGCAGGCTGAACTTTCTGGCCGCTGACAAAACCGGACATCTGCATCACAATCCCGACCAGCATCACCGCCCCGGCCTGCGACGCTTTGCGGGTCAGGGTCATGATGCCGGCAAAGATCCCTTCGCGGCGCTGACCGGTGATCACTTCATCCACGTCAGCAATATAGGTGTAGGTATTCCACGGCACATAGTTGATACCACCACGGCCAAGACCGGCAACGGCAGAAACCAGCAACAACAGAGAATAGATATCGCTCAGACCCGCGTAATAAAGCAGAGCATAAGAGAGGGACGCCAGACCGAACAGTACCACCACCATGCGGTAAGACGGCGCTGGCCCAAAGCGAATACAGAGCGGGATCATGCCGATGACGGCAAGGAACTGGAAGATAGCCATCGTACCCAGCAGGTTAGAAGCCATAGACGCTTCCTGCATCAGGACAAAGACCACGTAGTACGTAAAGACCGCATTGAAAACGTCCTGCGCAATATAGCCGCCGAGGTACATCCCCAGATGCTGACGGAAAATCTTGATGCGCAGCGTAGAGCTTAACTCCACAAACAGACGGTTGAGGCTCTGCCCCAGCGTCAGTTTCTTCTTCTCTTCTTCGGCACGCAGCGCCGCTTCAGACCACTCCTCGCGCGGGCGCTCCCAGGTAAAGAACCAGACGAAAGTCAGCATCAGCGCGCACAGCACGGAGAAGACCAGGCTCGCATAGAAGAAGGAGATGGCGTTGTCTTTGCCGAAGTGGGTCAGCAATATCCCCGGCAGGAATGACGCCAGAATAGCAGACATCTGCGCCATAGAGATGCGCGCGCCGGAGAACTTGGTTTTCTGTTTAAAGTCATCTGTCATTTCCGGCACCAGCGTTTCATAAGGCACCAGAATCATGGTGTAGACGATATCAAACACCAGATAAGTCAGCAGGTAGTACCAGAAGCTCATGTCGCCAACCCACATCAGTGAGTAGCTGAACACACAAGGAATACCCAGAAGAATAAAGAATTTACGGCGACCAAAGCGCTTACCGAGCCAGGTGGTGCCAAAGTTATCGGTCAAAAAGCCCATTAACGGGCTGACAACAGCGTCCAGCACCCTTGCTGCGGCAAAGATAAAGGTTGCTTCAATCGGTGTGAGTCCACAGAAGGTCGTATAAAAATATAAAAGCCAGGCCGCCGTCAGCGCGGTCGTTCCCGCCCCGAGGAAATCCCCTGACCCATAAGCAAGATAATTTGCGAGTCCAATTTTACGTGTTTTCATTGCCGTCAACCCTAATCAGTTTTGGGAGACTCCCTGTAAGCAAACCTCATCCGGGAGTTTTTACACGGCTACAGTAAAAGTATCGACCTGCCGATACCTTTCTGTTTCTGCCATCACAAAGTGCCGGATGGCAAAAATGCAAAGAGTGTCGTCACGCGTGTCACTGATTTATAAAACAGCGTTTCTATTGCATCAAAAGGTGAGGTCATTTTTGCGAGCCAGCCATCAGAATTGCCCGATGGCTGGTGAAAAGGCAGGCAGTTAGCGGTAGTTGACGATGACAGAATTGCTCTGCACTTTCAGCGCCGGGATCAGACGTCCCCCGCCCGGCACTTCCCAGATAAAGCGTAAAGGTTCAACCGCAGGGACGCCGTTGAACGCCTGTGTGGTTCCATTTTCACCGTCGATTTCCGTACACCGGGTCTGGGAGCACAGGCGTACCCGCAACCCGGCAGGCGTTGGCCCAATCAGCTTATAATTCCAGACCACCAGGGTCATCAGGCCAGAGGCGGGTTCAGGCGGGGACAGCGGGCGTGAAGACATGGAAACGCCACGATTGCTGAGCGTCACCCCCATGCTGCTCGCCTGCCACATCCCCTCGCCAGCAGCCTGCGCCGCCAGCGGGAAAAAGAGTATCCATAGCCACTTACGCATTATTTTCCTCCGATGGTCGCCGTCATACGAATATGACGGTTATCCGACAGTTCCATGTTCGACAGCACCACCAGCTGGTTCAGGCTACGACGCAGGAAGCGCGACAGCAGCGGACGCAGGGCATGATTCACCAGCAGTACCGGCGGCGCACCGAGCATCTCCTGCCGGGCCAGCGCCTCCTGAGTTTGTGCCAGTAACCGATCGGCCAGCCCCGGCTCCAGACCGCCGCCGCCCTGCAGGGCCTGTAACAACAGGCGCTCAAGTGGCGTATCAAGCCCAATCACCTGCACTTCGCCAGTGCCAGGGAACCACTGCTGGGTAATAGCACGGCCCAGTGCCACGCGAACCACCGCCGTCAGCTCGTGCGGATCGTTCTGCAGCGGCGCATGCTCGGCCAGCGTTTCCAGAATGGTACGCATATCGCGAATCGGCACTTTTTCGTCGAGCAGGTTTTGCAGCACCTTGTGCAGCGTGGTTAATGTCAGCACACCCGGCACCAGGTCTTCCGTCAGCTTCGGCATCTCCTGCGTCACGCGGTCAAGCAACTGCTGTGCTTCCTGGCGTCCAAACAGCTCGGCCGAGAACTGCCCAATCAGGTGATTTAGATGGGTCGCCACCACGGTACTGGCTTCTACCACGGTGTAGCCCTGGATCTGCGCCTGCTCTTTCAGCGCACTCTCAATCCAGATCGCTGCCAGGCCAAAGGCCGGATCGATGGTTTGTTCCCCCGGCAACGTCCCGGCGGCCGTTCCAGGGTTAATGGCCAGCCAGCGGCCCGGATAAGCGTCGCCGCTGCCGATTTCCACGCCTTTCATCAAAATGCGATAGCGCGCGGGGGGCAGATCCATGTTGTCACGAATATGAACAACCGGCGGCAGGAAGCCCATGTCCTGAGCGAATTTTTTGCGGATACTGCGAATGCGGCCGAGCAGTTCGCCGTCCTGCTGGAAGTCCACCATCGGGATCAGGCGATACCCCACTTCCATCCCGAGGGTATCTTCCAGTTGAACGTCGTTCCAGGTCGCTTCAACGGCCTGGGTGTTCTCCGGCATTTTAACCGGTGCGGGTTCAGCGGCCGGTTTGGTTTCACGGCCACGCATCCACCATGCAAGCCCCAACAGACCAGCAGTGAACAGCAGGAAGACCAGGTTTGGCATCCCCGGCACCAGCCCGAGCAGGCCCAGCACCGCCGCCGCCAGCAGCATGACGCGTGGGTTGCTGAACAGCTGCCCCACCATCTGCTCACCCACATCCTGATCGGTACTGACGCGGGTAACAATAACACCCGCCGCAGTGGAGATAACCAGCGCCGGGATCTGGGCAACCAGACCGTCACCGATGGTCAGCAGCGTATAGCTTTCCGCCGCATGACCCATGTCCATACCGTGTTGCAGAACGCCCACCAGCAGGCCGCCCACCACGTTAATCACCATGATCAGGATGCCCGCGATAGCGTCACCGCGCACAAATTTACTCGCACCGTCCATCGAACCGTAGAAGTCCGCTTCCTGCGTCACTTCCGCACGGCGCTTTTTCGCTTCATCTTCAGCGATTAAACCGGCGTTCAGGTCGGCGTCGATCGCCATCTGCTTACCCGGCATCCCGTCCAGCACGAAGCGCGCGCCCACTTCCGCGATACGTCCCGCCCCTTTGGTGATAACCATGAAGTTGATAATCACGAGGATCACGAACACCACGATACCGATGGCAAAGTTACCGCCGACAAGGAAGTGGCCGAAGGCTTCAACCACTTTACCTGCCGCCGCCGCACCGGTATGCCCTTCCATCAGGATGATACGCGTGGAGGCCACGTTCAGCGCCAGGCGCAATAAGGTGGTAAACAGCAGAATGGTCGGGAATGCCGCGAATTCCAGGGTACGCTGGGTGAACATCGCCACCAGCAGCACCATGATGGACAGCGCAATGTTGAATGTGAAAAGCAGGTCGAGGATGAATGCAGGTAACGGCAGCACCATCATCGACAGAATTAGCAGGATCAGAATCGGTCCGGCAAGGATCTGCCATTGGGTCGATTTCAGGTTGCCGGGCAGGCGCAACATTGCCACCAGATTAGCCATCAGTGTCCTTCTCGTTCAAAAAATCCAGCGCGTCAGGCACCGGAAGGTTTTCAGGTTTCACAGGTCGTTGACCGCCTGCTAAACGCCAGCGTTTCAGTTGCCACACCCAGGCCAGCACTTCCGCCACGGCGGCGTAAAGTTGCCCAGGGATCTGTTGTCCGATTTCCGCATGCCGGTATAACGCACGTGCCAGCGGCGGTGCTTCAAGAATGGGGACGCGGTTTTCCGTCGCGATTTCACGGATACGCAGCGCAATCAGCCCCGCCCCTTTCGCCACCACTTTCGGCGCGCTCATTTTGTTTTCGTCGTACTGCAGCGCAACGGAGTAATGCGTCGGGTTGGTCACGATAACATCGGCTTTTGGCACATCATCCATCATGCGGCGACGCGCGGCGGCACGCTGCATCTGGCGAATACGCCCTTTCACGTGCGGGTCGCCTTCCATTTGCTTGTATTCGTCGCGGATATCCTGACGTGACATGCGCAGTTTTTTGATGTGGGTATAAATCTGGAAGATAACGTCGAAGCCGACCATGGGAATAATACTGAGTACCACCAGCAGCGAGCATAACCCGATGAGGTTCATGGCGTTACTCATGGCGCTTAACGGTGATTCGCTAATCAGGCGCATCATCTCCGGCCAGTTGTGCAGCAGGAAAAAGCCTGCCGCGCTTCCCATCAGGGTAGATTTGAGGATAGCTTTAATCAGTTCCGCGCCGGTCTGCGCGGAGAACATACGCGCAATGCCCGGAAACGGATTAAGTTTGGAAAACTTGGGCTGCAGCGATTTGCCGCTAAACACCAGGCCACCCAGCATGATCGGTGACACAATAGCCACCAGCACCACGCCCGTGATCAGCGGCAACAAGGCGATCATCGCGCCTTTAATCAAAATAATGATTTGGCCGAGGATAAGGTTGGGATCGTTGACCATACTGTGGTCAAAACGCAACCCGGCAGAGAGCATCCCCGCCAGTCTGCGGGCGAGCGACTCCCCACCCAACCAGATAATGCACACGCCTACAACCAGGATCAGCAGGGAGGTCAATTCTCGGGATCGGGGGATCTGCCCTTCCTCACGCGCTTTTTCAAGTCGGTGGGGGGTGGGGGCTTCTGTTTTGTCGTCGTTTTCTTCTGCCACAGCGCGCGCTCGCTACCCATTACGTCACGCTTATCATGCCATCGCACCGTGTCATCAATGGGCTGAAAAAACCCTATAACCGGGTCTTTTTAGCCAGTTTACGGGCTACACCTTCAGTTGATGAAGGTTCAGGCAGGGCAAATAATGATCATTCAGAAATATTCCAGCGTTTTTTGGCGTGATTTTTACTTTAAAATGAAATTAAAAAAACTCAATATTCCTCGCCTCAATACCCTTTCACGTAAAAGACGTTAACATTGTCGGCGATTTTATCTTCATATCTTTTCAGAAAAGATAAAAATATGTAAATTCAATAGACCATACATATTGAAAGTCGAAGTTAAATTAATTTCCAACACATCAAAAATGCTTTATCTTATTTAAGATTAATTATGACCCACCCTTACCTGAAGAAAATAACGCGTTATACTCCTGCGTGGTGTAATTTGATTTAAAAAAATTCAAATGGCATACCACACATGTTTTTCACATTCAGGAATTTTATCAGATGGACTTTAAAAAACATTTTTTTGCAGGCATTGCGCTTGCGGCCCTTTCAACGAGCACGTTTGCCGCAGAAATGAATGCCGGAACAATCCACTTCACCGGTGAAATTATTGAACCAAGCTGTACCATTCAAGGAAACGACGGTACTGACAGTACCATTCCTCTGGGGACTTATCCTACCTCACTCTTCACCAGCGTTGGGACAGAAACCCCCCTCACCCCCTTCTCCATCGTTCTGGCTAACTGCCCGTTAAGAAGCGATGGTCTGCCAGCCATTCAGTTAACCTTCAATGGCCCCACCGCATTGACCAACACCAACACGCTGCTCGACGTCAGTACAATCACCACGACAGGTGATACCGCAGCCACCGGCATCGGTATTGCCGTCAGCCCTAAAGGTGAAAATACGCGTCTTATTACCATGGATGGTGCCGAAGAGCAGGTTTATATCGAACTGGCCACCAAATCTACAGATACCATTCAGGCTGACTTTAATGCGCGATACATATCTTTCGCGAATGAAGTCACACCCGGACCTGCCGATGCTGATATGACGGTAAACATTCTTTATCGTTAATCATCAGCTAATTTATATCCAGCATGCTTATATACGCGTCATGACGTTAAGGAGTCATGCTCCGATAATAGTTCCGGTATTTTTCCGGACTATTATCTTTTTCGCTTAATCGCCATTATAAAAGGTTCTACTATGCGCATCGCAACGCGACTTTTATTATGCCTTCCATTAATTACAGGCTCATTTTGTCACGCAACGGGCGTACAAATTGGTCGTACCCGCGTAATCTACGATGCCAATAAAAAGGAAGTTGCTCTGCCTCTACAAAACAATGATAAAGAACTTCCCTGGCTGGTGCAGTCCTGGACGGATACGGGCGACGGTAAAACACGCGGGCCTTTTATCGTTACGCCGCCCCTTTTTCGTCTTGATCCACAAAAGGAGCAAAGCCTGCGTATCACCTGGAATGGCACACCGCTTCCCACCGATAAAGAGACGCTTTTTTATCTGAATGTGCGCACGGTGCCTGCCACGGCTGCGGATGACGAAGCTAAAAACGTTCTGCGTCTTATCTACAAAACGCGCCTGAAACTTTTCTGGCGTCCGGCAGGACTGAGCGGCACACCCATTGATACATGCCAGAAACTGCGTTTTATTCGCCAGGGTCAGCAGCTTACGGCCATAAACGACGGCGCGTATTACAGCATTTTTGACTCCCTGACGCTGGACAATCAGAAAGTGGAAAAAGCCGACATGGTCGCGCCTCACTCCCGCGCTGACATCGCGCTGCCCGCCAGAGTACAAGGAACGCACGTCAGCTGGCGCTGCATCACGGACTACGGCAACGCTTCCGAAAAATTCTCTTCCATTCTGGCGCAGGATTAAAACATTTCATGATTGCAGAACGATATTCCTTGCCAGGTCCGCGACAGTTTCAGCTGAATCCGTTTCTTCGCTTCCTGAGCAGCATCTTAATTATGGCGAGTTGCTCCGCGCACGCCCGCGAGTATCGTTTTTCCCCTTCCTCGCTCGAAGGGGATATGTTGACCCAACAGGATATCGATCTCTCGCTGTTCTCGAAATCGAACGCCCAGTTACCCGGCACCTATTCATCTCGCGTGGTGATCAACAACAACCGAAGGAGCGATGCGGAGATCGCCTATATCAGTACGTCTGAAGGCGCGCTGGCACCACAACTGACGCCGAATATGCTGCGGGCATGGGGCATCAACGTCGATCGCTACCCGCAGCTTGCTGAGCTTCCCGCTGAGGAAATATTGCCGCAGCCCCTCAGCAATTACATACCACTGGCGTCGGCACAGCTTGATTTTTCAACCATGACGCTGCAGTTAAGCGTCCCCCAGGCGGCCATGTCCAGCAATGGACGCGACTATATTGACCCTTCTCGCTGGGATGACGGTGTACCCGTATTGTTCACCGATTACGCCTTTTCCGGATCGCAGAATGAAGACAGCGAGCACAACACCACTGAGAACCAGTATTTGAACCTGCGCACCGGCGCTAACCTGGGCGGCTGGCGGCTGCGCAATTACTCGACGTGGAGTAAATCCGACACCGATAATCAATGGGATACCATCAATACGTTCCTTCAGCACGACATTGACGTACTGAAAGCGCAGTTTACAGCGGGTGAAAGCAACAGCCGGGGCGAAGTATTTGACAGCCTGCAGTACCGCGGCGTGAATCTCAGCTCAGATGAAGAAATGCTGCCTTACAGCCAGCGCGGCTACGCGCCTGTTATACGCGGTATTGCCAGTTCAAATGCCGAAGTGTCCGTTCGTCAGAATGGCTATCTTATCTATCAACAGAACGTCGCACCGGGCGCGTTTGAAATCAACGATCTTTACTCCACCACCAATAGCGGCGATCTGGAGGTCACGGTAAAAGAGGCCGACGGTACTGAGCATCACTTTACGCAACCATACTCCAGTATCGCGGTGATGCAGCGTCCAGGGCATTTCAAATACGAATTTACGGCCGGGCGTTACCGGGCGGACAGCGGCAGCGATCAAAACGAACCCGATTTTCTGCAGGGAAGCCTGATTTACGGTTTAAACAACCGCCTCACCGGGTTTGGCGGGCTGACGCTTTCAAAAGATTATAATGCCGTGAATACCGGCGTCGGCGTGGCGCTGGGGTTACTGGGGTCGCTGTCGGCGGATGTTACCCTGGCCCGCGCAAAACTTGACGATGAAAGCGAGCATACCGGCCAGTCCTGGCGTTTTCTCTATACCGGCAAAATCGACAGCACCAATACTAACTTCACTCTTGGCAGTTATCGCTATTCCAGCCGTGGGTACTACAGCTTTGCCGACGCCAATCAAAAAATGGACGGGCATGAAGACGATCTGCTGTTCCAGTACAACAAACGTAGCCGTATTCAGGCCAGCATGAGCCAGACGATTTCAGGGATAAGTCTTTACCTGAATGGTTATCAGCAGGATTACTGGGGAACGTCCAAAAAAGAACGCAGCCTGTCAGCCGGTTTTAACACCGTCTATGCTGGCATTAGCTACCACCTGGCCTACACCTACAGCAAAACCAACGGTGAAGATGACGACCGGATGGTCTCCTTTGGCTTTAGCTTACCGCTCGCCAGATTGCTGCCACACGCCTGGAGCAGCTACAACATCAGCAACACCAGAGGCGGCTACACGCGGCAAAACCTGGGGGTCAATGGAACATTGCTGGACGATGAACGCTTAAGCTATTCGCTGCAGCAGAGTCATTCCAACCACGACGGGGAAGATACCAGCAGCGTTTACGGCAGCTATCGTTCGCAATACGCCAACCTGAACGCCGGGTATTACACGTCGACAGACGATTCACAGCAGCTCAGCTATGGGATCAGCGGCGGTATCGTGGCGCATCCCCACGGCCTCACCCTGGCTCAGCCTTTGGGCAGCCAGTTTGCCATCGTTAACGCTAACGACGCCGCCGGGGTCCGCTTCCAGAACCAACAGGGAATTCAGACAGACTGGCAAGGCAATGCCATCATCCCGTCGCTGACGCCTTATCAGGAAAACCGCATACGCATCGACACATCCAGCCTGCCGGAAGATGTGGACAGCGGTGACACCACGGCCACCGTTATCCCTTCCCGCAACGCGGCGGTGATGGCGAATTTTGACGCCCACGTAGGCTACCGCCTGTTGATTACGTTGACGCGTCCTGACGGCCAGCATGTACCCTTCGGCGCTATCGCCACCCTCACCTCTCCGGCGCTGAGCGGTATCGTTGACGATACCGGCACCGTTTACCTGGCAGGCGTAGCAGAAACCGCGCAGCTTACGGTGAAATGGGGCAACGCCCCCGATCAGCAGTGCAGCGCCCGAATTTCACAACAGTCAGAACGGCAAAACGTAAGCCCTAACGGAATCCGTTCGGTTAGCGCGCTTTGCCAGCAGGAACACTCGCATGGAAAATAAACTGAAGAGACGGCTCACCGCAGCTTCACTGGCTTTCGCACTCAACCTTCTGTCCACCACGCCGGTATGGGCGGTAACGGTACTGCATAACTGTTTTGACGCGCCGCAAACCTACACGATCTCATACGATCATGAATTTGCAGCCAGCGATAACGTCGCCAATAAAGACTACGATATTCCGGGACATCTTGTGGGAGCTGGTCCTGAAATGGAGGCAAACTGCAGTTGTCCTGGCAATCTGTATGCTTCCACAATCGTTTATGAAGATACGCTGGCGGGCAGCCCGCTTAATCCGGGAACAAATGGTTACGGCTATCTCACCGATAAAATCGACATCGACGTGACCGGCTACGCCGATGCGATCCATTCTCCTGATGGCAGCTATCTTAATCCCCTGAGAATCAACGAATACCCTACGTCACGGGGAAATATGCCTGTCACGTTTGAGACGGCGAGGATAACGGAGGGCGAAGCCAGCGTGTGTAGCAACGAGACGCGCCCCGCAGATTCCACCTCCGTGAAGCGTAAATTTCGCTGGAACGTGGTGGGCGTTATGCTGCACGTTAAAAAACCCATTCTGGGTGAAGAGGTGATTCCACCGACAATTATCGTCCAGAACTATGCCTGCCTCTATTTTAGTTCCGGTAGCTGCGATCCCTCACTGGCGCAACAGGTCTCCAGTATCTGGTTCGGCGGCACCTTGTCAGCCCCGCTGAGCTGCACCATTAACGAAGGCAGTACCATTGAAGTCGAGTTTGGCAGCATCGTCAGCAAGCAGTTCACCAGCAAGGGCCAGCCGCCACAGGGCTATGCGCTCAAAAATGTCGATATTACGTATCACTGTGATGACAATGCCATCGGCAATACCGACAGGATTAAGTTCACGCTCACCGCCGATCAGGGCGTTGCGGACAGCAGTACACCGTACATCGCCAGGCTGCTTGAACGAAACGACCTTGGCGTGCGGGTATACGATGAAAACAACCATGACGTCGCTCTGGACGGGAGCTATGAGTTTCCGGTTACGTTGGATGAACAGGGAAATGGCGTGGTTAAAATTCAGGCCGTACCGGTGAGTACCACGAATGCGACACCCGAACCGGGCAGTTTTGAAGGCAACGTCACAATAAAAATGGATTTGCGTTAATACACCCTGCTCAGGCTGTCACGCAGCCTGAGCAGGGTTTCAATGCAGACTTAAAAGCCGAGGCTGTCCAGCAGGTCGTCCACCTGGTCCTGGCTTGCCACGACGCCTGCTTTGGTCGCGTCGAGCTGTGGGCCATTGAGCAGGCTTTCGTTCTCGCGTTTTGGACGGGCAGCCGGTTCCGGGATGTTCTCCAGCAGCACCATCAGCAGCTGACGTTCAATTTCCTGAATCACGTCCATCATGCGCTTGATCACCTGACCGGTCAGGTCCTGGAAATCCTGCGCCATCATGATGTCCAGCAGCTGAGCGTTGGTGAAACTGGTGTGACCCGGCACATCCCCCAGGAACTGGCGGGTATCGGTCACCAGCTCGCGGGCATCTGCCAGCTCGATGGGGTTTTCAAACCACTCGTCCCAGCGTTTAGTCAGCGCCTTCGCCCCCTTCTCCATCGCATCCTGGTGTGGCTGTGATGCTTCAACGCTGTTCAGCGCACGTTCCGCCGCCTGCGCGGTCATCTGGACAACGTAGTCAAGACGGTCACGGGCATCGGGAATGGCTTCTGCCGCTTCGGCAATAGCCTGATCCAGCCCCAGTTCACGCAGGCTGTCGCGCAGCATGCGCGTCAGGCTACCAATGCGGGCAATAATATCGCTGGGCGAATGTTCTTCAACGGGTTTCATAGCAGGTTGCATCATAACCAACACCTCACATGCCGAGTTTCTCGAAGATCTTGCCGAGCTTCTCTTCCAGGGTCGCTGCGGTGAATGGCTTCACCACATAGCCGCTTGCGCCCGCCTGTGCAGCGGCGATGATGTTCTCTTTCTTCGCTTCCGCAGTCACCATCAGTACCGGCAGAGAGGCCATACCGGCATCTGCACGAATGGTTTTCAGCAGTTCCAGACCATCCATGTTTGGCATGTTCCAGTCGGAGATAACAAAACCAAATCCGCCAGCCTGCAGTTTATTCAGCGCATCCACGCCGTCTTCTGCTTCTTCAACATTGTTGAAGCCCAGCTCTTTCAGCAGGTTGCGCACGATGCGACGCATGGTGGAAAAGTCATCCACAACCAAAAACTTAAGCTCTTTATCCGCCATAAAATAATACTCCTGAGTCAAATACGTATTGCCTGTCCGGCACTGATTTTCGCCAGCATCTGCTGGCTTACCTGGCTAAGATCGACCACTTCGCTCACGCCACCCATATTGATGGCCTCGCGCGGCATGCCGAACACCACACAACTTGCTTCATTCTGCGCAATCGTCCAGGCTCCGGCCTGGTGCATTGCAAGCATTCCGGCGGCACCATCGTTGCCCATCCCCGTCAGGATCACCCCAACGGCGTTGCGCCCCGCATGTTTCGCCACCGAATGAAACAGCACATCCACCGACGGGCGGTGCCGGTTGACCGGCGGCCCGTCATGAATTTTGATCTGATAGTTCGCACCGCTTCGCGCCAGCTCCATATGCTTGTCACCCGGCGCAATATAGGCGTGCCCCGGCAGTACGCGCTCACCGTCTTCCGCCTCTTTCACGCTGATCTGACACAGTTTGTTCAGACGCTCCGCGAACGAGCGGGTAAAGCCTGGCGGCATATGCTGAGTGATAAGAATACCGGGACTTGAAAGCGGCAATGGCTGGAGTACATGACGAATTGCCTCTGTTCCCCCGGTTGACGCGCCAATCACCAGCAATTTTTCCGAGCTGAGTAAGGGCCCGGCTTTCAGGGTTGCCGGGGTAGCCAACGGTTTGTGGGCGGCCAGCTTCGCGCGCGACGCAGTGCGGATCTTCTCCGCTATCATCTCGCTGTAGGCCAGCATCCCTTCGCGAATGCCAAGCTGTGGCTTGGTGACAAAGTCCACCGCCCCCAGCTCCAGCGCGCGCAGGGTAATTTCAGAGCCTTTCCCCGTCAGCGAGGAGACCATCACCACCGGCATCGGACGCAGGCGCATTAATTTTTCCAGAAAATCGATGCCATCCATGCGCGGCATTTCGACATCCAGCGTCAGCACGTCGGGGTTAAATTTTTTAATTAAATCCCGCGCAACTAAAGGATCAGGGGCTGTCGCCACCATCTCCATATCGCTGTGGCTATTGATAATTTCAGTCATGATCTGGCGCATCAGCGCCGAATCATCGACAGACAATACCCTGATTTTACTCATGCTTTTTCCTTACTCAGCGCATAAACCGTTTGCCCACGCAGGCTAAACTCACGCACGAGGTTGCTAAAGTTTTCCGAGTGCCCGGCAAACAGTAAACCGTCAGGCTTGAGCAACGGAACAAAGCGACGCAGAATGTCCTGTTGCGTCGCTTTATCAAAATAAATCATTACGTTACGGCAAAAGATGGCGTCGAAAGGCCCCGGCACGTTGTACTGCTTGTCAAGCAGATTGATGGGGGCGAACTCGACGCAGTTCGCCAGTTCCTGACGCACGCGCACCAGCCCTTCATGCGGGCCTGTGCCACGCATGAAGTAACGCTGCAGTTGCTGAGGTGACAGCGTTTTCAGTTCATCCTGGCGATAAACGCCGTTACGGGCTTTCTCCAGTACCTCAGTGTCGATATCGCTGGCGAACACTTTCCAGCGCCCCGGAGCCATTCCCAGGGTATCGGCAAGGGTGATCGCCAGAGAGTACGGCTCTTCCCCGGTCGATGCCGCTGCACTCCAGACGCGATACTCCCCGCTACGACGACGCGCGTGTTCCGCCAGCACCGGAAAGTGGTGAGCCTCGCGGAAAAACGCGGTCAGGTTAGTGGTGAGAGAGTTGATAAATGCCTGCCATTCGGCGCTGTTCTGGTTCGCTTCGAGCATGCTCAGATAGCGGCCAAAATCATCCAGCCCAAGCGTGCGCAAGCGCCGCACCAGTCGGTTGTAAACCATGTCTCGCTTATGATCGGCAAGCACGATCCCCGCACGCTGGTAGATTAACTGACATATCCGACGAAAATGCGCGTCGGACAGCGCGAGGCGCTGTGTCATCTGCAACAATAATGACGTTTGCCCTGAGGGCATGGGTGATGTCATAGCGCCTTCTTAATCACATTCAGGATACAACTGGCACGGCCTGCGACCGCCCGACTTCTGTTACTGCTTCTACGTGCTCTTTCACATTAAATACCGCCACCAGCCCGGTCAGATGGTCCGCCTGGTTTGCCAGCTGCTCAGTGGCCGCCGCCGCCTCCTCAACCAGCGAGGCGTTCTGCTGCGTCACCTGATCCATCTGGCTGACCGCCTGCGCCACCTGCTCAATCCCGCGGCGCTGCTCATCAGACGCAGAGGCAATCTCACCCATGATGTCGTTAACCCGCGTGATGGAGGTGACGATCTCGGTCATGGTTTTCGCCGCCGTATCCACAAGCGTTGAGCCCTGCTGAACGCGGGAGACCGACTCTTCAATCAGCCCCTTAATCTCTTTCGCTGCGTTGGCGCTGCGGCTCGCCAGGTTACGAACTTCGCCAGCCACTACCGCAAATCCGCGTCCCTGCTCACCGGCGCGCGCAGCCTCAACCGCCGCGTTGAGTGCCAGAATGTTGGTCTGGAAGGCAATACCGTCAATCACGCTAATGATGTCGCCAATTTTCTGCGAGCTGGCGGCAATGTCCTGCATGGTGGTCGCGACGTGGGAGGCCTGATCGCCCCCCTTCTTCGCCGTCAACGCCGCCTGTTTTGACAGGTCAGACGCCTGACGCGCGTTGTCGGCGTTCTGACTCACCGTTGCGGTCAACTGCTCCATACTCGCGGCCGTCTGTGCCAGCGAGGCCGCCTGTTGTTCGGTTCGGGAAGAGAGATCGTTATTCCCGGCCGCAATTTCTGAGATCCCGGTGTGCATGGCATAACTGCCCTGGCGCACATCGGTCACCGTTTCCCTGAGCGATCCCTGCATTGCCTTAAGGCTGGCAAAAATTGCGGAGATTTCGTTTTTACCGTACACCGCCACCGGGCGCGCCAGATCCCCTTTAGCGATGCTGTCGAAGTGGCTACTGATAATGGCCAGCGGCTGTACGATCATCTTGCGTGACCAGAACAGCGCCCCGCCGGTTAACAGCGCCGCCAGGATCACCATCACGGCAAAAATCACGCCCGACATGTGGTAGCTTTTGCGGCTGCCTTCTCCGGCACGCTCGACAAACTGGTTAATTTCCTGCTGCCATGCGTTAAAACTGCCGTCAAACGCATCCTGAGACGCCTGCACCGGCGCGGTCATAAAGTCAGAGAGCTGGTTGTTCTCAAGCCAGGTCGCCTGATGCTCCAGATCGCTGTGCCACTGTGCAAAGTTCTTCTTCATGGCAACCTTCAGCGCTTTTCCTTTCTCGTTCACCGCGTCCTGCGACATGAAGGTTTTAAACTGCGCATCGGCCTGCCTGAGGCTGTCGCGCGCCGTTACCATCAACGCCTTGATATCGTCCGGCGGATAGCTCAACGCAGTTAACGTCCCTGCTTTATTCAGCGCAGTGCTTGCCTGCAACAGCACGGCACGCGTTTGTGCCAGTGCGGAACGCTGCTGATTACTCGTCTCGACTTCCTGTAAATTCTGATAGCCATCGCGAAACGCCCAAAAAGACAACCCGTTACTGCCAACCTGCAACACACCACACAGGATCAGAATCAAAAACAGTGTGGTCGAGATACGAATACGATTTAACATCCACGCTCCCATCAAGCGGCAAGCAGCCGCGGTTTAAATGTCAGTCAAAATGTTTCCCAGTTATCATCTTGTCCGGCCACGACTGCGCGGGTGCGTGTTGCCACCGGCGCGGACGGTGTCTCGTTATATGAACGCGAGCTGACCGGTTTTGTTGTTTTGGAAGTAAGACGGAACGCCGAGACGGCCATTTTCAGGCGGCTCGCCTGGTCTTCCAGCGCAGCGGCCGCCGTGGCGGACTCCTGCACCAGCGCGGCGTTTTGCTGTGTCACACGGTCCATTTCCGATACCGCCAGAGCAACCTGGTCAATACCCCGACTCTGCTCATCCGATGCAGAGGCGATTTCACCCATGATGTCCGTTACGCGAGTCACGGCATTCACGATGTCATTCATGGTTTCACCCGCACTTTCCACCAGCACCGAGCCGGTATCCACGCGTGAAACGGAGTCTTCAATCAACGCTTTGATCTCTTTCGCTGCATTGGCACTGCGGCTGGCAAGGTTGCGTACTTCACCGGCCACCACTGCGAAACCACGTCCCTGCTCACCGGCACGCGCCGCTTCTACCGCCGCGTTCAGTGCCAGGATATTGGTCTGGAAGGCGATGCCGTCGATCACGCTGATGATGTCAGCGATTTTTTTCGAGCTGTCGGCAATTTCGTGCATGGTTTTCACCACGCCATCGACCACACGTCCCCCGCGCTGCGCCGTTTCGGAGGCGCTTTCAGCCAGTTGCGAAGCCTGGCGAGCGTTATCGGCGTTCTGCTTCACGGTGGCGGTGAGTTCTTCCATGCTGGCCGCCGTCTCTTCCAGCGCGGAAGCCTGCTGCTCGGTGCGCGAGGAGAGATCGTTATTACCCATGGCAATCTCACTGGTGCCGGTATAGATAGCATCCGACCCTTCACGCACATTGGCGACGGTATCAATTAACGAGCGCTGCATATGATCCACGCTGTTTGCCAGCTCCGTGATCTCATTACGCCCGGTAACCGTCAGGGTTTTGGTCAGGTCGCCGCTGGCAATATCGCGGATATGGGCAATCACACGGCCAAGCGGGTTAAGCAGAATATGGCGAATGCCATACCAGACGGCCACCAGCACGATAACCAGCGCCAGCGCGAGAACCGCCACCTGCCATTTGGCGAAGCGATAGTCATTCTGGCTTTCGGCAAACGCCGAGTGATAAAGCTCGCTACTGGCTTTGGCGTAGTCACCCAGCGCCGCGCCGAGGGCGTTTTGCATCCCCTGGGTTGGCTGCGCAAAATAGGCGTCCATATTGCCGCTTTCCAGGAACTGCACCAGCTCCGTCAGGCCCGCAAAATAGGCGTTATATTTTTCATCAATGTTGGCGCTCACCTGCGCCATCGCAGGCTGCGGGGTGATCTTTTTAAAGGCGTCGTAATGTTTTGCGGCATCAGCAAGGGTGGTACGGGCATTTTTCAACAGATCCGTTTTCGCACTGCTCTGCTGATTGTTCGGGTCCATCATCATGCGAGCGGACGAGCGGCTCAGGTTGATACGCGTTTGCAGCATCAGATCCCACGTCGACGTCAGTTCACTTTGCTGTAAACGGAGATCGTTCGACGCGGCGAAACTGTCCTGATTTTGTTTTAAAGACGAGAAAAAAAGCCCGCCGGAGATGAGCTGAAGTAGTGCGAAAATGACCAGCACCATCATGAGCATTGTGACAACGCGGATACGGTTCAACATACAACACCTTCTCATAGATTTATTAACGGTGTTATCGGCACCCGCCACAGGAACTTTACATTTGCGAAAGGGAAAAGGAGAAGGAGGATCGAGAATGTCGTTTATGGCTACCGCTTCAACCAGGCACTCACAACAAAATCAATAAAAATTAAAAAAGAGTTGTATCCCTTCTCGCTTTACTTCAATTTATGTGCCGAATGAATTCCCACGCTGCGATAAAAAATCCATATACATCAGCGTGGAATATATCCTAAGCGCATAGAGGGTCTTTTTTCGTGGCAAGTGCAAACAAACTCACACTCTTCATCGTGATATTCATGCTGGCGGGTATTCTTTCGGGGGCCGCAATTCATGAGTACGCCTCACCGGATGCCATCAACGCCTGGTCTGATAACATCACGCTCCTCACCGACATCTTCCTGCGGTTGATCAAAATGGTCATTGCGCCACTGGTCTTCAGCACCCTGACGGTCGGAATTATGAAACTGGGCGAAACGTCCACCATTGGCCGCGTAGGGGGCAAAGCAATGGTGTGGTTTATCAGCTCATCCGTGCTTTCCATCCTGGTAGGGCTGTTTATCGTCACGCTGGAACATCCGGGCAGCGGGCTGAATCTGGCGATTCCTGCTGAATCGGTGGACACCGGCCTGGCCGTCGGCGGAATGACGCTGAAGGGCTTCCTGACTCATACCATTCCAACCAGCATCGCCGGGGCGATGGCAAATAACGAGATCCTGCAAATTGTGGTGTTCTCAATGTTCTTCGGTATTGGCGGTGCGTCGCTAGGGCAGAAATTCAACGCCCCGCTGGTGGCCGCGCTGGATGTGGTCTCTCACATCATGCTGAAGGTGACCGGTTACGTGATGTATGTTGCGCCGCTGGCTATTTTCGCGGCTATCTCGTCGGTTGTCGCAACCCAGGGGCTGGGCATTCTCCTGAATTACGCCTCTTTCATTGGCGGCTATTATGTCGCGATTGTACTGACCTGCATGGTGCTTATGGCGGTCGGTTACATGATGCTGAAAAAAGAGGTGTTCCGCCTGGTCAGCATGCTGAAAGATCCGGTGCTGGTTGCCTTTACAACCAGCAGTTCTGAAGCGGCTTATCCAAAAACGCTGGAGCAACTGGTGCGCTTTGGCTGCTCACGCAACATCGTGTCGTTCGTGTTGCCGATTGGCTATTCCTTTAACCTGGTCGGCTCCATGGTGTATTGCTCTTTCGCCTCGATGTTTATCGCCCAGGCATACAACATTCATTTGAGCTTTTCGGAAGTGACGGTACTGATGCTAACCCTGATGCTGGCCTCGAAAGGGATTGCCGGTGTGCCACGTTCTGCACTGGTGGTACTGGCAGCAACCATTCCGGGTTTTAATATTCCTGTTGCGGGGATTCTGCTGCTGATGGGGATCGATCACTTCCTGGATATGGGCCGTTCAGCAATTAACGTGCTGGGTAACGGGATTGCAACGGCAATGCTGGCGCAAAACGAAGGGTTGCTTGAAGAAGAAGCTGAACTGGTGGAGCAGGAAGCGTAAGGTGAAAAAAAGGGTGAGGCCTGATGCCCTCACCCCAGCCCTCTCCCTAAGGGAGAGGGGGCAAACACAAAAAACGGCAACCTGGTTGCCGTTTTGCATTTACCTACGCTACATGGCTCGCCGCAATATCCAGCAGCGCCATCTCTTCGCTGTTCAGCAGCTTCTCAATGTTCACCAGAATCAGCATACGCTCGCCGAGTGCACCCAGGCCGGTCAGGTATTCGGTCGACAGCGTGACCGCAAATTCCGGTGCCGGACGGATTTGATCGGACGTTAACGACAGCACATCGGATACGCCGTCAACGACGATGCCGACCACACGCTGCCCCAGGTTGAGCACAATCACCACGGTGTTGTCGTTGTACTCCACATCGCCCTGGCTGAATTTCACGCGCAGGTCAACGATGGGCACAATAACGCCGCGCAGGTTGGTCACACCTTTGATAAAGGCGGGAGTGTTAGCAATGCGCGTAACCTGATCATAACCACGAATTTCCTGCACTTTCAGGATGTCGATACCGTACTCTTCGTCACCCAAAGTGAAAACCAGGAATTCCTGTCCTGATGGCTCGCCCGCCAGTTTCGTTACATTACTCATACCGGTCATGTTATTACCTTCTACTTAATCAGGCGGCTGTGTACGCCACACGTTGTTCACGATTTAACCCCTGAAGCGCCGAAACATCGACGATCAGCGCGACGCTACCATCACCGAGGATGGTGGCGGCAGAAATACCTGGCACTTTGCGGTAGTTACTTTCGAGGTTCTTCACCACCACCTGGTGCTGACCAATCAGTTGATCCACCAGCAGCGCATAGCGGCGTCCGGCGCTTTGCAGGATCACAACGATGCCCTGCGTGGCTTCGGTTTTCGCGCCGTCCACCTCGAACACTTTCCACAGCTCCACCAGCGGCAGGTACTCCCCGCGCACTTCAAGCACGCGCTCGCCGCCCGCCAGCGGATGCAGATCTTCTTCGCGCGGCTGGAGTGATTCCATCACCGCGTTCAGCGGTAGAATGAAGACTTCGTCCGCCACTTTGACGGACATACCGTCGAGGATTGCCAGCGTCAGCGGCAGCAGGATGCGAATGGTCGTGCCGGAGCCTTGCTTAGACTGGATCTCAACGTGGCCGCCCATCTCCTGGATGTTACGTTTCACCACGTCCATCCCTACGCCACGCCCGGAAACGTCCGTCACCTGCTCGGCGGTGGAGAAACCCGGCGCGAAGATCAGCATGCCCACTTCTTCGTCAGTCATGTTTTCATTGACCGCCATCCCCTGCGAAATGGCTTTCGCCAGAATGCGCTCGCGGTTCAGGCCAGCCCCGTCATCGGTCACTTCGATGCAGATGTTGCCGCCCTGGTGTTCCGCGGAGAGGATCAGGTTGCCGACCGGTGATTTCCCGGCAGCAATACGGTTTTCCGGCAGTTCGATCCCGTGGTCAAGGCTGTTACGCACCAGGTGCGTTAACGGATCGATGATGCGTTCGATCAGGCTCTTGTCCAGCTCGGTAGAGCTGCCCATCAGCGTCAGTTCAATCTGTTTATTCAGCTTACCGGCCAGGTCACGCACCAGACGCGGGAAGCGGCTAAAGACATATTCCATCGGCATCATACGGATGGACATCACCGATTCCTGCAGATCGCGGGCGTTACGTTGTAACTGACCCATGCTGGTGATGAGATCGCCGTGGGTGACCGGGTCCAGTTCGTTAGAACGTTGCGCCAGCATCGACTGGGTGATCACCAGTTCGCCCACCAGGTTAATCAGCTGGTCAACCTTCTCAACCGCCACGCGAATGCTGGTGGATTCACTGGAGCGCGCCGCCGGCTTTTCGCCGCGACCAGGCGCGGCCGCCTCTTTCGGTACGGCCTTCAGCACAGGTGCCGCCGGCACGACGGCGGGCGCAGCCGCTTCAGGGGCTTCGGCCTCCACCACCGCAGGCGCATCAACGGCCGCGGTTTCCGTCTCGAAAGCAATCTGATCCGCTTCGATAACAAAGCACAGCACCGCGATGATGTCGTCCTGGCTGATCCCGTCATCAAGCGTCGCAGCCAGGCTATCTTTGCCTTTCACCACGTTGCTTAACGTCGCCAGGTTGCCCAGCTCTTCTTCCAGCAGGTCAACTTCGTTCTCTTTCAGGCGAGACAGCACCACGCGCAATTTGCCCGAGGGTGCAGCCGCTGGCGCAGCGTCTTGTGCGGCAACCGCATCGACCACGCTCAGTTTTGCCGCAGGGACAACAGCCGCGGCGACTTCACCTTTTGCTTCCAGCGCTAACTGACGCAGCGCATTGCAGATGTATTCAAAGCTGGCGGCATCAGGCTCTGCCGAGCTTTTATAGGCGTCGAGCTGTTCCTGCATAATATCTTTGGTTTCCAAAAACAGGTTGATAATATCGGTATTGAGCTGCATCTCACCGCGTCGTGCTTCATCAAGCAGGTTCTCCATCAGGTGCGTGGTTTCCTGCAAAATGGTAAAGCCAAAGGTTCCGGCTCCGCCTTTAATGGAGTGCGCCGCACGGAAGATGGCATTGAGTTGCTCTGAATCGGGTGCTTCGGGCACCAGATCCAGCAGGTGTTGCTCCATATCGGCCAACAATTCGTCGGCTTCATCAAAGAATGTCTGGTAAAAATCGCTAATATCCATGCTCACGCTATCACCTCGGATTGGCTGGTGGCGATGTTGGAACGGCAGCCGAAGGAACGGCCCCAGGCTGTTTTAAATCGTCCAGTGACTCATTCTGACTTTCGGCGTTTTCATGCAGGATGGCCTGCTCCGCCTGCTGGTTCAGCACTAAAAGACTGATACGACGGTTGATGGCGTCATCCGGCCCGCGGTCGGTGACACGCATGGTTGCTGCCATGCCGACCACGCGCAGTACCTTGCCATCATCAAGCCCACCCGCCACCAGCTCGCGACGCGAGGCGTTGGCACGATCGGCAGAAAGTTCCCAGTTGCTGTATCCCTTCTCACCCGTGGCATACGGGAAATCATCCGTGTGTCCTGACAGGCTGATTCGGTTAGGAATGCCGTTCAGCACCGGGGCAATCGCGCGCAAAATATCGCGCATATAGGGTTCAACTTCCGCACTCCCGGTTTTAAACATGGGGCGGTTCTGGCTGTCGATAATCTGAATACGCAGACCTTCCTGCACGAGGTCAATCTTCAGATGCGGGCGCAGCGCGCGCAGTTTCGGGTCCGCTTCGATCAGTTGATCCAGGTCACCACGCAGTTTTTTCAGGCGCGCCTGTTCCATCCGTTTTTTCAGCTCGTCGATGTTAGGCTCTTTTTTCACCTCACCCTTCTGCTGGGTGTAATCATCGCCACCGCCAGGAATGGGACTCTCGCTGTTTGAAATGCGTTGTCCCCCTGTCACCGCTGTGGCCAGCGGCGTTCTGAAATATTCCGCAATCTGGATAAGCTCTTTCGGGCTGGAGATGGAGATCAGCCACATCACCAGAAAGAACGCCATCATGGCGGTCATAAAATCGGCATACGCGATCTTCCAGGAGCCATGCGCACCGTGCCCATGCCCCTTGTGCTTGCGTTTTTTTACGATGACGATCGGATGGGACTGGTTTTTCATGCGTCCTCAGTGGTCGTCTGTTGGTTTGGGTTTTTCACCGCACGCACGTGCTCTTCCAGTTCGATAAACGATGGACGTTCACTGGAGTAGAGCGTTTTACGGCCAAATTCGACGGCGATCGGTGGCGCATAACCGTTGAGATTAGAGAGCAGCGTGATCTTCACGCACTGCATCATTTTGGTGGTTTCCGCGCTCTTCTGGCGCAGGACGCTTGCCAGCGGTGAGATAAAACCGTAGGCCAGCAAAATACCGAGGAAGGTACCGACCATCGCGTGGGCAATCAGCGCGCCCAGTTCTGCCGCCGGACGATCCGCTGACGCCAGGGCATGAACCACACCCATAACCGCCGCAACGATACCGAACGCCGGAAGCGAGTCACCGACCAGTGCCAGGCTGTTGGCCGGCACTTCGGATTCGCTTTCGTGGGTCTCAATTTCTTCGTCCATCAACGCTTCGATTTCGAAGGTATTCATGTTGCCGCTGATAATGAGGCGCAGGTAATCGACAATGAAATCCAGCATCATCGCGTCCGCAAGAATGCGCGGATAGCTGGCGAAGATTTCGCTCTCTTTTGGGTTTTCGATGTCACGCTCCAGCGAGAACATCCCCTGCTGACGGGATTTCGCCATCAGACGATAGAGCAGCGCCAGCAGATCCATGTACATACTTTTGGTGTATTTTGAGCGACGGAACAGCAACGGAATGGCTTTTAGCGTCCCCTTGATCGATTTACCGTTGTTGCCAACGATAAAAGCCCCTATCCCTGCGCCGCCGATGATAATAAGTTCAGCCGGTTGATAGAGTGCTCCAAGGTGCCCGCCGGTCATCATGTAACCGCCGAAAACTGTACCGAGAACTACCAGGTAACCTAATAAGATAAGCACGACATCATCCTTCCGCTAGTGACTATGGCAGGACGTTCATCTCGAACGGGTTACCGGAATGGAGGGTAAAAAAAAGCAGCGGTAATCTCTTACCGCTGCTGGAATCTTGCCCACACGTTCGGGTTAAACAGCTTGTTCGATCTGTTCATCCAGCAGTTGTGGAATAATATCGGCAGCCTGTCGGGAAAGTTTACGTCTTTTTACTGCACGGGATGGTGGCTGACATAAACTACAGGCGAAGCTGCCAGCAGGCTGGTGCGCATGGGTAATAAAATTACCGTTACAGCAATTGCAGTGTGACAATTCAAGCATTCCGCTTTCAACAAAACGCACCAGCGTCCATGCGCGGGTCAGCGCCAGCAGGGGGCCTCCTTCCTGCTGTGGGCATTGCTCAAGGTAAAGTTTATACGCTTTGATCACGGCATCGACACCGCTACACAAACCGGTTTTCAGCAGATACTGCCAGGCGTTACAGAACATCGAGGCATGAATATTCTGTTCCCAGGTCATAAACCAGTCCGTTGAAAACGGCAGCATCCCCTTCGGTGGAGGGCTGCCACGTAACTCTTTATACAGTTTAATCAGGCGACCACGGCTCAGCTGAGTCTCGCTTTCCAGCATTTGTAAACGAGCACCCAGCGTAATCAATTCCATTGCCAGCTGTATGTCACGGGCTTCCTGAACAATGCTTTTCTCGCTCATTTTTACGCCCTTTTCTTACGGGCTGCGTCATCAGTCTGGCTGATTTCGTTGAGCAGGCGAGTTGAGAGCAGGATACCGGTATGGATCTGTTGCAGATCGTCAACACGGGATTCCTGAGTAAGACGCGTAATCGTCTGCGGATTATCAAAACGGAACTGACAAACCAGTTGGTTCGTTTCAGCCAGCTTTACCATTTGTGGAAGGGTTAATCCACCCAGCATGGTTGCCATCTCTTCGTTAATACCCAGACGAAACATCGCGGACGCTTTGTCCTGACTAATCAAACGCTGCGCGAGCAGTAAATATGACAAATTGATGTCATAGATATGTTTTAGCAACTCGGATGTATGCATTTTTCCCATCCCGAATAACCAACTATTATTTTTATGCGGAAAGACCGCACCCCGTGATGTCGCCGGGAAATCACCCGGTATAAAAAGAAAAGGCCAAATGCATAGTTGAATTAAGGTTGTATGCTGTAAAACGCGCAGCAACTCAGCACGCGGATGCGTTGCTTACACCTTTTATCATTTCTTACAAATAACTAAGATTTTTCCTAATTCGACGCAAACTCTACTCGTCAGTTTTGACACATACAATGCAGCCTCCCCTGAAATTTAAAAAAAATGTGATCCACATCACATAATTTAAGCGAATATATCCCATAAATCCATCAGCACGACTTGTAAGTTGGCTAATTTATGCTCAATCGACACGCTTTTGTATTCCAGCAGGACGAATACTGATGCAGAAGGCTGAGTTAAATGGGTACAGGAATTGCTTACCACCCTAACGATGACGCGGCCAGACGCCGGAGAGGCTGCGCTGTCAGAAACGAAGTTTCATTAATCATGAAAAACAGGAAGTTATCCTTAAAAAAGCCGCAGGAAGTTTCACACTGAAATCATCCCGCCCGTGTTAATAACGCGTTAAAACGATTTAGCCAGGCAGAATGTTAAATGTGTGATTTAGGTTAAGATGTTAATTTTTCTCATTCACGAGCACGTTTGCAGTATTCTTCTTATAAGAATAATTAATGAATAATTATGATAAGGTTCACACTATTGTCGTATTCCCCACTTGCAGAAGTGGCAAATTCGCGGTAAAGCTGAGAAAACATTGTCTTTCAGACATCAAAGGAGTGCGTGATGAGTTACAGCCATCTTCTTGTTTCTGTAGCAGTTTCACCGGAAAGCCATCAACTCGTCGCCCGTGCTGTTTCCATTGCCAGACCCACCAATGCCCGTATCAGCCTGATCACGCTGGCCGCCGAGCCTGAGATGTACAATCAACTGGCTGCGCCCATGCTTGAAGATATTCGTGATGTCCTGCAGGAAGAAACACAGCAATTTCTGCGGGAGCTGGTAGAAAAGGCGCAATATCCTGTTCATGAAACCGTTATTGCGACGGGGGAATTAAATCAACATATTCTGGATATATGTCGTAAACAGAATATTGATTTGGTTATTTGCGGTAATCATAACCAGAGCTTTTTTTCGCGTGCAGCCTGTTCGGCTAAATCAATTGTTGCGTCAAGCCAGGTGGATGTACTGTTAGTGCCTCTCGGGGGCCGGTAATGCCCCCGAGGAATATCATGCCAGTTTAGGGAATGTCGCGATCTTCTTTTGCAGATGGCCTTCGCTGTTTTGCGGCGTAATCTCGCGTAAATCACTCATAAAGCGCGCCTGCCAGTGATTAATATCGTTCGTGCGAATGGTTTCCATCATCTCCGCATGTCGTGAGATACGTTCGGTAAGGGGCATTTTCAGCGCACGATCGAGCGCATTCGCGACATCATCGCGGTCATAAGGATTGACAAGCAGTGCGGACGTGAGTTCATTCGCTGCACCGGCAAACTGTGACAGGACCAGCACGCCAGGGTCGGCAGGATCTTGTGCTGCAACATACTCCTTCGCCACCAGATTCATCCCGTCGCGCAGCGGCGTTACCAGCCCGACATCCGCATAGCGGAAGACCTTCATCAGGATCTTGCGGTCAAAGTGTTGATTCAGATAGAAAAGCGGCGTCCAGCCCAGTTGCCCGTATCGGCCATTAATTCGGCCCGCTTCCGTCTCCAGTTGATGACGAATATCCTGATAGGCCTGCACTTCACCCCGTGATGTGGGCGCGATTTGCGTGTAGCGGATCTTTCCGTGGTGCTCAGGGTATTTATCCAGCAGCGTCTCATAAGCCAGAAAACGCTCCGGCAAGCCTTTTGAGTAATCCAGACGTTCTACCGAAAAGATGTTCTTCACATGCTTCAGCTCGTTTTTAAGCTGTGCCAGCTTCGGCGGTAGCGGGCCTGACGCCTGTTCGGCAATCTCGTCCGGTTCGATGCCGATAGGATAAACCTCGGTGTGGAACGTCTTCCCCCATGCCGTATGCGATTTCCCGCTGTGCGTCGTCAGACGCGTTTTACCGGACACGCTGTCAAGGAAGGCCAGACGGTCATTTTCCGTCTGGAAGCCCAGCAGATCATAATCTGCCAGCGCCTCAAGCAGCTCTTCATGCGGCGGCAGCGCGGTGAATATCTCCGGTGTCGGGAAAGGAATATGGAGGAAGAAGCCGATCCGGTTATTCACGCCCCGTTTTCTCAGCTCTCTGGCGAAGGGAAGAAGATGATAATCGTGTATCCATAGAATATCGTCCTCCTGGATTAATGGCAGCAGTTTATCCGCCAGCAGCGCATTGACGCGCATATACCCTTCGAATGACTCCCGCTGGAACTTCACCAGGTCGAGGCGGTAGTGAAACGCAGGCCACAATACGGCGTTGGAGAACTCGGAGTAATACTCTTCATAATCTTTTTCACTGAGAGCAAACGAGGCCCAGGTGATATTGCCCTGCGTGACTTTTTCCAGCGGTTTCTCGTCATTACTGATTTCACCGCTCCAGCCAAACCACAGGCCACCGGCGGCTTTTAAGGCACCTAACACCCCTACCGCCAGGCCACCCGCACTGGCTTTTTTATCATCCGGCGGTGCAATGCGATTAGAGACGACGACTAAGCGACCCATAATGATTTCTCCCGTTGTTTTGCGCTATTTGTTGTTGTTGCTGGTTAGCGACGTCAGATATCCATTGCCAGACGCTGGCGACGCTTTCCAGCCGCCATTCGGCAATTGTTTCTCCAGGGCCGACTTTGACAGACATCCCGCCGGCCTTGTTTACCACGGTAAACCCGGCCTCATCGGTCAGGTCATCCCCAAAAAATACTGGCGTCCTGCCCCTGAAGGGCGGCTCAGCCATAAACGCCGCGATTGCAGCGCCTTTGTTGATCCCTTGCGGTTTTATCTCAACGACACATTTTCCCGGCTGCAGAGCGAGCTGCGGATGCGCCTCGGCCACGCTTCTGGCAATGGCAAAGATTGCCGCTTCATGATGTGGGGCCTGGCGGTAGTGCAAGGCAAAAGCCATACCTTTGGGTTCCAGCTCAGTACCCGGCAGCTTTTCAAGCGCCTGAGCGAGATGCATATGCAGCATCTGGATTAAGGTATCGGGGAGTGAAACCACATGCAGTTGATCATGGATATCGCGGCGCTCCGCTCCGTGCACACCAGCCAGCGGAAAGTGGTATGGACTGGCGAGCACATCCAGCTCGGCCATAGAGCGCCCTGAAATCAATGCCAGTGCTCCCTCGTTCATTCGGGAGAGCTGCTGCAAATTCTCTAATACCGTATCCGGTACGACGACCTCATCAGGATGCGGTTTTATCCCGGCGAGAGTCCCGTCGAGGTCAAAAAAGAAAGCAAATTTTCCG
The DNA here is from genome assembly GCF_009176645.1 of Enterobacter oligotrophicus. Classification (NCBI taxonomy): domain Bacteria; kingdom Pseudomonadati; phylum Pseudomonadota; class Gammaproteobacteria; order Enterobacterales; family Enterobacteriaceae; genus Enterobacter; species Enterobacter oligotrophicus. The sequence continues at coordinate 681,191 of NZ_AP019007.1, forward strand.
GGCAGTACAGGCGGTGCGGTTAACAAGTCAGCCACCCTTTTCCTCCTTACAGTGAGTAAACAACCATGTAAGTATAGACAGTGTGACGGTGCTCGCCATTTGACAACCGACCCGCCTGTGAAACTGGCGGGCCGGTCAGGAGGTCAACTATGGTTAATAGTTGAGCAGAATAAAGGCAGGAAGTGACTCAGACGGTACGCTTCGCTTTTTGTTTGTAACGGTCGAAAATCACGGCTGCCAGCAGGATCAGGCCGCGAACCACGTACTGCGAGAACGGTGAAATATTCAACAGGTTCATGGCGTTCTCCACCGTCCCCAGAATCAGGATACCGGCCACCACATATGAGATTTTTCCGATGCCGCCTTTCAGGGAAACACCACCCAATACGCACGCTGAAATGACGATCAGCTCGTAACCGATAGAGGTCATTGGCTGGCCGCTGGTCATACGCGAAGCCAGAATGATCCCCGCCGCTGCAGAGACCAGCCCGGAGAGCACGAAGATGATGATCTTGGTGCGTACAACCGGCACACCGGCCAGACGCGCAGCCTCTTCATTACCGCCAATCGCCAGGGTATTACGACCAAAGGTGGTACGGTTGAGCAGGAAGCCGAACAGGATCAGGCATGCCACCGTCAGCCAGATGGGGGCGGGCAAGCCGAGCCAGTTCGCATAGCCCAGGGTGAAGAAACGTTCGTCTTCAATCCCGACCGCTTTACCATCGGAAATGATGTAAGCCAGACCACGCACGATTTGCATCGTCGCAAGCGTCGTGATCAGAGCGTTAATTTTCAGGCGGGCAATGACAAACCCGTTCACCAGCCCGCTGAGAACGCCCAGCAACAGACCAGCGAAAACGCCAATCCACAGGCTTTCGGTCAGGTTGATGACCACCGCCGTTGTCACGCCCGCACAGGCAATCACCGAGGCGACAGAGAGGTCGAAATCGCCGGAGGCCAGACAGAACAGCATCCCGCAGGCCACCATGCCGGACATAGAGATCGCCAGCCCCAGCCCTTTCATATTGATAAAGGTGGCGAAGTTAGGCACAAAAATCGCGCAGGCGATGAACAGCGCGGCAAAAACGACCAGCATGCCGTACTGGTCCCAGATGCGGCCAAAACTGAAAGCTGACTTCGGCGCTCCGGATGTAGTAACAGAGGACATCATTGACTCCTTACTCAGGCGACAGCCTGGCTAACTTTAGGCATGGCGAGACTCAACGCCTGTTGTTCATTCGCCTGTTCATGTTGCAACTCACCGGCAATTTCACCTTCACGCATCACAACGATGCGGTCAGCGACGCCAAGCACCTCAGGCAGATCGCTGGAGGCGAACAACACCGCCACGCCGCGTTTTGCCAGTTCATAAATGACGTTATAGATTTCATGCTTCGCCCCCACGTCAATACCGCGTGTCGGCTCATCCAGCAAAATGACCTTCATATCTTCCGACAACCAGCGGCCCAGAATCGCCTTCTGCTGATTACCACCGGAAAGATTCATGATCAGTTGCGCCGCCCCCGGCGTTTTTATGTTGAGCGAACGGATATGGCGATCGGCGTTGCTCGCTTCCCAGCTGTCGTTGATCAGGCAGCCCGCCCGGATGTATTTACGCCTTGCCGAGATATTGATGTTGTCGCGCACCGAGTGGACCGGAATAATCCCCTCCGCTTTGCGATCTTCCGGGCAAAGCATCATGCCCGCGTTGATAGCGTGGGCCGGCTTCTGGATATCAACCGCTTTTCCGTCGATGGAGACCTGCCCCCCGGTAATGCGCGTGCCGCCAAACAGCCCTTTCATCAATTCACTCCGCCCGGCCCCAACCAGGCCAAACAGCCCGACAATTTCACCGCTGCGCACCGAAAGCGAAACGGGTGTCCGCACCCCTGGCGCTTTCACATTGTCCAGCCGCAGACGTTCAGGGCCGTATTCACGCGGCTGCCAGTGGTAAATATCCCCCAGCTCGCGACCCACCATCGCCTGCACCAGCTGATCATGGTTAACCTGCTGCATGTCGGTAAACGTGCGCACATAGCGGCCATCTTTAAACACGGTAATGGCATCGCTTAGGGCAAAAATCTCTTCCATACGGTGAGAGACATACAAAATGACGCGTCCTTCTTTGCGCAGCTCGCGGATGACGCGGAACAGATTTTCGATTTCACGCGCAGAGAGCGAACTGGTCGGCTCGTCAAAGGCGATAATTTTGGCGTTACGTGCCAGAGCCTTGGCAATTTCTACCATCTGCCACTGACCGATAGAGAGATATTTCAGGGGCGTCTGGGGATCAACATCCAGACCAAGATGTTTTAACTGCAGCCCCGCTTCATAATTGAGTAGCGAGCGATTAACCAGGCCGCTTTTGTGCGGCAACTGGCCCAGATAGATGTTTTCCGCCACGGTCATCTCAGGGATCAAATGCAGTTCCTGATAGATAATGGCGACCCCGGCGTTTAGCGCCGCCGTGGTGTCGGCAAAGGTCATCTCTTCGCCGCGAATAGCCAGTGTTCCGGTTGTTGGCGTGTAGTTGCCGCTGAGGATTTTCAACAGCGTGGATTTCCCCGCGCCGTTCTCCCCCATCAGCGCATGAACCTGGCCAGCATAGCAGTCGAAACTGATATCGGTCAGCGCGTTAACACCGGGGAAGGTTTTCCCGATGCCGCGAAATGAGAGATACGGATCAGACTGTCGCATAACGTCTCCGTGATTCCAGTAGTGTGTACGTCTGGCCCCTCACGATGAGCGAGGGGCACAATCACTGCGTATTACTTACCGCCCAGTCCTTTTTTCGCCAGCTCCTCTTTGAAGTTATCGCGGGTGATGAGCACCACGTCGGTCACTTCGGTGAATTTCGGTGGCTCAACCCCTTTGGTCACCCAGTTGTAGAGCATCTCGCTGGATTTGTAGCCGTGTACGTCAGGGCTTGGTAACAGCGAGCCGTAGAAGCCGGTGGCTTGTGCTTTGGACAGCTCGCTGACCGCGTCCACGCCGTTGATGCCAATCCCGATGACATCAGGTGCCTTGAAGCCCTGCCCCTCTGTCGCGCGCACGCCACCCAGTACGGTGTTATCGTTCATGCCGACCACCAGCCAGTGTTTGACTTCAGGGTGCTGCACCAGCATGGAGTTCGCGGCATCGAATGCGCCGGGGATATCGTTGGATTTGGTCGGCACTTTATAGATCTGTTTTTCCGGGAAACCGGCAGCTTTCAGCGCGTCCATTGAACCGGTGGTACGGCGGCGCGCGGTATCCAGCTCATCAGCGGTGATAGCCATTACCCCGGTCTCTTTGACATCCCAGCCGCGTTTTTGCATCTCTTTATAGAGTTCCTGGCCCTGACGCTCGCCGATTTTGGTCGCCGCCATCATCACCAGCGGTACGGAGTCCATCGGTTTGCCTTTGGCGTTCACGAACTGATCGTCAACAGCGATCACCTTCATGTCGTAACCGCGCGCTTTTGCTGCAATGGCTGAACCCAGTTTTGGGTCCGGCGTACAGATCACAAACCCTTTCGCGCCGCTGGCCGCCAGGCTGTCGATGGCGTTCAGGGTTTTTTCTCCATCCGGCACGGCGATTTTAATAACGTCAAAACCTAAATCTTTCCCGGCTTTATCAGCGAATTTCCATTCGGTCTGGAACCAGGGTTCTTCGGGTTGTTTCACCAAAAAACCGAGTTTTAAATTTTCTGCGATAGCGGATTGTGACATAACGGCAGCCAAACCGATGGCCGCCAGCGCTTTAGTAAATTTGTGCATGGTAAACTCCAGCTTTAGCGTTCTTTTCTGTAGGGAATAATTGCGTGCTTCTTATTTAATCGGACTTAAAACAAGGCATTAGCGCTTACCTCGTCATAAGCGTTAGTGCTGGTGATAGTTTTAGCGGGAAATTAATCATCCATAAGAGAGCGACATCACACCGCAGAATTACAGTAATTGCGTACATAAATTCAGCGGAAAATGACATAAAAAAGGAGGGTATTGTCGGACAAATGAAAGGGGGTTAAGCAGAATTATCCATAAGGTCAGCTAAGAAATCCTTGTCAGCCGAACGCCATAGCGTCCGGCGAGGAAATTACCAGGCGTAGTAGATGTGATCGGCGTGATCGCGAACAGGTGCCTCGTCACCCAGCAGGCGGGCAGAAAGCGTCAGTGCAAAATCGAAAGCATGTCCAAGCCCTTTGCCGCTGATTAGGTTTTTATCCTCAACAACCGGTGCATCAACATATTCACCGTCTTTTACCTTTTCCCATAAGTCGCCAGAACAGACGTAACGACGTCCCTTCAGCAGGCCGTTCCCGCCCAGAACGCGCGCCGCCGCGGAACAGATTGGGCAAATCAGTTTGCCACTCTCATCATGTGCTGTAATAAAGCGCACTACGTCGCGGCTAGCCGCCAGATTCATGCTCCCCTGTGGCCCGCCCGGTAAGACCACGGCGTCATAAAGCGTATTGATACGCTCTGTTAACGTGCTGTCTGCCACCATGGGGATATTGTGGTAACTCACCACCGCACGGGACTCCGCACAGGCCAGTGTTTCCACCTCAATCTCCAGACGACGCAGGATATCAATTGTGATGATTGCTTCCGCTTCTTCAAACCCAGGAGCCAGTAGCACAGCAACTTTAGCCATTTTCAACCTCAGTGATAAAAGTTATAAAACACTGTTTCATTTTCTCATTATGCGCAGAAACATACCTGCACGGAGATCACATAACGCGCTTATCATGCTAATTTGATCTGACTCATTTTTTCTATTACATCATATATTCGGAGTTATTAATCCGCATTCGCCTTTTCCTTATCGCCACTACATCATTAATTATTTAAAAAATGTCTCTTGCTCAATAACCAAAAGTAATCCCATAAAAATCATAAGATTATATATTTTTAATTTATGCATGCTGATTCGAAAATTTGGACTATATTAAAATTTGTAATCTATGGTAAACACAGCGACGTTAAGAGTTTTCTTAGACCAGAGACAAGGGTATGCTTATTTATATCGAACACAGGAAGTGAATATTCGGTCACTTTTATTCAGCGCAGAAATGACATTTCTGCCCGTCAATCGCATGAGCCTGCCGGGTCAGGTTAAGCAGCGGACATCGTGTCCCTCAGTCAATAAGGATATTTGTATGGCTACCCAAACGATGATTCAAAAACTCAATGCCCAGATGAACCTGGAGTTCTATGCATCAAATCTGCACCTGCATTTGAGCAAATGGTGTTCTGAGAACAGTCTCAACGGTACGGCCACCTTCTTTCGTACGCAGGCACAAAGCAACGTCACGCATATGATGCGCGTGTTTAATTTTATGAAAACTGCCGGGGCGAACCCAATCGTCAAAGCACTAGATACGATCGATGACAGCTACTCTTCTCTCGAAGAGCTGGTTCAGAAAACGCTTGAAGAGTATGAGCAACGTTGCACCACGCTCAGCAATCTGGCCGAAGAAGCGAAAGCACAGCAGGACAGCACGACCCTGAATTTCTTACGCGATATGGATAAAGAGCAACAGCAGGATGGCATGCTGCTCAAAACGCTCGCCGATGAAATTCGCAATGCCAGACGCAACGGCTTATGTCTGGAACAAACCGATCGCCATCTGCTCGATCTGGTGACGGTGCAACATCACTAAACATTTCCCCCTGCTCCCGATCGGGGGCAGGTTCTTCTTCCCACAACGCCCTGCTTTTGCTGAAATTTAACAAATCTGATCTTGCTCCCAATGAATAACCACACATCGTGTAATGATTTGTTTAATAACAATCATTGACGAGAGAGCATCATGATCACCATTGAGTTTATTGTCATTATCCTCTGCCTGCTGGTAGGCACCCGATTCGGCGGTATGGGGCTTGGGCTGATAAGCGGTATTGGCCTGTTTATTCTGAGTTTTGTCTTTGGCCTGCAGCCCGGTAAACCGCCGGTTGATGTCATGCTCACGATCCTCGCCGTTATTGGCTGTGCGGCAACATTGCAGACAGCGGGTGGCCTGAATGTGATGATGCAGTTCGCTGAGCGCCTGCTGCGTAAACACCCGCAGCACATTACCCTGCTTGCGCCTTTCACCACCTGGATGCTGACTTTCCTGTGCGGGACCGGGCATGTGGTCTACACCATGTTCCCTATTATTGCCGATATCGCATTGAAAAAAGGGATTCGTCCGGAGCGCCCGATGGCCGTGGCGTCGGTGGCCTCGCAGATGGCGATCACCGCCTCCCCGGTTTCCGTTGCCGTGGTTTCGCTGGTGTCGATACTGGGTGCGCAGCATGGGATCGGTCACGCGTGGGGGATACTCGAAATCCTCGCGGTGTCCGTTCCCGCCTCGCTGTGTGGCGTCGCCATTGCCGCGATGTGGAGCCTGCGTCGTGGCAAAGATCTGGCCGATGACCAGGAGTTCCAGGAAAAGCTAAAAGATCCGAAACAGCGGGAGTTCATTTATGGCAGTACGGAAACGTTGATGAACCAGCGGTTCCCGAAACAGGCGTACTGGTCCACATGGATTTTCTTCGCCGGGATCGCCGTTGTTGTTTTGCTGGGTGCATTGCCGGAGCTGCGTCCTGCCTTTGAGGTCAAAGGTAAAATGACCGCGCTGTCGATGAACCTTGTCATCCAGATGATGATGCTTATTGCCGGTGCTGTAATGCTCGTGGCCTGTAAGGTCAACGCCTCTGCCATCTCGAACGGTGCGGTATTTAAAGCGGGTATGGTCGCTATCTTCTCAGTATTCGGCGTGGCATGGATGAGTGATACCTTCTTTCAGGCACATCTTGATGAGCTAAAAATGGCGCTGGAAGGCGTAGTGAAAAGCCATCCGTGGACGTATGCCATTGTGCTGTTCCTGGTTTCCAAGCTGGTGAACAGCCAGGCAGCGGCGCTAACCGCTGTTGCGCCCATGGGGTTAATGCTAGGTATTGACCCGAAAATGCTCATCGCCTTCTTCCCGGCGTCGTATGGCTATTTTGTTCTGCCCACCTATCCGAGCGATCTGGCGTGTATCGGGTTTGATCGCTCTGGCACCACCCGTATCGGCAAATACATCATCAACCACAGCTTTATTCTGCCGGGGCTGATTGGCGTAAGCTCGGCGTGTGTCGTGAGTTATCTGCTGGTCCAGACCTTCTTCTGATCCTTTCTCCGGGCGACAACCTGTGTCGCCCTTCGACGTTTGAGCAGAAATCTGTTTCTAATTTCAAAACATCGGTTTATTTTAGTGAGACTCACCCTGCGGCGTGAATCTCAGCTCAATCAGCGCGATAGCTTTCTGAATCGCACGGAGCGTGACCGGATCGGCCGCAGCAGGATGGCTGGTGAAATCGATGTTTTTCAGTTGGGTGGACATCTTCTCGCGCACTTCGACTGGCGCGATAACGTCCAGTACATCAAGGATCTGTTTGATAACCAACTGGCATGCGACGACGTCAGACACCAGTTCCTGATCGGCGCTCAGGTTTTGTGACATGGGCTTTCTCCTTATTCAAAGGCCGCCATAGTAGCAAAACGCACGCCCTTTCATCTCTCTCTCGTCGTCTGCAGGCATAAAAAAACCTGCCGAAGCAGGTTTTTTTATCAGAACATCGCACCCGGTGGGACGTCTTTAAAGGTGTTGCAGTAGTTAGCCCACATGCTTTTCAGGATTTTGCGCAGTTTCATTATGATGCTCCGGTAATTTGTTATGCAGGTGTTATTGTCTATGCGCTTATAATATGACCGCCATCACAAAAATCAATACTTTTGTGACTAAAATCACAGTCATAAAACCCACTGCGCGGCTGAGATGTTAATAAAAATGACGATAAATCCGTTAGTTACGATCGTATAAATTCCAGTAAATTTTTATAAAATTTTTTGATATGGCAGGAAAAATGAGCGAGAACATAACTGACAAAGAGCGTCGTGGCTTATCGCCTGCGGCGCTGTTGGTTGCCGGTGCTTTCTTTATGGAGTTTCTTGACGGGACGGTGATTGCCACCGCCCTGCCCGACATGGCGAAGAGTTTCGGCGTGCAGGCGGTGGATCTGAATATCGGGATCAGCGCCTATCTCATTACGCTTGCCGTGCTCATCCCCGCCAGCGGCTGGATTGCCGACCGCTTCGGCGCGCGCAAAGTATTTGCCTTTGCACTGGCGATCTTCACGCTGGCCTCTGTTTTTTGCGGGCTGTCGAACACGGTCGATCAGTTTGTCGCCATGCGTGTCCTGCAGGGGATGGGCGGCGCGCTGATGGTGCCCGTCGGTCGTCTGGCCGTCCTGCGCACGACACCAAAACACCAGCTGATTACAGCCATCGCCACACTGACCTGGCCCGCGCTGGTTGCTCCAATTATTGGCCCACCGCTGGGCGGGTTTATTACCAGCTACGCCGACTGGCGCTGGATATTCTTTATTAATGTTCCGCTGGGGATTGTGGCCATTATTCTGGCGCTGCGTATTATTCCCGACCTGCATGAAGATGCTCGTCGCCCCTTCGACCTCACGGGCTTTGTTGCAACAACGATTGCGATGGTCAGCCTGGTCTATGCGATGGAAACCCTGGGCGGGCAGCATGTAAAGGAAGGGATAACGCTTGCACTGATGGTTGTGGGTCTACTTTCGCTGGTGTTTGCTCTGCGCCATTTCAGGCGCACGAAATGGCCGATGATTCGGCTTGATGCACTGCAGGTTCCCACGTTCCGCGTGACAATGTACGGAGGTTCGCTGTTCCGCGCGTCAATCAGCGCCGTTCCCTTCCTGCTACCGTTGATGTTTCAGGTTGGCTTTGGGATGGATGCCTTTCACTCTGGCCTGCTGGTTCTTGCCGTGTTCGTCGGGAATCTCACTATTAAACCCGCCACCACGCCCTTAATCCGTGGATTAGGCTTTAAGCGCTTGCTGCTGATCAACGGCGCATTAAACGTGCTGGCGCTGCTGGCCTGCGCATTTCTTACCGCCGACACGCCCGTCTGGCTGATTATGCTGATCCTTTACCTCGGCGGGGTATTTCGTTCGATTCAGTTTACGGCAGTAAGCACGCTCGCCTTTGCCGATGTGCCCTCAGCCCAGATGAGTTACGCCAATACGCTGTTTTCCACCGCCACGCAGCTTGCCGTGGGGCTGGGCATCACGCTGGGCGCAATTGGTATTCGCATTGGTGAAAAAATCAGTGAGGCGTTTGGGCTTGAAGCCATACCCGGCATTAGCTTCCGGCTGGCGTTTGTCGCCATCGCGCTCATTTGCCTGGTGGGGATGTTTGACACGCTACGCCTGACTAAAGATGCGGGCAGCGCCGTATCGACGAAGAGGTGATGTTATAAGCCGGGCAACACGGCCCGGCAATGACACAGTTAGCCCACAATCCCGCGAACGAAGGCTTCGATCTCTTTGTCCTGGCAGTTTTCAAAGAAGCACTGCTGGAAGCGCTGGCCGGAAACGGCAGTCTTCACCAGTTCAGGATCGATCGCACGCAGAGTATCGAGATAGTTCTCTTTTACTACGGCGGCTTTCACCTGGTTCAGTATCCCGGCGTTACGCACCTGTGGCTCTTTACGCTCTGGCGGATAACCTTCGCCATTACGGCCAGTGAAGGCTTTTTCAAAGATAAAGCGCACGTTCAGCTCCGCACCCCAGCCAAAGCCTTTCGCAAACGGCAGGGAGAGCGCGTTACCGTTGTTGATCTGCGCGAACAGGAAGGCATCAGCAGGATCGATGCAGTAGCCACAAATCACGCCCGGATGAATATTCAGAGACATCAGCGCACCCTGACCCGTACCGCAGCCGGTGACAACAAAATCAACGGCTTTTGAATTGAGCAGAATACTCGCCATGATTCCAAGGTGAATATAGGTAAGGTGATGATCGTTCTCATCACTCATGCCTACGTTATACACCGGGAAGCCCTTCTCATCGGCGACGGCTTTTAACTCATTAAGGATGATGGGATTTTTAGCTGCCTGGCTGTTTTCCATCATCAGTGCAATTTTCATCTTTTCTCTCCTGAATGCATGGCGGGAAGTCCCGCTGTGGATACCTTTTCATCAGTAACCTTACTATCAAACAAACATGCTTTCAAATTAAGTGAAAACTTGTTTTAAAAAACACAGATGCGCTCACAATTTCTCGACCTGATGCTGTTCGTTGCGAAGAGAAAGGGTTGATCCTCCGGCTATTCCAGCCATTGACCTGAACGGTGGACGTTAAAATAACGTATTTCCCCTTCACGCAGAGTGAACCATGAAAAGAGTAATCATAGCTGGCACGATCCTGCTTCTCGCTGGGTGTAACATTAACCGCCAGGCTGAGGTCAGTCATCTTGACGCACCCAACGGGATTGTCCGCCTTGACTTCGGCCAGGCCATACTGCAAAACGCCCACTCCGATGAGTATGTGAATAACGGTACAGCCGTTAAAGCCTGTCAGAGCATGGGATATGCCACCGCCTCCGCCTATGGTCAACCCGTCAAAACATGTACCCTCATTAGTGGCTCTCTGTGTCTTAATGAGAGCGTGACGATCCAGTATAAATGCATGGGCTACGCCGTTAACCCTAATGCAACCAATCCGTGGTAATAATCTCTGCTGCCAGCACCGCTGGCAGTCTGTTTAATTAAGAACAAAAATAATTCTCATTAATATAAATACAAAGCGTCAATGCGTTTTATTCCCATTCGTATTTTTAATAAAGAAATATTTATTTTACTTTTTGCAAATAATTAAATAACAAATTATAGTGTCGCTCATCGTGAACCAGAAATAATAAACCGGAGCTGCACCATGCTGAAAACTGAAATGATCGACAAGCTCAATGCACAAATGAACCTTGAGCTTTATTCCTCTCTCCTTTACCAGCAAATGAGCGCCTGGTGCAGCTACCACAGCTTTGAAGGTGCTGCGGCATTTCTGCGTCGCCATGCGCAGGAAGAGATGACTCACATGCAGCGCCTGTTTGACTACATGACCGATACCGGCAGCCTGCCGCGTATTGAACCGGTGGCTTCCCCGGTTGCGGAATACGGTTCTCTTGATGAGCTGTTCCGAGCCACCTACGAGCATGAGCAGCTGATCACCCAGAAAATTAACGAACTGGTTCATGCCGCTATGATCGGCCAGGACTATCCAACCTTTAATTTCCTGCAGTGGTATGTTGCAGAGCAACATGAAGAAGAGAAACTGTTTAAATCCGTGCTGGATAAATTATCTCTGGCAGGTAAATCCGGTGAAGGTCTTTACTTTATTGATAAAGAACTTTCCACGCTCGATACGCAGAATTAATTCTCTGACGGTGCTGATCTTTCAGCACCGTTTTCATGACACCCACGCCACGTATTACCTTTTCTTTCCCTCGCACACAATTAAACACATCACTTTCTCATCGCCAGATATCGCTTAGCGCCAGCCCCGATTTGTGCCCCTCTGTCGAACCGTAAACATTTAATTACATGGGTTGTAACGGTGATTTGACGAGTTACGGCTTTTCCCTTACTCTGCGCCGCAGATTTTGTCGCGATATGGAACGGTTGTAGAGGAAAGCGTGAAAAACAGAACTCTGGGAAGTATTTTTATCGTCGCCGGTACGACGATTGGCGCAGGAATGCTGGCAATGCCACTGGCAGCCGCAGGCGTTGGATTTAGCGTCACGCTGCTGTTACTGGCCGGGCTTTGGGCACTGATGTGTTACACCGCCCTGCTACTGCTGGAGGTTTATCAGCATGTTCCTGCTGATACAGGGTTGGGCTCGCTTGCGGCACGCTATCTCGGGCGCTACGGGAAGTGGCTCACCGGCTTTAGCATGATGTTTTTGATGTACGCCCTCACCGCCGCTTACATTAGCGGTGCCGGGGAGCTGATCGCCTCCAGCGTTAATGACGGGTTCGGCTTTGACATTTCACCGGCGACCGGTGCCATGTTCTTCGCGCTGACTGGCGGCGGTGTCGTCTGTGCAGGGACTACACTGGTCGATCTGTTTAACCGTTTTTTGTTCAGTGCCAAAATTCTCTTCCTGATTGTGATGCTAGTTCTGCTGGCACCGCATGTTCACAAGGTTAACCTGCTGACGCTGCCGCTGGAGAAGGGGCTGGCGCTTTCCGCCATCCCGGTGATTTTCACCTCATTCGGTTTCCACGGCAGCGTACCGAGCATTGTTAGCTATATGAAGGGGGACATACGCAAGCTGCGTCGCGTCTTTGTTATCGGCAGCGCCATTCCGCTGATCGCCTATATCTTCTGGCAACTGGTGACGCTCGGCAGCATTGATTCCCCGACCTTTATCGGTTTAATGGCGGCGCATTCGGGCCTGAATGGTTTCCTGCTGGCGCTGCGTGAGGTCGTCACTTCCCCACACGTCGAGCTGGCGGTACATCTGTTCGCAGACCTGGCGCTGGCCACCTCATTCCTGGGTGTGGCGCTCGGTCTGTTTGATTACCTGGCGGATCTGTTCCAGCGTCGCAACACCGTTGCCGGACGTTTACAGACAGGGGCGATCACCTTCCTGCCCCCGCTGGCCTTCGCGCTGTTTTATCCGCGAGGATTTGTGATGGCGCTGGGCTATGCGGGTGTGGCGTTATCGGTACTGGCGCTGCTGCTGCCTTCCCTGCTGGCGTGGAAAAGCCGTCAGCAGCATCCTCAGCAAGGGTATCGCGTAGCGGGCGGTAAGCCGCTGCTGTGTATTGTGTTTACCTGTGGCGTGGTCATTATTCTGGTGCAGTTTTTGATCGCAGCGGGGATGCTGCCGGAAGTGGGATAACGCAAGGGGCTCTGAATGAGCCCCTCTTTTTATCAGTGCAAACAGCAACTCTTAAACTTCTTTCCGCTGCCGCACGGACACGGATCGTTACGGCCAACCTTCGTCCCGTTCACCGTTGGCTTTTTCGCTTCCGGCTGCTGCGGGTTTTCCACCCAGTAGTTGTACAAACGCAACGCCGCTGGCTGGATACGCTCAATGCTGGCAGTGTATTCCGCTTCGGTCAGGTCATCCAGCGTCTCGCTGTTTTCTTCTGAACCGTGCAGCGCAATAACATCCAGATCCGCTTTTAACGCGTCAGGCAATGCGGACCAGTCTGTCAGCGCCACGCCGCGCATATAGCCGTAGCACCACTCTTCCACCACGGTGTAGCTCTGGCCGTCAACGTCGTTATAGCCAAACATCGGTTCAAACTGATCCGGGTATTCGCTCAGGCGCTCAGCAATGTCGTTCATATGCTTAAAGCAGAGATCGATAAAACGGTTCATTTCACGATCGTTTTTCCAGCGCGGAATATATTTCTCGCCGCCCCATACCGCCACCAGCCAGGTATCGGGTTCAACCACAACGGGGCCGGAAAGCACTGCGGTAAGCATGCCGTCCAGTTCGGACACGTCAATCACGGACGCATCGTCATGACCGTAAGACATTAACGTCTCTTCCAGCCACTCCATTTCACTTTCATTTAATGGGCCTTCAGTCATTACTGACACTCCTGATAAAAAGGAAACGATCCTGACATATATTGCAGTCGATGCCTATCTGAAGTTTAGGCCGGGGCTGCCGTAAAAACGTGCAAATCGTGACCGTTGCACAACTTATGGGCATTGTTGTTAACGGGATGTGATCTTCGCTGTAATTTCGCGCCATCCCCGAAGGCTGCGTAAAACGGCGCTCTATACTCAAACATGTCGCAACCCACTCAACGGGTTAACCATTCTGGCAACATTCTTGCTTAGTCTTTTTCGCGCGTAACCACGCCGGAAAAACTCGCCGTACTGAGCTGAATAATGTCTGGATCTCGTTCGTTTCGTGCATTTTGTTCTCGCTTTTGTTTTTGGATTGACAACGCCAGCAGGCGTTCAGGTTTATACCGTGGTGCAAAAACCTCTTTGCTAAGGAACATAATAATGTCGCTGAAATTTATCAGAAGTCCCCTTTCTCTTGTGCTGGCTGGTTGTCTGGTGACGGCATTTTCCGCCCAGGCCGATATAGTCATTGGCGTGGCCGGGCCGTTCACGGGGCCGAATGCAACCTATGGCGATCAGTACTGGCATGGTGCAACACAGGCCGCAGAAGACATTAACGCCGCGGGCGGGATCAACGGCGAGAAAATCAAACTGGTTCAGGGCGATGACGCATGCGAGCCAAAGCAGGCGGTCGCCGTCGCCAACCGCTTAGTTGACCAGGACAAAGTCAACGCCGTGGTCGGCCATTTCTGCTCCTCTTCCACCATGCCCGCCTCTGAGGTGTACAGCGACGCAGGAATAATCTCCATCACCCCCGGTTCGACAAACCCGCTGATTACCGAACGCGGCATGAGTGATATGTTCCGCATGTGTGGTCGCGATGACCAGCAGGGCCAGGTCGCCAGCGATTTCATTATCGATAAGCTGAAAGCCAAACGTGTGGTGATCATCCACGATAAAGACACCTATGGGCAGGGGCTGGCAGACGCCACTAAGGCCGCGCTGGCAAAACGCGGTGTTCAGGATGTGATGTACGAGGGCTTATCGCGCGGGGAAAAGGACTTTAACGCACTGGTAACCAAAATTGGCGCACAAAAACCGGACGTGGTCTTCTTCGGTGGCTGCCACCCGGAAGCGGGCCCGCTGGTTCGTCAGATGCGTGAACAGGGCGTGCAGGCCAAGTTCTTCTCCGGTGACTGCATCGTCAATGAAGAGATGGTCACGGCGGCAGGTGGCCCGCAATACACTAATGGTATTTACATGACCTTCGGGAAAGATCCACGCCTGATCCCGGATGGCAAAGCCGTTATCGATAAATTCCGCGCCGGTAAGTTCGAACCTGAAGGCTACACTCTCTACGCCTATGCCTCAATCCAGGCCATCGCGGCAGCATTTAACGCCACAAAAGGAACCGATTCCGCCAAAGCCAGCGAATGGCTGAAAGCCAATTCCGTCGACACGGTGATGGGTAAAAAAGCCTGGGACAGCAAAGGCGACCTGAAAGTTTCTGACTATGTGGTGTATCAGTGGGATGACAAAGGAAAATATAAGGAAGTGCAGTAACGGGACGGAGTCACGCTCAACGTCGGCAGGTTCGCCTGTCGACGCGTAATAAACATCAGGCTGCGCGCAATGCGCGGCCCAGAACACGAGCGCGCGATGATGAGTACATTCTTTTTGCAACAACTGATCAATGGATTAACGCTGGGTTCCGTATACGGGTTAATCGCCATCGGTTATACGATGGTGTATGGCATCATTGGCATGATCAATTTCGCCCACGGCGAAGTGTATATGATTTCCGCTTATCTCTGTGCCATCGGACTGGCACTGCTCTCCTTCTTTGGTCTGGAATCCTTTCCCCTGCTGATTCTGGGTACGCTGGTATTTACCGTTGTGGTGACGGGCGTCTATGGCTGGACTATCGAGCGCATCGCCTATAAACCGCTACGCAACTCGACCCGTCTGGCACCGCTGATCTCCGCCATCGGGATGTCGCTCATCCTGCAAAACTACGCCCAGCTCAGCCAAGGCCCGCGTCAGCAGGGCGTTCCAACCATGCTGGACGGCGTATTCCGCCTCCATCTTGGGGAAGGTTTTGTCCAGATAACCTACACCAAAGTGTTTATTCTTCTCGCCTCGTTCGCAGGGATGCTGCTGTTGACCTGGATAATCAGCCATACCCGGCTGGGACGTATGTGCCGCGCGGTGCAGCAGGATCGCAAAATGGCATCCATTCTGGGAATTAATACTGACAGAATCATTTCGCTGGTGTTTGTTATCGGCGCAGCGATGGCTGGTCTGGCAGGCGTATTGATCACCATGAATTACGGCACCTTCGATTTCTACGTCGGGTTTGTCATCGGTATTAAGGCGTTTACGGCGGCGGTGCTGGGGGGCATTGGCTCTCTGCCGGGTGCCATGCTCGGCGGGTTGATACTCGGCGTGGCCGAAGCGCAATTCTCCGGGATGGTGAACTCAGATTATAAAGACGTGTTCTCGTTTGGCTTACTGGTCATGATCCTGATTTTCCGTCCTCAGGGGCTGCTTGGCCGCCCTGTCGTGGCCAAAGTGTAAAGGTGAAAACAATGATATCTGCCGGGTTTTCCCTTAAGCGCTGCATTCTGGATGCCGTTTTTTCCGGACTGGTGGCTCTGATTATTTTTGGCCCCATCGCGGGCGTAGTGCTGGACGGGTACAGCTTTAACTTCGAAGGTCGGCGGCTGGCATGGATCATCGCCATCGTTATGCTGGGGCGTTTTCTGCTGAGTGCGTTTTTAGGGACGGCTTACGGACGGCGTTTTCAGGCGCGTTTTGAGGCGGACAGCGCTGGCGTTTATGTCCGCCCTCCTGAATATAAGAGCCGTATGCGCTGGATTATTCCCCTGATTATTGCTCTTGCGATCTGCTTCCCGTTTGTTGCCACCAAATACGTGCTGACCGTTGCCATTCTTGGGCTGATCTACGTGTTGCTCGGGCTCGGGCTGAACATCGTGGTCGGTCTTGCCGGGCTGCTGGATCTGGGCTATGTCGCTTTTTACGCCATCGGTGCGTATGGCCTGGCGCTCGGATACCAGTATCTGGGGCTCGGATTCTGGAGCATGTTGCCGCTGGCGGCAATCATGGCCGCTGCCGCCGGTGCCCTGCTCGGCTTCCCGGTGCTTCGTATGCACGGGGATTATCTGGCTATTGTGACGCTCGGGTTCGGGGAGATCATCCGCCTGGTCCTGAACAACTGGCTCTCTTTCACCGGCGGGCCGAACGGCGTTTCTGCCCCGCCTCCTACCTTTTTCGGCCTTGAATTTGGCCGACGGGCAAAAGAAGGCGGCGTACCGTTCCACGAGTTTTTCGGCCTGACCTATAACCCGAACATGAAGTTTATCTTTATCTACGCAGTGCTGTTTCTGGTGGTGTTGCTGGTGCTTTACATCAAACACCGCCTGACGCGAATGCCGATTGGCCGGGCGTGGGAAGCGCTGCGCGAAGACGAAATCGCCTGCCGCTCGATGGGGCTGAACCATGTGCTGGTCAAGCTCTCGGCCTTTACGCTGGGTGCTTCGACGGCAGGCATTGCCGGAGTGTTCTTTGCTACGTATCAGGGATTTGTGAACCCGACGTCATTCACTTTTTTTGAATCGGCACTCATTCTCGCGATTGTGGTGTTGGGAGGTATGGGCTCCACTGTGGGCGTGGTTCTGGCCGCCTTCGTGCTCACCGTCACCCCGGAGCTGTTACGCAGCTTTGCGGAGTACCGGGTATTGCTGTTTGGCATGCTGATGGTGGTGATGATGATCTGGCGGCCTCGCGGCCTGATCCGCATTAACCGCAGCGGTTTCGCCGTGCGTAAGGGAGTCGCGCCATGAACGGGACGATATTACGCGTCGAACATCTGATGATGCACTTTGGCGGGATTAAGGCGTTAAACGACGTCAACCTTGACGTGCAACGCGGATCGATTACCGCCCTGATCGGGCCGAACGGCGCGGGGAAAACAACGGTATTTAACTGCCTGACCGGATTTTACAGGGCATCCGGCGGCAGCATTCTGTTCAATACGCGCCACAAAACCACCAACGTCATTCAGGTGCTCGGGCAGAAGTTCCAGCCAGGTGACTGGGTCAACCCGGCACAGCTGGGGCAACGTCTTTTCTATAAAATGTTTGGCGGGACTCACCTGGTTAACCGCGCCGGTCTTGCGCGCACTTTCCAGAACATCCGTCTGTTTCGCGAAATGTCGGTCATTGAAAACCTGCTGGTTGCACAGCATATGCGCGTCAACCGCAATCTGCTCGCGGGCGTGCTGAACACACCCGCTTACCGTCGCGCAGAAAGTGACGCACTGGACAGGGCCTTTTACTGGCTGGAAGTGGTTGACCTGGTGGATTGCGCGAATCGTCTGGCAGGCGAGATGTCCTACGGGCAACAGCGACGGCTCGAAATTGCGCGCGCAATGTGCACCGGCCCGGAGATGATCTGCCTGGATGAACCCGCCGCAGGCCTGAACCCGGTGGAAACGCACAAGCTGAGTAACATTATTCGTTTTCTGCGCGATCACCATGACATGACGGTCTTACTGATTGAGCATGATATGGGAATGGTAATGGGGATTTCAGACGACATTATTGTGCTCGACCATGGCGACGTGATTGCTCAGGGAAAACCAGAGCAGATCCAGCATGATGAAAAAGTGATTGCCGCCTATCTGGGTACAGAAGAAAGCGAGGTCAACCTGTGAGCGAACCGATGCTGGCGTTTCGTGACGTCGACGTTTTTTATGGCGTGATCCAGGCGCTAAAACAGGTTTCCCTTGAGGTCAATAAAGGCGAAACCGTGGCGCTGATTGGTGCCAACGGCGCGGGTAAATCGACGCTGCTGATGTCAATCTTCGGGCAGCCGCGTATTCGCAACGGTCAGATTTTCTTCTGTGGGGAGGATATTAGCCATCAATCCACCCACTATGTCGCCTCCGGCGGTATCGCCCAGGCACCTGAAGGACGGCGTATCTTTCCGGATATGACGGTTGAAGAGAACCTGCTGATGGGGACAATCCCCATCGGCAGTCAGTATGCGGCGGAAGATATGCAAAGCATGTTCGATCTGTTTCCACGCCTGAAAGAACGGCGTAAACAGCGCGCCATGACCATGTCTGGCGGAGAGCAGCAGATGCTGGCTATCGCCCGCGCATTAATGAGCCGACCAAAGCTCCTGTTGCTGGATGAGCCTAGCCTGGGGCTGGCACCGATTGTGGTGAAACAGATCTTCCAGACACTGCGCGAGCTGGCCCGGAATGGCATGACGATATTTCTGGTAGAGCAGAATGCACACCATGCGCTGAAGCTCTCTGACCGAGGGTATGTGATGGTCAACGGGCAAATACGGCTGAGCGGCAGCGGTGAAGAACTGCTAGGAAATCAGGAAGTGAGGAAGGCGTATCTGGGTGGTGTGTGAAGAATCCGTGCAATGACGCCTGGATTGAGCGCGACAAAACCCGCCTGAGCGGGTTGTTTGATCCCGTATTACTTTGGTTTCTGCGGCAGATTAGGACATTCTTTTGACCATTTTACAAATTTAGCGTTGTAAACGGCGTCATCGTCACTGACGAAAGAGACATGACCAACTTTTGCCGCGCCATCTTTTAACGTCCCTAACAGATCTAACTGCACCGTGCGTTCATCGAACTCTTTACCTTTCTCATCGAACGCCCTGTAACACCCAACAAAACCTGTAAGCTCAATTGGCGCATCAACCTTACTCGAAACGACAAGGTTGAAGGTTTTCTCGTATTTAGGTTGCCCCTCAATAACCACCGTCCCTTCGGATTCAGGGATTGCCTGGATAACAAGTTTGTTGTGCAGATCCTCTGCGGCCCATGTAGAAAATGAGACAAGAACGAATGAAGAAAGAACGAGAGCGTTAACTCTTTTCATAACAACCTCCTTTATAAACCTCTGAAGGTTATATCTCATAAAGATGACTCCACCAAATTTAAACATAAACCTGGAGTAAACGAACGTAAAACAATCATTCGGCATCATCCCGTAACGGGACAGGCCACGCACATGAAATAATTCCTGACCATTCCGCCACCGAACTGACGTGTTTTGCCCAAAAAAAAGACCTGCGCAGGCAGGTCAAAATATGAAGTGCATAACTGTTTGTTATTCTGAAATAAAGTGTGTGACGTGCGCTGAGCACTCACCCGATTATGATTTATGTTCTATCACTTTCTGGTTATTCTCTATCGCTATTTTTTTAGGTTTTTCACTTTCCGGGATCTCCTGGTAAATATCGACCTGCAGCAGGCCATTCTCCAGCCTTGCACCATTCACTTTGGTGTGCTCAGGTAATGAAAAGCTCAACTGGAAATCCGCACGTCGAATACCACGATATATCCAGTTTTCGTTTTCTTCTGTCGATTCTTCGGCCCGCTTACCAGAAACAGTCAAATTTCCCCCCACGGTTTCAATTTCAAGCTCGTTTTCCTTCCAGCCTGGAACGCTTACCGTAAGTTGATAGCGATTCGAATCCTGTTTCCTGAGATCGTATGCAGGCGAAGCAGAGACAGGGGTGTCACCTGTTAGCTGACTAAACAATCTGTCTATTCTGTTGAATCGGTCTGAGAAAATAGAATCAGCAAATACCGGGAGTGCTGACAAGGTTCTGAGTGCCATAATTAACCTCCTGAATTCCTGTTCAAAAGCTCAACATAGAGGCAAGCATTGCTTGTCCGATAAATAAAATAATTCCACTCACACCGTTTTCAAGCCCTGCCAGAAAATTTTTTTTAGCCCGTCAGGGTATGGCGCAGTTGGAGGAGATTCATTTTCGGAGAGGTGAATTTCAGGCAATAAAAAACCACCCGTAGGTGGTTTACACGACACTGCTTATTGCTTTGATTATTCTTTGTTTTCCCATGGTAGCCGGAGTGGGACTTGAACCCACACAGCGCGAACGCCGAGGGATTTTAAATCCCTTGTGTCTACCGATTCCACCATCCGGCCAGGGAAGAAAGTGGAGGCGCGTTCCGGAGTCGAACCGGACTAGACGGATTTGCAATCCGCTACATAACCGCTTTGCTAACGCGCCTTAAATCTGTTGTCTTTCGACTTACACCCGCGATTGCCGATGTATTTAATCTGGAGCGGGAAACGAGACTCGAACTCGCGACCCCGACCTTGGCAAGGTCGTGCTCTACCAACTGAGCTATTCCCGCATGTTATTAAGTTAACATCTAACCACTTGATTTCATTATCGTCCGGCTAACTGTGCCGCCGTTCGATGCGTTGCATTCTACTGATATGACGTTTTGAGTCAACGTTATTTTTTACATCCCTGGATCGTTTGCTGAAAATTACGTCGAAACGATCACTGTTCAAGCAAATCTCCGCGAGCAGCGTTTAAATACTGCAGCATTGACCACAGCGTCAGCACCGCGGCAACCCACAGCAGGCCAATCCCTGCCCATTCAACCCAGGCGTTCGGACGCCACAGCATCCAGACCAGCGCCGCCATTTGCGCAGTGGTTTTCACTTTGCCGATCCACGATACCGCCACGCTGCTGCGTTTACCCAGCTCCGCCATCCACTCACGCAGGGCAGAGATAATGATCTCACGACCAATCATCGTTGCCGCAGGCAGCGTTACCCACCAGGTATGATAGTGCTCAGCAACCAGCACCATCGCGATCGCCACCATCACTTTATCGGCAACCGGATCGAGGAACGCGCCAAAGCGGGTACTTTGATTCCAGCGACGCGCCAGATAGCCGTCAAACCAGTCCGTAACGGCGGCAATCAGGAAAATCAGCGCACAGGCGAAAGGAGCCCAGACAACCGGCAGGTAAAATGCCAGTACAAAGAACGGGATAAGCACGACGCGAAAGAGAGTGAGCAACGTAGGGATATTAAATCGCATAATGACGGTAACTGTCTGTTGTCAGTAAAATTTAGCTCTATGTTGCTACAGAGCCCTCAATGTTTCAACGAGTAGTAGATCTTTTCTGCCAGCCCTTGCGAAATACCCGGCACTTTTGCAATTTCCTCCATACTGGCATTGAGTAATCCTTGCAATCCGCCCATATACTTCAACAGCATTTGCCGACGTTTTGGCCCAACGCCTTCGATGGTCTCAAGCGTACTGGTATTTTTGACTTTCGCCCGTTTCTTACGATGGCCGCTGATCGCATGATCGTGCGATTCATCGCGGATATGCTGGATCACATGCAGCGCAGGGGAATCCGGCGGCAGGCTAAAGCCCTCACCTTCCGGTTCGAAAAACAGCGTTTCCAGCCCGGCTTTACGATCCGCCCCTTTCGCCACACCGAGCAGCAACGGATGGTTTTTGTCCCACTCAACGTCAAGAGATGCGAATACTGCCTTCGCCTGGCCAAGCTGCCCTTTGCCACCGTCGATCAGGATGACGTCAGGAATTTTGCTCTCTTCAATCGCTTTGCCATAGCGACGGCGCAAAACCTGGTTCATCGCCGCATAGTCATCACCTGGCGTGATCCCGGTGATGTTGTAGCGACGGTACTCCGCCCGCAACGGCCCGTTGGCATCAAATACCACGCACGACGCCACAGTCTGCTCACCCATCGTATGGCTGATATCGAAACACTCCATACGTTTGACTTCCGACAGCTTCAGCAGGGATGCCAGAGCGGTTAAACGCTGGTGGACCGTCGACTGCTGCGAAAGTTTAGTGGTCAGCGCCGTGGCCGCGTTGGTACGCGCCAGTTTAAGGTAGCGCGCGCGATCCCCACGCGGTTTGGTCTGCACATTGACGCGACGGCCAGCCAGCTCTGAAAGGGAATCTGCCAGCAGGGTTTTGTCATCAAGACTGAAATCGAGCAGGATCTCCGATGGCAGCGTGCGCATCTGGCTCCCCTGCAGGTAAAACTGCCCGACAAAGGTTTCGACCACTTCACCCAGTTCTGTACCACCAGGCACTTTCGGGAAGTAACTGCGGCTGCCGAGCACTTTCCCCTGGCGGATAAACAGCACGTGAACACAGGCCATACCGGCGTCAAACGAAACGCCGATAACATCCAGATCGTCACCCGTATTGGAGACAAACTGCTTCTCGGTGACCCTGCGCACCGCCTGGATTTGGTCGCGAATGCGCGCAGCCTCTTCGAACTCCAGCGCAGCGCTGGCTTTTTCCATGCGGGCAATCAGCTGGGTAAGGACCTGATCGTCTTTACCGGCTAAAAACAGGCGCACATATTCCACCTGCTGCGCATACTCTTCTTCACTCACCAGCCCGGCAACGCAAGGCCCGAGGCAGCGACCAATCTGGTACTGCAGACACGGACGCGAGCGGTTCCGGTAGACGCTATTCTCGCACTGGCGAATGGGGAAGATTTTTTGCAGCAGCGCCAGCGTTTCCCGCACGGCATATCCGTTCGGGAAGGGACCGAAATATTCACCCTTCGCATGTTTGGCACCACGGTGCATGGCCAGACGCGGATGGGTATCGCCGCTCAGGAAAATAAAGGGATAGGATTTGTCATCACGCAGCAGTACGTTGTAGCGCGGCTGATAGAGCTTAATGTAGTTGTGTTCAAGCAGCAGCGCTTCCGTCTCGGTGTGCGTCACGGTGACATCAATATTTTGTATCAATGCGACCAGCGCTTCGGTCTTACGGGAGGCCAGATTGCTGCGGAAATAGCTGGAAAGGCGTTTTTTGAGATCTTTTGCCTTACCCACATAGATAACCGTACCGCCAGCGTCATACATGCGATAGACGCCTGGCTGGCTGGTCACGGTTTTCAGAAATGCTTTTGAATCGAACGCTTCACTCACTGACTTATCAACGACTCCGCATTACACAGACCATGACGAATAGCCAGGTGAGTCAACTCGACATCACCGTGAATGTTTAATTTACTGAACATCCGATAGCGGTAGCTGTTAACCGTTTTCGGGCTGAGATTCAGCTGTTCAGAGATCTCATTCACTTTCTGACCTTTAGTGATCATCAGCATAATCTGCAATTCGCGCTCAGACAAACTGGCAAACGGCGACTCCGTTTTCTCCGGCTCAATCTGACTCAACGCCATTTGTTGGGCAATGTCAGAGGCAATATAGCGCTGCCCGGCATATACACAACGGATGGCATTGACAACTTCCTGCGGGGCGGCCCCTTTACTCAGATACCCGGCCGCGCCTGCCTGCATCACTTTCGCAGGCAGAGGATTTTCGGTATGTACGGTCAGCATGATGACTTTGGTATCAACAAACGTGCGGGCGATTTTACGTGTTGCTTCAAGCCCGCCAATGCCGGGCATGTTCATATCCATCAACACGACGTCTGCTGAGTTGGCGCGACACCATTTTACAGCATCTTCGCCACAGCATGCTTCACCAGCAACTTTGATACCCTTTATATCTTCAAGAATGCGTCGTATCCCTGCGCGCACCAGTTCGTGGTCATCAACAAGAAGGACGTTGATCAAAGGAAATGTCTCCAGAATAGGGATAACGCTACTGACTGCTAATTACGTTTATATTAACGGTTTTCCTCGCAAGATTAAAACGCTAAAAAACCCGCGCTTCGATTTTGCTCTCGTTTTTGGAAATTAGCCTGTACAGACAGTGGAAAGGAAAACCCGCGCGGCCAGAGCCTTAGCGGCTATTTTTAAGCATCTGTATTCAAAAAGTTACAAAAAATACGCATTGAAGCCTCACATCAAAACAGCTTTCAACTTTTTGTAACAACAATTAACGGCAAGCGAACCGGTGATAAACAATTAATTGCAGATGACATGCGGTAAAGATTACCCCCGAACGCTGTTTACGCAAATAAACAAAATGCAGAAAAGTACAAAAAACAACCACTGCTTTTTTTACCCCAGGTTGTGGTATACTCCGCCGCCTTAACTTTCATCGTCGCGCTCGAGCGCTGTTTTATAATGAGGAAAATAAATGAGCACACCTGAATTCGCCACTGCGGAGAATAACCAAGAGCTGGCACAGGAAGTAAACTGCCTGAAATCGCTGCTGACACTCATGCTGCAGGCAATGGGCCAGGCCGACGCCGGACGTGTGATCATTAAAATGGAAAAACAGATCGCGCAGATGGAAGATGAAGCGGAGTCCGCGGTATTTGCTAATACTGTTAAGCAAATTAAACAGGCTTACCGTCAGTAAAAAAAACGGCTGGATGCAGTGCATTCAGCCGTTGTCTTGTCTGACACGCAGAACGTTGGGTTGATCAGATAAGCCCCGTCGCCGCGGCATAACATGCGATCTGCGTCTTGTTCGGTGCATTGAATTTCTTCTGCATATTCTTCTGATGGAAGTTAACGGTATTCTCTGAAATCGAGAGGATGATGGCTATTTCCGCTGACGTTTTCCCTTCCGCCGTCCACTTTAAAATTTCCCGCTCACGCTTGCTGAATTTCATTTCAGGCGGCATCACCATCTCGTGTTCAAAACGGAGCAGAGAGGTCAATGCCATTTGCACCAGCATTTGCAAACGCAACTCAATTTCTTCGCTACGGGTCATACTGACCTGCGCACCATCTCGCGAGACGGAAAGAAAACCGAGCGCGTGATTGGGTAACATCAGATACTGCGTTATTCCCGAACGCAAACCGTGGTCGCGCGCGCCATCCCATAATTCCTGCGCATCAGCGAATAATTCATCTGTCCAGGGTAAATGCCCCTGAATGAAATTCTCAGGCTTGAGCACCGGATCGATAGCGAAATAATTCTCTGACTGATATTGCGCCATCCACTGCTGCGGATAGGTGGAATGTACTGCTATTTTAGGGCGCGTAAAAGGTACAGGATGACGAACGCAGAGTGCGAAATAATCGAATTCGAGTGCCTGCGTTTGTCGCTGAAGTTCCTGATATACCTCGTCGGCACAGGTCAATTCCTGAAACCGGAGGAAGCATTCCCGCCGCCATGTGAAAAAGTCTGAATCCCTCATACTGACTGAATGAAGCCCCTGATAAAGATAATCATTATTATGGTGAATATAACGTAACACATAAAACTTATTTATTAATACAAAATATCGGCCGCAAAACCATTATCTTCAGTTTTAAAATGAGTTAGCCAGAATGAACCGAATAAAAGGAACAGGAAAAGGGACTTCAGGGGAGGATAATTTGCTCCAGCGGGATAATCTGGAGCAAATTTAGCACATAAATGCTACTGCATAAGGAATTTTTCAAGGAACTGCCGGGTTCGCGGATGCTGCGGATTCGCAAACAGGTTTTTCGCGGGCCCCTGCTCCACAATTTTCCCCTGATCCATAAAAATAGCCCGGTCAGCCACATCGCGGGCAAAACTCATTTCATGGGTCACAATCACCATCGTGCGCTTCTCTTGCGCCAGCTGGCGAATGGTATTCAGTACCTCACCCACCAGTTCTGGATCGAGCGCGGATGTCGGTTCATCGAACAGGATCACATCCGGACGCATTGCCAGCGCACGCGCAATCGCCACGCGCTGCTGCTGGCCGCCCGACAGACGGCGCGGGTAGCTGGTCTCCTTGCCCGCCAGCCCGACCTTTGCCAGCAATTCCCGTGCGCGAACCGTCGCCTCTTCCTTTGGTTCGCCTTTCACAATAACCGGGCCTTCAATAATGTTTTCCAGCACCGTCCGGTGCGGGAAAAGGTTGAAACTCTGGAAAACGAAGCCAACATGCTGGCGCAGACGGCGGATCAACCCTTTCTGCTGGCTAATGGATTTGCCGGTATCAATGGTGATATCCCCTACCCGGATCGTGCCGCCTTCAGGCTGTTCGAGCAGGTTAATGCTGCGCAGCAGCGTGGTTTTACCGGAACCGCTTGGCCCGATAATCGCCACTACCTCACCCTGCTCCACTTCCAGATCGATACCGTGGAGCACCGTTTGCCCGTGGAATTTTTTCACCAGGTTTTTGACGTCGATTGCACTCATTTCGGATCACGCTCCTGGCGGTTAAGCTGGTTTTCAAAATAGTTCTGCAGCGCGGAAAGCACCGTCGCCATGACCCAGTAAATCAGCGAAGCCGCCAGATACATGGTGAACACTTCCAGTGTACGCGAGGTGATCAGCTGCGCCTGACGGAACAGCTCTGGCACCTGAATGGTTGCCGCCAGCGACGTATCTTTCACCAGGCTAATAAAGCTGTTGCTCAGCGGAGGCAGCGCCACGCGCGCGGCCTGCGGCAGGATTGCCCGGCGCAGAGTCTGCCACGGCGTCATACCGATACTGGCGGCGGCTTCCCACTGGCCTTTATCAATGGAGGAGATTGCCGCACGCAGGGTTTCCGAGGTGTACGCCGCGGTGTTCAGCGACAGGCCAATCATCGCCGCCGGGATCGGATCAAGCTCGATACCAAATTGCGGCAGACCGTAGTAAATCATAAACAGCTGAGCAATAAGCGGCGTTCCGCGAAACACGGAAATATAGAACCGCGCCAGCCAACGCACCGGCCAGACGGGCGACATGCGCATCAACGCCAGCACAAACCCGAGCACCAGCCCGAAGAACATCCCGCCAATACTGAGCTGTAACGTAAACACCGCCCCCTTCAGCAGGAACGGCAACGAATCAATAACCAGTTGAATACTTTCTTGCATTATTATTTTTCGACCTGATTTTTAGACATGCGGATGATAGGCGAACAGTGCAGGTGCTCCGCCGGTGTGAACAAACAAAATCGGACCTTCATCCTTAAAGCGTTTCTGCGCAATGCCGTCGATAAGCCCCGCCATTGCCTTACCGGTATAAACCGGATCGAGCAGGATACCTTCAAGGCGCGCCAGCAGCTTCACTGCGTCCATCCCTTCGTCGTTTGGCGTACCGTAGCCAGGCGCAAAGTAGTCATCCCACAGCACAATCTCCGCTTTCGCCTGCAGCTCCAGTTGCTCTGCCACCGCCTGCTGTAAGGTCACCACTTTTGGCTTTTGATCCGCAACGCTACGGGACACGGTGACGCCAATCAGCTCAACGTCCGGCATCAGCTGCTCCAGGCCGACCGCCAGCCCGGCGTGGGTGCCTGCACTTCCGGACGCCACCACTACCGAAGATAAACTCACCGCCCCTTCACACTGCTGGGCAATTTCCAGCGCACTTTCGACATAGCCCAACGCCCCCAGTGCATTCGAGCCGCCGACAGGTATGACATAGGGACGAAATCCCTGCGCTTCCAGGCGCGTGGCCAGCTCGTCGAGCTGTGCGGTTGGATCGGTCAGCGCGTCGACCATTTCGACCTGCACGTTAAACAGATCCAGCAGCAGGCGGTTACCGTTGGTCAGGTAGTTTTCTGCTCGCGTGCCGATGGGGTTTTCCAGCAGCGCCACACAGTGGAGCCCAAGTTTTGCCGCGACTGCCGCCGTCTGACGAACGTGGTTGGACTGAATGGCCCCTGCGGTAATCAGCGTATCCGCACCTTCACGCAGTGCGTCAGCCGCCAGAAACTCCAGCTTACGCAGCTTATTGCCGCCCATCGCCATTGGCGTCACGTCGTCACGCTTAATAAAAATATCGCGTCCTAAATAGTCGGAAAATCGCGGCAGATACTCCAGCGGCGTGGGTGCGCCGATAAACTCCAGGCGGGGAAAGCGCGTTAAATTCTGCAGTGACATGAAACCTCCGGTAACTCTGTAAATAGGCACTTTTTTTATTATGCACGTAGTCGTGCCAGAAATAAAAAAGGCGCTTTTAAAAGCGCCTTTTTTTTACCATCAAAGACTTATTTGGTGACGTCTGCTCCGAACCACTTCTCAGACAATGCCTTGAGGCTACCATCTTTCTGCATGTCCGCAATGGCACCATCAATGGCTTTCACCAGATCGTCGTTACCTTTACGGATGGCAACACCGGCTTCCTGACGAGAGAACGCATCACCGGCAACCGCCAGCGTGTTGTTGGTTTTCTTCACCAGATCCAGTGCCGCCAGGCGGTCAACCAGAATGGCATCAATACGGCCAACGCGCAGATCCTGGTATTTGGTCGGGTCATCATCATAGGTGCGGATATCCACGCCCTGCACGTTCTGGCGCAGCCACTCTTCATAGTTCGTGCCCAGACCCACACCGACTTTCTTGCCTTTCAGATCAGCCGCTGATTTGATGGAGCCTTCGTTCCCTTTCTTCACCAGCGCCTGAATACCGGATACGGTGTACGGCGTGGAGAAGTCATACTTCTTCTTACGCTCGTCAGAAATGGTTACCTGGTTAATCACCACATCGATACGTTTAGAGTCCAGCGACGCCAGCATACCGTCCCATTTGGTCGGCTTCAGGGACGCTTTCACGCCCAGATGTTTCGCCAGCTCTTCCGCAAACTCCACTTCAAACCCGGTCAGTTTACCGTCATCGCCCTGGAAGCTGAACGGAGGATAGGTTCCTTCCAGCCCAACCAACAGCGTGCCGCGCTCTTTCACTTTATTCAGCAGATTTTCTGCCGCGAACGTTTTCACGCTCATACCCGCGACCAGCGCAACGGCCATCACCCCCATCAGCGCCTGACGACCCAGAAGTGCTAATTTCATATATACCCCGATACAGTGGAATTTTTGAGTAGTGTAGAGATTTCACCTGTAACGTCAAAGGCGACTCCGCTACATCTTATTCATTTTTAATATATATCAGAAGTTGTCCCGGTGTGGACTTTCTGCTTTACCGCACCCGGCATTTGGACCTTATATTGTGCATACTTGCGCAGCGCAATTCGGTAATTGTTGGTGCTGGTCGCAGGTAACCACGGCTCCAGATTTTCATCCAGATACCCGGTTTTAAGCAGATCGCGAGAAATGTTTTGCACGGTCAGATGCTGGCCGAGACGACGCAGGCGAACCACATATTCGCGCACGGTGCCGTGGCTCATCTCCGTTTGTTCAAACAGGAATTGTTTAAAGCCGATAATGTCAAAGAAGTCGCTTTGCTCTTTGCAGTGGAGATCGCCACAGAAACGGCAAAGCGCTACCCACTCTTTTTGCTCTTCGAGCCACGCAGCCTCATCCATCAACGTGTCGAGACGCGAAATCGCAATCTTATTCACGATTTCGCCACGACGAACCAGCGTGATACGGTCGAGTAATTTATTACAGTGGGCGCAATGCGTCTGGCTGTGTTTAAAGTCTTTCAGGTAGCGGCTTAAAGGCCGTCTTTTAGATTGCTGCACCGTCATGATAACTCCTGGTTGTCAATACGTTGTGCGGCATTTTTCAGGTGAATCAATCACCTATAACTTACCCAGTTTCGTGCGCAGGCGTTTAATGGCCTGACTGTGCAGCTGGCTAACCCGCGACTCCCCTACTTCCAGCACCGCACCAATCTCTTTGAGATTAAGTTCTTCCTGGTAATAGAGGGTCAACACCAGCTGTTCGCGTTCTGGTAGCGCTTCAATGGCTTCCATTACGCGCTGGCGTAAATTACCTTCCAGTAAATGGTGTAACGGGTTTTCTTGCTGATGCTCATCCGTCACCAGCTCGATACTATCGCCATGCTCTTCTCGCCACTCATCATAAGAGAAGAGTTGGCTATTATTGGTGTCGAGCAACATCTGACGATACTCTTCAACAGCGATCCCAAGACGCTCCGCCACTTCTGTTTCCGTCGCGTTGCGTCCCAGTTCCTGTTCCAGCTGCCCCATCGCATGCGCCACTTCGCGCGCGTTGCGGCGAACACTGCGCGGCACCCAGTCGCGGCTGCGCAGCTCGTCCAGCATCGCACCACGAATACGCTGAACTGCGTAAGTCGTAAATGCCGTTCCTTGCAGAGCGTCGTATCGGTCAACTGCATTCAATAACCCGATACCGCCCGCCTGTAGCAGATCGTCCAGTTCCACGCTCGCCGGCAAACGCACCTGGAGGCGCAATGCTTCGTGACGCACCAGCGGGACATAACGCTGCCACAGCGAGTGTTTATCCATTACACCTTCAGCGGTATAGAGTGAATTCACGATAAACAGCCCTGCATTAATTGAGTTATCGGCATGATTATCCGATTCTGCAGGGGTTTTAATCGGGTGAATAGTGGGTGAAATGAGGGGTTATTTAGGGGTTACAAATAATATAGAGAGGAAAAAAACCCCGCCGAAGCGGGGTTTGAGCTTATTCAGGCGATTAGCCCTGCAGCAGAGACAGAACCTGCTGAGGAACCTGGTTAGCTTTGGACAGCACGGAGTTACCGGCCTGCTGGATGATCTGCGCTTTAGACATGTTGGACACTTCGGTCGCATAGTCGGCGTCCTGAATACGGGACTGCGCTTCAGACAGGTTGGTGGTGGTGTTGTTCAGGTTGGTTACAGCAGAGCCCAGACGGTTCTGGATCGCACCCAGTGATGAACGGAATTTATCAATAGAGCTGATCGCATCGTCCAGCGCCTTAAGAGGATCAGTGGTGGCAGTACCCGCAGTAGTTGCTTCAGAGGTAATTTTACCGCCAGAAGTTACATATGCTGCTGAGCCAACGGCTTTAGCGAATGGATTGCTGTTGCTGTCATCAACAGTACCAGCAGTACCATCACCAAGCAGGTTAGCATTAACGCTAACTGCCCCGGTATCTCTGTCCACTTTATACTGTGTGGTGAATTCCTTCACACTGGTAAAGTTGCCGCTTGCATCTTTATAAGTTGCATCTGCTTTACCAACGTCAGCACCTGTGCTGTTAAAGGTAATTGAACCAGAGAGAACACCAGACGCATAATTAACAGTTGACGCCGTTGCTGCACCAGCAACAGTTGAGGCAGTATCAGTGCTTCCTACTTTAGCCATCACTTCATCTTTAGAGATGGTGGCAGTGTAGGTCATGTTACCATCAGTGGCATCAGTAAAGTTATAAGTAGTACCACTCAGGCTTACGGAAGAGGTATATGCACCAGTAGTAGCTTTTGCTGCATCTGCAGAGGCCTGCATGAGACCATCCAGAGTAGCC
Organism: Enterobacter oligotrophicus; assembly: GCF_009176645.1. Classification (NCBI taxonomy): domain Bacteria; kingdom Pseudomonadati; phylum Pseudomonadota; class Gammaproteobacteria; order Enterobacterales; family Enterobacteriaceae; genus Enterobacter; species Enterobacter oligotrophicus. Next base: position 712,481 of record NZ_AP019007.1, read on the forward strand.
GCAGTACCGGTACCACCAGCATTGCTGGTTGTCAGGTTACCTGCAGTATCAAGGAAGGCGTCTTGACCACCAATAGTGATTTTACCATTAGCATCAACGTCAAACTTAACGCTGGCAGTAGTACCATTAGATGCTGTATATACCCCAGACTGAGAACCTGACGCAGGAACCAGTTTTTGCGCGAAGGCAGTAACATCTGCGTTATCAACGCTTGCCGCGTAGCTGAAGTTACCTTTAGCCGCATCATAGGTATAGTTCGTAGTAATATCACCAGCACCGCCATCAACATATGTTTTGATGGATACGGTATCGCCAGTGCTCAGTTTAGAGAAAGCATCAGATGCAGTTACAGCATCATTCTTAGTCGTCAGATTGTAGAGACCAGAACCTGTTGCAGTTTCGGTCGCACCAGCTGCAGTAAGGTTGCTGACGGTAGCTGCTTTGTTATTAACAGTGCCGGAACCGTTCACGTTAAAACCATTCAGACCCAGAGTGTCAGAGTCGATTTTTTTCAGATCGATAGTGATGGTTTGACCATCGTTCGCACCAACCTGAATTTTCATGGAACCGTCTTTTGCAAGAACGTTCACGCCGTTAAACTGAGTCTGACCAGACACGCGATCAATTTCGTCCAGACGAGATTTAATTTCGTCCTGGATTGAAGCCAGATCGGAATCGGAGTTGGTACCGGTAGATGACTGTACTGTCAGCTCACGGATACGCTGCAAGTTGTTGTTGATTTCAGACAGTGCGCCTTCAGTGGTCTGCGCCAGAGAGATACCGTCGTTGGCGTTACGTGCAGCCTGAGTCAAGCCTTTAATGTTAGACGTGAAGCGGTTAGCAATCGCCTGGCCCGCCGCATCATCTTTTGCGCTGTTAATACGCAGGCCCGAAGACAGACGTTCGATAGAAGTAGAAAGCGCAGACTGGTTCTTGTTGATGTTGTTCTGAGTGATCAGCGAGAGGCTGTTGGTATTAATGACTTGTGCCATGATTACGTTTCCTGTTGTTCATCAAATCTGTTTGGTTAGATTTGGGTTTCCACCCTTCGGCTTCATCGCCGTCAAAGGTGTTATCGTCTGGTCCAAAACAACCTTTAGATTTTTTTTCAGGATCTCGATAATTTTTTTAGCCACTGAAATACTCTTCTCTATTAGCGTTATTCCTGCCATTAAAAAAAAGAATTTAACCGTAAACTTTCCGCCATTAAAGCCGATAACCCCACTATTCGTTCTACGTGTCGATAGATTAAGGAATAAATATGGCAAGTATTTCATCATTGGGAATCGGTTCAGGGCTTCAATTAGCAGATATTCTGGACAGCCTGACAGCAGCTGAAAAAGCCCAGTTGACGCCGATTTCGAATCAGCAGTCATCTTATACCGCCAAGCTAAGCGCTTACGGCACGTTAAAAAGTTCGCTGGAAGCGTTCCAGACTGCAAATACCGCACTGAATAAAGCCGACCTGTTTACGGCAACCAGCACGGCAAGCAGCACTACGGCATTTAGCGCCACCACAACCGGCAGCGCGATTGCCGGAAAATATACTATCAGCGTGTCACAGCTGGCGCAGGCGCAAACGCTGACCACCAAAAACACCCAGGCCGACAGCAAAACGGCGATTGCCACAACGGACAGCAAAATCACCTTTACGGCGGGTAATGGTAAAGATCCGGTTACGGTGGATATCAGCGCAGCGAACTCCTCGCTGTCTGGCATTCGCGATGCCATTAACAAAGCCGATGCCGGTGTGACCGCCAGTATTATTAACGTCGGTAATGGTCAGTATCGCCTGTCCATCACCTCCACCGAAACCGGTGCGGACAATGCCGTCAGCATCAGCGTAAGCGGTGACAGCGCCCTGCAATCCTTCATGGGTTACAACGGCACCAGCACCGATGCCAGCAACGGCATGACCGAAAGCGTCACCGCGCAAAACGCGAAGCTGAAGGTGAACAACGTTGATATCGAAAACAGCAGCAACACCATCAGTGATGCGCTGGAAGATATCACCCTGAATCTGAATGACGTGACCACCGGCAACCAGACGCTGACGATCACCAAGGACACCTCTAAAGCCGAAACGGCGATGAAAGCCTGGGTGGATGCGTATAACACGCTTCAGGACAACTTCGCGACATTAACAAAATATACCGCGGTTGAAGCAGGGACTAGCACGCAGAACACCAGCAACGGTGCCCTGCTCGGCGACAGCACGTTGCGCACCATTCAGACGCAGTTGAAAACCATGCTGAGCAACACCGTTGGCGGTACAGCGTATAAAACGTTGTCGCAACTGGGCATTACCACTGACCCAAGTTCCGGCAAGCTGGAGCTGGACAGTACCAAACTTGAAAAAGCGCTGACCGATAATCCGGCAGCCGTAAAAGATCTGGTTGTCGGTGACGGTAAAACCACCGGTATCACCACCAGCATGGCCACCAACCTGACCGACTGGCTTTCAAGCAAAGGCATTATTCAGGCGGCCAAAGACGGCGTCAGTAAAACGCTGAACAATCTGACGGATCAATACAACGCCGTGAGCGAACGTATTGATGCGACCGTGGCGCAGTACAAAGCCCAGTTTACTCAGCTGGACGTACTGATGACCTCACTGAACAACACCAGCAGCTATCTGACGCAGCAGTTCGAAAACACATCGTCCAGCAGCAAGTAGTAAACGCTAATCAGACCCGAGGGGGATAACATGTACGGCGCAAAAGGCACGCAAGCCTACGCAAAAATAGAAGTTGAAAGCGCGGTGATGAGCGCCAGCCAGCAGCAGCTGGTTATCATGCTATTTGATGGTGCCCTCAGCGCGCTGGTACGCGCGCGTCTGTTCTTGCAGGACGGCAATATCCCGGCAAAAGGGCAAGCGCTTTCGAAAGCCATCAATATTATCGAGAACGGGCTCAAAATTGGGCTGGTTGAAGAAAATGGTGATGAGCTGACACAAAACCTGATTGCCCTTTATGCCTATATGGTACGCCGACTCCTGCACGCCAACGTGAATAACGACGCCAGCGCCATCGAAGAGGTGGAAACCTTGCTGCGCAATATCGCTGACGGGTGGAAGGAGGTTGCCGGTACGCCAAAACTGATTCAGGACGCCGTCTAATGAGTAATGCACCGCAACTCTATACCCTTTATCAGCAACTCCTTGAGCAGAGCCAGTTGATGTTGCGACTGGCTCGCCAGGGCTTATGGGATGACCTCATTACCTGTGAAACCGATTATGTCAATGCGGTGCACTCGCTGGCTCGTCTCACGCAGGAGATTGAACCTTCAGGCCAATTGCAGGAGCAGCTTCGTCCCACGCTGCGCGTGATCCTGGATAATGAAACCCAGGTGAAAGCGCTGCTGCAAACCCGAATGGACGAGCTGGCAAAGCTGGTAGGCCAATCGTCCATCCAGAAAACGGTTCTCTCCACCTATAGCAACCAGGGCGGCCATGTCCTGGTCCCGCAGAGCAATATCGATATAAATTAGCTTCTTACCTGGCGAACGAACATTACGCGCTTCGTTCGCCAGGCATTTCTGCAAAACCTGCTCCATACTTGAGTTTCGCGACCTCATGGAGATGGTGCATGCGCAATCCAACCTTACTGCAGTGCTTTCACTGGTATTACCCCGCTGGCGGTGAACTGTGGCGGGAAGTTACAGCTTTAGCCCCTAACCTCAACGAAATCGGCATTAATATGATCTGGCTGCCTCCCGCGTACAAAGGCGCATCGGGCGGTCATTCCGTCGGATATGACTCTTACGATCTGTTTGATCTCGGCGAGTTTGATCAGAAAGGCACCGTTGCCACCAAATACGGTGATAAAGCCCAGCTACTGGAAGCGATTGATGCCCTGAAAAGCAATCACATTGCAGTGCTGCTGGACGTCGTGGTGAATCATAAAATGGGGGCCGATGAGAAAGAGTCAATTCGCGTGCAGCGGGTCAATGAGCAAGATCGCACACAAATCGAGGACGAGATCATCGAGTGTGAGGCCTGGACACGCTACACCTTCCCTGCCCGTGCCGGAGAGTATTCGGCATTCATCTGGGATTTTAAATGTTTCAGCGGCGTCGATCACATTGAAAACCCTGATGAAGACGGCATCTTTAAAATCGTCAACGACTATACCGGCGAAGGCTGGAACGATCAGGTCGATGATGAAATGGGTAATTTCGATTACCTGATGGGTGAGAACATCGACTTTCGCAATCACGCGGTAACCGAGGAGATTAAATACTGGGCGCGCTGGGTGATGGAACAAACGCGCTGCGACGGTTTTCGTCTGGATGCGGTAAAACACATTCCGGCCTGGTTTTATAAAGAGTGGATTGAGCACGTACAGGAAGTTGCAGAACAACCGCTGTTCATTGTTGCGGAATACTGGTCGCATGAAGTGGATAAGCTGCAGAACTACATCGATCAGGTTGACGGCAAAACCATGTTGTTCGATGCGCCGCTGCAGATGAAGTTCCATGAAGCGTCGCGTCAGGGCCGCGACTACGACATGAGCCAGATATTTACCGGAACGCTGGTGGAAGCCGATCCGTTCCATGCGGTAACGCTGGTTGCCAACCATGACACCCAACCTTTGCAGGCGCTGGAAGCCCCTGTCGAGGCCTGGTTCAAACCGCTGGCCTATGCGCTGATCCTGCTACGGGAGAACGGAGTCCCAAGCGTTTTTTACCCCGATCTCTTCGGAGCCAGTTACGACGACACCGGCGGCGATGGCGAAACGTACCACATCGACATGCCCGTTATCGAGCAACTGCACGAGCTGATCCTGGCCCGTCAGCGCTTCGCCCACGGCGTACAGACACTCTTTTTTGACCACCCGAACTGCATCGCGTTTAGCCGCAGCGGTACAGATGAGTCGCCAGGGTGCGTCGTGGTACTGTCGAATGGCGACGACGGGGAAAAGGTGATCTGCCTGGGTGAAAATTACGGCAACAAGACATGGCGTGATTTTCTCGGAAACCGGGAAGAGACGGTCACCACAGCAGCCGACGGCGAAGGGACGTTCTTCTGTAACGGCGGAAGTGTCAGCGTGTGGGTCATAGAGGATGTACTGTAGACAGGAGCCGGGTAGCGGCGAGCGCTACCCGGCAAAAACGTTAAGGCAGCTGACTCTCCAGCGGATTTTTGCTCAGGTAGTCAGCGCACTCCACGGTCGGGCGGTCAACTTTTTGCAGCGCCATCCCGTCGTATTCAAGCGTAGTCCCCTCGCGCTCAAGCGGATAGACATCGAGTTTACGGGTCACGTTATAGTAGCTGTCCGAACGCAGCATAATCTTACCCGGCACGGCCACCACGCGCTGCCACTGACGGCAATCCAGCGTATCACCCTCTTCCGTCACCACCAGTGTGGCGATTGCTTCCGGGCTTACCATACGGCTTTGCGGTCCTTTTGACTGCCAGTATCCGGCCAGATTTGACGGCACCGGATGCTTAATGACGGCCTGATAGTTATCAACCTGAACGCATCCGGTCAAGGCCAGCAGCACGCCAGCAATTGCTATTTTTTTCATCATGTTTCCTGCATGCGAAGAAAAAAATATTGTGGCATTAAAGCGGTAAGGCTGCCAGCGTAAGATCCGCCGTTTTAAACCTGCATGCCCATCACTTCCTGGTACGCCGACACCAGCTTATTACGCACCTGAAGCCCCATCTGCAGAGAAACCGACGCTTTTTGCAGATCGGCCATCACATCGTTCAGCGCCACGCCCGGTTCACCAAGGGTAAATTTTTCCGCCTGAGTACGCGCCGCAGTCTGTTTTTCGCTAATACGGTCAAGCGCGGCGTTCAGTTGCCCCGCAAAGCTGATGGTCGGCTGTTCGTCCATCACGTTCTGATTACGGGCCGTCATCGCCGTTGCCTGCAACTGACTGATGACCCCTTCAATGCCCTGTATAGCCATGACTTTCCCCTGGATGGTTTTTTACGCGGTCAAGACTAACAGCTTGTCAATAAGATAATGGCGGTAAATAGCATGAAAAAACCAGGTTATTTGACGCATAGAAAATTCTGAATCATCAAATAATGGCAGGGCCATCACTATGGAACTTTTGTCGTGTTTGCCGACCCGGGAGTCAGTTTTGTTTCTCTACACGAATAACGTAAACCACCAGGATTTAAGAGGTGCGCAATGAGTGCGACAGCAGCATCGACAGCGCCACAAAATAAATCACTCGAGTGGATGAACCGCCTTCGCGCGAACCCTAAAATCCCGCTGATCGTGGCAGGTGCCGCCGCCATTGCGATCCTTGTAGCGATGGTCCTGTGGGCAAAAAGCCCTGATTACCGCACGCTTTACAGTAACCTTTCCGATCAGGATGGCGGTGCCATCGTCACCCAACTCACCCAGATGAACATCCCGTATCGCTTCGCCGATAACGGCGGTGCGCTTGAAGTTCCGGCAGATAAAGTTCATGAGCTGCGCCTGCGCCTGGCGCAACAGGGTCTGCCAAAAGGTGGCGCGGTGGGCTTTGAACTGCTGGATCAAGAAAAATTCGGTATCAGCCAGTTCAGCGAGCAGGTTAACTACCAGCGTGCACTGGAAGGCGAGCTGGCCCGTACCATTGAAACCTTAGGCCCGGTCAAGAGTGCCCGCGTGCACCTGGCGATGCCTAAACCGTCTCTGTTTGTTCGTGAACAAAAATCGCCTTCGGCCTCAGTGACCGTCAATCTCGAACCGGGTCGTGCGCTTGACGAAGGGCAAATCAGTGCCGTTACGCATCTGGTGTCCAGTGCGGTCGCCGGTTTACCGCCGGGTAATGTAACGCTGGTCGATCAGAGCGGACATCTGCTGACACAAAACAACAGCGCAGGCCGTGACCTGAATGATGCTCAGTTAAAATATGCTGCTGATGTGGAAGGCCGCCTGCAGCGTCGTATCGAAGCGATCCTCGGCCCGGTAGTGGGCAACAGCAACGTTCACGCCCAGGTTACCGCGCAGATTGACTTCGCCAATAAAGAACAGACTGAAGAGCAGTACAGCCCGAACGGTAATCCGTCTCAGGCCGTGATGCGCTCCCGCCAGATCAATGAGAACGAACAGGTGGGAGGCCCTTATCCTGGAGGTGTTCCGGGTGCGCTCTCGAACCAACCGGCTCCGGCTAACGCTGCGCCTATCACCACGCCTGCTGCCAACCAAAACCAGCAGAATGGCCAGCAAAATAATCAGCAGACGACGTCAACGGCGAATAACGGCGTGCCACGTAACAGCAGCCGCAACGAAACAACGAACTACGAAGTTGACCGTACTATCCGCCACACGAAACTGAACGTGGGCGATATTCAGCGCCTCTCTGTTGCCGTCGTGGTGAATTACAAAACGTTGCCGGATGGTAAACCGCTGCCGCTGACCGCCGAGCAGATGAAACAGATCGAAGACCTGACCCGCGAAGCGATGGGCTATTCCGAAAAACGTGGCGATACCCTCAACGTGGTGAACTCTCCGTTCAACTCGGTTGATGAAACGGGTGGCGAACTGCCGTTCTGGCAACAGCAGGCGTTTATCGACCAGCTGATGTCCGCAGGCCGTTGGTTACTGGTGCTGATTGTCGCGTGGCTGCTGTGGCGTAAGGGCATTCGCCCGCAGCTCCAGCGCCGTGCTGAAGCAGAGAAAGCCGCGCTGGAACAATTGAATGCGCGTGAAGATGTCGAAGAAGCCGTTGAAGTTCGCCTCAGCAAAGACGAACAAATGCAGCAGCGCCGTGCTAACCAGCGCATGGGCGCTGAGGTTATGAGCCAGCGTATTCGCGAAATGTCAGATAACGATCCGCGCGTCGTTGCGCTGGTCATCCGCAGCTGGATGGGTAACGAACATGAGTAATACGCTTACAGGTACTGAAAAAAGCGTCATCCTGCTGATGACCATTGGTGAAGACCGTGCGGCAGAGGTGTTTAAACACCTCTCCCAGCGGGAAGTACAAATCCTCAGTGCGGCGATGGCGAGCGTGCGTCAGATCTCCAACAAACAGCTGACCGACGTACTGGCTGAGTTTGAGCAGGAAGCCGAACAGTTTGCCGCGCTCAACGTCAACGCCAACGAATATCTGCGCTCCGTGCTGGTCAAGGCGCTGGGCGAAGAACGTGCCGCCAGCCTGCTGGAAGATATTCTGGAAACCCGCGATACCGCCAGCGGTATCGAGACGCTCAACTTTATGGAGCCGCAGAGTGCCGCCGACCTTATTCGCGACGAGCACCCGCAGATTATCGCCACCATTCTGGTACACCTCAAACGGGGCCAGGCGGCCGATATTCTGGCGCTGTTCGAAGAGCGTCTGCGTCACGATGTAATGCTGCGTATCGCCACCTTTGGTGGTGTCCAGCCAGCCGCACTGGCGGAACTGACCGAAGTGCTGAACAACCTGCTCGACGGCCAGAACCTCAAGCGCAGCAAAATGGGCGGCGTGAGAACGGCGGCCGAGATCATCAACCTGATGAAAACGCAGCAGGAAGAAGCGGTTATCACGGCGGTTCGCGAGTTCGACGGCGAACTGGCGCAGAAAATTATCGACGAGATGTTCCTGTTCGAAAACCTGGTCGAAGTGGACGATCGCAGCATCCAGCGTCTGCTCCAGGAAGTGGACTCCGAATCGCTGCTTATCGCCCTCAAAGGTGCCGAACAGCCACTGCGCGAGAAATTCCTGCGCAACATGTCTCAGCGTGCGGCAGATATCCTGCGCGACGACCTTGCCAACCGCGGCCCGGTCCGTCTGTCTCAGGTGGAAAACGAACAGAAAGCGATCCTGCTTATTGTTCGTCGTCTGGCGGAAACCGGCGAGATGGTGATTGGCAGCGGAGACGACACCTATGTCTGATGAGCTGTCGTGGAAACGCTGGACGCCCGACGATCTGGCCCCTCCTCTCTCTGAATTCACGCCTGCCATGATGTCGCCCGAAACGGGCGACTCAGACACTGACGAGCCTTCGCTGAGCGAAGAGGAGCAACGAGCCCAGATGCTGGCACAGCTGCAAATGCAGGCGCATGAGCAGGGTTTTAATGCAGGGCTGAATGAAGGCCGCCAGAAAGGACAGGAACAGGGTTATCAGGAAGGTCTGGCAAAAGGTTTAGAGCAAGGCATTGAACAGGCGCGTCAGCAGCAGGCACCGCTTCACGCCCGCATGCAGCAACTGGTCAGCGAATTCCAGCACACGCTGGACGCGCTGGACAGCGTGATTGCCTCACGCCTGATGCAAATGGCGCTGGAAGCGGCCCGTCAGGTGATCGGCCAGACGCCCGTGGTGGATAACGCCGCACTCATCAAACAGATCCAGGGGCTGCTCCAGCAGGAGCCGCTGTTCAGCGGAAAACCGCAGTTGCGCGTTCACCCTGATGATTTACAGCGCGTTGAAGAGAGCCTCGGTGCAACCCTCAGCCTGCACGGCTGGCGGCTGCGCGGCGACCCCTCGCTGCATCACGGCGGCTGCAAAGTCTCTGCCGATGAAGGCGATCTCGATGCCAGCGTTGCCACCCGCTGGCAGGAACTGTGCCGCCTGGCGGCACCGGGAGTCATCTGATGACCGCTCGCCTCACCCGCTGGCTCAATACGCTTGATAATTTCGAAGCGAAGATGGCACAACTGCCCTCTGTGCGTCGTTACGGTCGGTTAACCCGCGCGACCGGTCTGGTGCTGGAAGCAACGGGCCTGCAGCTTCCGCTGGGTGCCACCTGCGTGATAGAGCGCCAGGACCGGCTGGAAACGCGCGAAGTGGAAAGCGAAGTGGTCGGTTTCAACGGCCAGCGCCTGTTCCTGATGCCGCTTGAGGAAGTCGAAGGCATTCTGCCCGGCGCGCGCGTCTACGCGAAAAACAATTCCGGCGATGGTTTGCAAAGTGGCAAACAGTTGCCGCTGGGCCCGGCGCTGCTGGGGCGCGTGCTGGACGGAAGCGGCAAACCGCTCGACGGTCTGCCCTCCCCGGACACCACCGAAACCGGCGCGCTGATTACTCAGCCGTTTAACCCGTTGCAACGTACCCCTATCGAGCATGTGCTGGATACCGGCGTGCGTCCGATTAATGCCCTGCTGACCGTTGGGCGTGGGCAACGTATGGGCCTGTTTGCAGGTTCCGGCGTGGGGAAATCCGTCCTTCTCGGCATGATGGCGCGCTATACCCAGGCGGATGTGATTGTCGTCGGTCTGATCGGCGAACGTGGCCGCGAAGTAAAAGATTTCATCGAAAACATTCTGGGTGCGGAAGGCCGTGCCCGCTCGGTGGTCATCGCCGCACCTGCCGACGTATCGCCGCTGCTGCGTATGCAGGGTGCCGCATACGCTACCCGTATCGCCGAAGATTTCCGCGACCGTGGCCAGCATGTGTTGCTGATCATGGACTCCCTGACCCGTTACGCGATGGCACAGCGTGAAATCGCGCTGGCTATCGGCGAGCCACCGGCGACCAAAGGCTACCCGCCTTCTGTCTTCGCCAAACTGCCCGCCCTGGTTGAACGCGCCGGAAACGGCATTAGCGGCGGTGGCTCCATCACGGCGTTTTATACGGTACTGACCGAAGGCGATGACCAGCAAGACCCGATTGCCGACTCCGCGCGTGCAATCCTCGACGGTCATATTGTGTTATCGCGCCGTCTGGCCGAAGCCGGGCACTATCCGGCCATTGATATCGAAGCCTCAATCAGCCGCGCCATGACGGCACTGATCACCGAGAAGCACTACGCCCGCGTGCGTAACTTCAAACAACTGCTCTCCAGCTTCCAGCGTAACCGCGATCTGGTGAGCGTTGGGGCGTATGCCAAAGGCAGCGACCCAATGCTCGACAAAGCGATTGCCCTGTGGCCACAGCTGGAGGCGTTTTTGCAACAAGGCATTTTTGAACGCGCCGACTGGGAAGACTCAATTCAGGCTCTGGAACTGATTTTCCCGCAGGTGTAACACAGGTGGAGGGCGAAGGTCATGGCGCAAAACAGCGCGTTATCAACGCTAAAAGATCTGGCTGAAAAAGAAGTTGATGATGCCGCATTGCAGCTTGGCGCAATGCGACGCGGATGTCAGCAGGCTGAAGAACAGTTGAAGATGTTAATTGACTATCAGCATGAATATCGCACCAACCTTAATACCGATATGACAAAGGGCATTGGCAGCCAGCGCTGGATTAACTATCAGCAGTTTATCCAGACGCTGGAAAAGGCGATAGAGCAGCATCGCCAGCAGCTAAACCAGTGGACTGAAAAAGTCGATAACGCGCTGAATTTCTGGCGCGAGAAAAAACAGCGGCTGCAGGCCTGGCAAACGTTACAGGACCGGCAGGTAGCCGCGACAACCCTGGCGGAAAACCGCCTGGATCAGAAAAAAATGGATGAGTTTGCCCAGCGCGCATCAATGAGGAAACCGGAATGATCACACTGCAACAACTGCTGATGACCGACAGTGACCTGTCAGGCAGCACGCAGATGGGGAAAGGCACCGAGGGTGCACAAGATTTTCTCTCCCTGCTGGCGGGCGCGCTTACCGACGCCACTGGTCAGGGCAAGGATGCGACGCTGACCCTGGCTGACCTGAAAGCCGCCGGAAGCAAGCTGGCGAAAGCGGCGCAGAAGGAAGATGGCGAGGCCACCCTGCAGGCAAAAATTGCCGACCTGCTTTCGCGTCAGGATACCCTGACCGGCGATGACGCTGCGCAAACCAATGCGCTGCAGACGCTGATTTCCGGATTGGTCCCGACGACACACAGCGACGCCCTGAAATCATTGACCGGCGCAGCACCCCAGGATGAGCGTAAAACCGAGCTGAATGAAGAAGAGCTGGCAGGCTTAAGTGCACTGATGGCGATGCTGCCACACCAGCAGACCGCCACCGCGATGACGCCACAGGCCAGCGGCATCGATGGGGTGAGCACCAAAGCACTTGCAACGTCGACGCTGGCACAGACCGGCGTCGGTCAACAGCCTGCGACGCTGAACAATACTGCCGGGCATGAAAAAGCGCAGTCTCCCTATCAGGCACTGACGCCAGACGATTCACAACCGGTTACAGCCTCCGTCACACCTGCCGTGGCGGTGGTTGCTGAGAAGCAGGATATTGCAAGTAACGCCTCATCCACGACGCCGACCTCAACACTGGCCCCGATTGTCAGCAGCCAGGCGACAGCACAGCCTGCCGCAACCGTGGCTACCGCGCCAGTGCTGAGCCAGCCGCTCGGAACCAGCGAATGGCAGCAGACGCTGAGCCAGCACATCACGCTATTCACTAAGCAAGGGCAACAAACAGCGGAACTGCGTCTGCACCCGAAAGATCTGGGTCAGGTGCAAATTTCGCTCAAGCTGGATGATAACCAGGCCCAGCTGCAGATGGTTTCTCCACACAGCCATGTGCGCGCCGCGCTGGAAGCGGCTCTGCCGATACTGCGCACTCAGCTTGCTGAAAATGGCATTCAGCTATCGCAAAGCAGCGTCAGCAGTGAGAGCTTCGCCGGGCAGCAGCAGTCATCTTCTCAGCAGCAACAGCAGGCGTCGCGTTCCGGTCAGCATGGCGGCTTTAATGAAGAGAGCGACGAGTTATTGCCGACGCCTGCCGCACTGCAATCTGCCGCACGTGGCAACAGTGCCGTAGACATCTTCGCCTAAACGCCAGAGGTAACGTGATTATCTCCGTCTTTTCCACGCTTTGACCTAAGCCGGACACGGGATAATCACCTTATTAAGCTGTACCGAAACAGGAAGCTCGTATCAGATGACTGACTCCGCTATCACCAAAAAAAGTAAGCGTTCCATCTGGGTTCCGCTGCTGGTGTTGATCACGCTCGCCGCCTGCGCTACTGCGGGCTATAGTTACTGGCGTATGCAGCAGGAACCGGCCGCCACGGCGGCCAACGCAGAACCCCCGCCACCACCGGCTCCGGTATTCTTTCCACTGGATACGTTCACCGTTAACCTGGGTGATGCGGATCGTGTGCTGTACGTGGGGATTACGCTGCGCCTGAAAGACGAAGCAACCCGTTCTCGTCTGAACGATTATCTTCCTGAAGTGCGTAGCCGTTTACTGCTGCTGTTCTCTCGTCAGGATGCCTCGACGCTTGCCACCGATGAAGGCAAGCAAAAGCTGGTCGACGCCATTAAACAGACGCTGGCGACACCGCTGGTAAACGGCCAACCTAAGCAGGAAGTCACTGACGTTCTGTATACAGCCTTCATACTGCGGTAACGACATGGGCGACAGTATTCTTTCTCAGGCAGAAATCGATGCGCTGCTTAACGGCGACAGCGATAAGAGTGATGATCCGCAACCGGGTATTGGCGGCGATAGCGATATTCGTCCCTATGACCCGAATACCCAGCGTCGCGTGGTACGTGAACGTCTGCAGGCGCTGGAGATCATCAACGAACGTTTTGCGCGTCAGTTCCGTATGGGGCTGTTTAACCTGCTGCGTCGTAGCCCGGATATCACGGTCGGTGCGATCCGCATTCAGCCGTATCATGAGTTTGCCCGCAACCTGCCGGTGCCAACCAACCTTAACCTGATCCATCTGAAACCGCTGCGCGGCACCGGGCTGGTGGTGTTTTCGCCGAGCCTGGTGTTCATTGCGGTCGATAACCTGTTCGGTGGCGATGGCCGTTTCCCGACCAAAGTGGAAGGCCGTGAATTTACCCATACCGAGCAGCGCGTCATTAACCGCATGCTGAAGCTGGCGCTGGAATCCTACAGCGACGCGTGGAAAGCGATTAACCCGCTGGAAGTGGAGTACGTCCGTTCCGAGATGCAGGTGAAGTTCACCAACATCACCACCTCGCCGAACGATATCGTGGTGAACACGCCGTTTCACGTAGAGATTGGTAACCTGACCGGTGAGTTCAATATCTGCCTGCCGTTCAGCATGATTGAACCGCTGCGCGAGCTGCTGGTGAACCCGCCACTGGAGAACTCACGTCATGAAGATCAGAACTGGCGTGAAAACCTGGTACGTCAGGTGCAGCACTCTCAGCTGGAGCTGGTGGCGAATTTTGCCGACATCTCCATGCGGTTATCCCAGATCCTGAAATTACAACCCGGCGATGTTCTGCCGATAGACAAACCCGACCGCATTATTGCCCATGTGGATGGCGTACCCGTGCTGACAAGCCAGTACGGCACGATAAACGGTCAGTATGCGTTACGCGTTGAGCACTTGATCAACCCGATATTGAATTCGCTGAATGAGGAACAGCCCAAATGAGTGACATGAACAATCCGTCCGATGAAAACAGCGGAGCACTGGACGATCTGTGGGCTGACGCATTAAACGAGCAAAAAACCACCCCGAGCAAAAGCGCGGCAGATGCGGTATTCCAGCAGCTAGGCGGCGGCGACGTCAGCGGCACGCTGCAGGACATCGATCTGATTATGGATATCCCGGTCAAGCTGACCGTTGAACTGGGTCGCACCCGCATGACCATCAAAGAGCTGCTGCGCCTGACGCAGGGTTCTGTGGTGGCGCTTGACGGCCTGGCCGGTGAGCCGCTGGATATCCTGATCAACGGTTATCTGATTGCGCAGGGTGAAGTCGTGGTCGTGGCCGACAAATATGGCGTGCGTATCACCGACATCATCACGCCGTCTGAACGTATGCGTCGCCTGAGCCGTTAAGCATGAAAACCCAGGCAACAATATCCCAACCCTCCGCAGTACCGGGTTCGCCGCTGCTCCAGGTGAGCGGTGCTCTGTTCGGTATTATTGCCTTTATTCTGATCGCCGCCTGGCTGGCAAAGCGCTTTGGTCTGGCGGGTAAAACCGCCGGTGCGCGTGGCCTGAAGGTCAGCGCCAGTACCTCACTGGGGCCGCGCGAGCGCGTGGTCATCGTTGATGTGGAAGATGCGCGTCTGGTGCTGGGCGTGACGGCTTCACATATCAACGTATTACATACATTACCGCCTGCGCCTGAAACTGCGGACGCCAGCGCCGACACACCCGCGGATTTTCAGTCCGTTATGAAGAGTTTGCTTAAGCGTTCCGGGAGATCCTGATGCGCCGTTTGTTATCCCTCACGCTTGCGGGCCTGGCCCTGTTTGCTCCCGCTGTCTATGCGCAACTGCCTGGCCTGGTTTCAACGCCACTGGCAGGTGGCGGGCAAAGCTGGTCGCTTCCGGTTCAGACGCTGGTTTTCATCACCTCCCTGACGTTTATTCCGGCGATCCTGCTGATGATGACCAGCTTCACCCGCATCATCATTGTGTTTGGTCTGCTGCGTAATGCATTAGGCACTCCGTCGGCACCGCCAAACCAGGTGCTGCTTGGCCTGGCTCTGTTTTTGACTTTTTTCATTATGTCGCCGGTTATTGACAAGATTTATACCGACGCGTACCAGCCATTCAGCGAAGACAAAATTTCCATGCAGGATGCGCTGGAAAAAGGCGCTCAACCTCTGCGTGAATTTATGCTGCGTCAGACGCGTGAAGCGGATCTGGCCCTGTTTGCCCGCCTGTCCAATACCGGTGAGTTACAGGGGCCGGAAGCGGTGCCGATGCGCATTCTGCTGCCTGCGTATGTCACCAGCGAGCTGAAAACCGCGTTCCAGATTGGCTTTACCATTTTTATCCCGTTCCTGATTATCGACCTGGTGATCGCAAGCGTCCTGATGGCACTCGGTATGATGATGGTGCCCCCTGCAACCATTGCCCTCCCCTTTAAGATCATGCTTTTTGTTCTGGTCGATGGCTGGCAGTTGCTGGTCAGTTCGCTGGCGCAGAGTTTCTACAGTTGAGGAGCGCGTAATGACGCCAGAATCGGTCATGATGATGGGCACGGAAGCGATGAAAGTGGCCATTGCCGTCGCTGCGCCCCTGTTACTTGTTGCGCTCGTCACCGGCCTGATTATCAGTATCCTGCAGGCCGCCACGCAAATTAACGAAATGACGCTGTCATTTATTCCGAAGATAATCGCCGTGTTCGTGGCGATTATCGTCGCCGGGCCGTGGATGCTCAATTTGCTGCTGGACTACATGCGCAACCTCTTTACCAATCTGCCGTACATCATCGGCTGATATCACGATGCTGCATTTCACCAGCGACCAGTGGGTTCAGTGGCTTGGCGTCTACTTCTGGCCGATGCTGCGCATTATGGCGCTCATCTCAACCGCGCCGATTCTCAGTGAAAAAACCGTCCCTAAACGCGTCAAAGTGGGGCTGGGCATCATCATCACGATTATTGTTGCGCCCTCACTGCCGCCGGTTGATATCCCCATTTTTTCCCCTAACGCCGTGTGGGTTGCCCTGCAGCAGGTGATGATTGGCGTCGCGGTCGGGTTTACCATGCAGCTGGCTTTTGCTGCCGTGCGTACTGCGGGCGAACTGATCGGCCTGCAGATGGGTTTATCTTTTGCGACCTTCGTCGACCCCGGCAGCCATCTCAACATGCCGGTACTGGCGCGTATTATCGATCTGCTGGCGATGCTGCTGTTTCTCTCGTTCAATGGCCACCTGTGGCTGATCTCAATGCTGGTAGACACCTTCCATACCCTGCCAATTGGAGAGAACCCGGTGAACAGTAACGCATTTCTGGCCCTCGTCCGTGCAGCCGGGCTTATATTCCTCAACGGACTGATGCTGGCGCTGCCGATCATCACTCTGCTGCTGACCGTTAACCTGTCATTAGGTTTACTGAACAGAATGGCACCACAGTTATCGGTATTTGTTATCGGTTTTCCGGTGACGCTGACGGTCGGACTTTTATTAATGTCATTGCTAATGCCACTTATCGCCCCCTTCTGCGAACATTTATTCAGCGAGATATTCAATCTCTTAGCAGATATTGTTAGCGAATTACCACGCAAATAATAATCCGCAATCTTTACGGTGTCTTCCTGAGGATATTCCTAAAATAAAAATCGAAAAACATCTTCCAGGATATATCTGACGCGGTTTAATTGTTTCTAACCACCTCACAATACTTAATATTTACTTTACTTTAAGATGATTCCTGGCAAATTATACGTAACTTTACGGGATAGTGAGTTCGCCTGAAAGTCTTTGTCATGCTCACAGGTTTTATTACGTTTTTCCATCCCGTATGGCTGTTTATGAGCTCTCAGGCAGATGGTGAATTATCGTTACGCATTGAGTGAGGGTATGCCATGTCAACGATCATTATGGATTTATGCAGCTACACCCGGCTAGGGTTAACCGGGTACTTAGCAAGCAGAGGGGTAAGAAAGAGAGACATCAACGATGCACACACCGTTGACGAACTTGCAGCCGCTTGTGATGAACACAAGCCCGGCGTGGTGTTTATTAATGAGGACTGTTTCATTCACGATCCAGCCAACAGTCAGCACATTAAGCAGATCATTAATCAGCATCCTAAAACCCTGTTTATTGTTTTTATGGCGATCGCGAATATCCATTTCGATGAATATTTGTTGGTCCGTAAAAATTTATTGATCAGTTCTAAGTCGATTAAACCAGAGTCGCTGGATGACATCCTGGGTGATTATTTGAATAAAGAAGTGAAGAATGTAGGGGCGGTTAACTTACCCACCCTATCATTAAGCAGAACTGAATCAAGTATGTTACGAATGTGGATGGCTGGGCAAGGGACAATTCAGATCTCTGACCAGATGAATATCAAAGCAAAAACCGTTTCATCACACAAAGGAAATATTAAAAGGAAGATTAAAACGCATAATAAGCAAGTGATCTATCACGTCGTTCGCCTGACTGATAATGTGACAAATGGAATTTTCGTCAATATGCGCTAGTGTGCCTCACTGCTGTCGTACCCTACCTTGATCTCTGGCCTGGCCAGAGATTTTTGCTTTTACAGCAGCAGAAGTCGGGTACGCTGAACGCCACCCGACCGCCTGCTATTCTGCCGTTTCCACAAAGATACCATCCGGGTGACCCAGTTCATTGAAGAACCAGATGCCGAGCGGGTAGTCGTCCAGTGACACCAGGTACATCGTGCCTTCATTAAACTCTTCTATTGCCAGCACCACACCGGGGCGGCGCGGTCCACCGTCCGTTTTGACAGTTACCCGATCGTTGACCTTCATACATTCCTCCTGTGGTTTTGAGCCAGTGTAGAACAAAACGCATTACCTGGCATCGACGTCGGGTTCGAATGGCGTTTTTGTGTGCGGTCTATACTTAAAAACGGACACGGTTAAATGAGGACCCCGTAATGAAGACCGATAAAGAGTACAGCGACACCATCAAACGCGACGTGGAAGTGGATGTTGATGCCCTGCTCGCCGCTATCAATGAGATCAGCGAATCTGAGGTTCGTCGCACGGACGATGGTTCCGACAGAGTGATTGTGAACGGCAGGGATTACCACACCTACCGTGAGCTGGCCGAGGCCTTCGAGCTCGATATCCATGACTTTAGCGTGTCTGAAGCGAACCGTTGAGGCGAAAAAAATCCCGGTCATGGGGATGGCCGGGATGAAACTTGCTTATGCAAGAAGCACTTGAAAATTCGTTACACCAGGAAATCTGATGTACGAAAACATTATCCCCAACAAAATTGCCTGACAAGCATATATTCTTCTGACGAATATAATATTTTATACATGTGATTTTTGGTTATGAGCATAAACGTGCGTGGCGTATGGGTTTGACGGGATCGTTTCCATAACCAGCCCTCCTCTGCCGTGTCCGTTATTTAGGATTTTTCTTAGAACCTCTCGCTATCAATCACCAGGAGCCATTATGCTTTCGCTGCAGGAGACCTTACTGATTTTCACCGACCTCGACGGAACATTGCTGGATATTCATACCTATGACTGGCAACCTGCGGCGTCCTGGCTGGAGAGGCTCCAGGATGAACAGATCCCTGTCATTTTATGCAGCAGCAAAACCGCAGCGGAAATGCACGAGATTCAGCAGGATCTGGGGCTGGAAGGACTTCCGTTCATTGCTGAAAACGGTGCGGTTATTCAGCCTGACATTCGCTGGGAAAATGTATCACGGTTGCTCAGAGGTATACCGCACCCTGACATCCGCCGCGTGATTGAGCAGGTTCGCGCGCGTGAGGGCTATAAATTCACTACGTTTGATGATGTGGATGTACAGATCATTAGCGACTGGACGGGGCTTAACCGCGCGCGTTCCACGCTTGCGCGCAAGCATGAAGCCTCCGTGACGTTAATCTGGCGCGACAGCGACCGGCAACTCGCATGCTTTGAAGACTCGCTGGAACAGGCTGGCCTGAAACTGGTACAGGGGGCACGCTTCTGGCATGTTCTGGATGCCCGCTGTGGTAAAGATATCGCGATTGAGTGGATGGTTGAACGCTATCGCCAGTATGAAGACAGAGAGCCAACGACGCTGGGGCTCGGTGATGGCCCTAACGATGCCCCTCTGCTGGACTGCGTTGACTTCGCCGTTGTCGTCAAAGGTATTAACCGACTCGGCATAACGCTTCAGGATAATAACCCTGAGCGGGTTTACCACACTCAGCTTCCCGGTCCGGCGGGCTGGAGCGAGGGCCTCGATCACTTCCTGGGGTGATCCTGCCAGACGACCTGGTTGCGTCCGCCCTGTTTTGCCTGATACAGCCGCGTATCAGCAATAGACTGTAGCTGTTCAAACTCATAGTTGCCCTTCTCATGCGCACAACTCACCCCAAATGATGCACTGATACGTAACGTCGTACTTTTTTGAACCAGAATTTCTCTGCTGTTGATACGTGAGCGAATACGTTCAGCAATTGCCGCCGCTTCCGGCAGCGCCACGCCAGGTAAAACCACGCAAAACTCTTCTCCCCCGACACGCCCTGCCAGCTCGCCCTCACGTAATCCGCTCGCAATAATCCCTGCGGCGTGGGAAAGAACCTTGTCGCCGGCCTGGTGCCCGAAGCGGTCGTTAATGCTCTTAAAACAGTCAAGATCGATCTGGATGACGGAAAACGGTCGCGACTGCTGCTGACATTGCATGGCGAGAATTTTTGCTCGCTCAAACAAGGCTCCACGGTTATTCAGCCGGGTTAACGGATCATGCCAGGCCTGCCACTGAAGGGAATGCTGGAGGGTATACATATTGCTGACCATGCGACGAATAACCAGCCAGGAGATCAGCAGCATGGCGGTAAACAGCGCCCACAACAGCGCCAGCACAATACTGATGCTGCCAAAATCCCCGCGCACGCCTTCGTTCAGGGTATGGATACGCAGGACAACGCCATCGAAATGATCGAGCCGCTCCCAGCTGATAAAGCGGCTTCCCAGGCGAATACCGCCCTGCGTATCGCTCTCAATGGCGCGGGCGATCTGCGCTGTCTCACGCTTATCAAAACGGCTTGCCTGATTGTCCGGCCTTTCCGAGGTAGCAATCATGTTGAGGCGAGTGTCGTAAAGCTGGTACTCCCCTTCCGTATGATCATCCATGGCATCTTCCAGCAGACGTTTCATGGTGCCAAAGGTGAAATCCATCGCCACCACGCCGTACCAGAAATGGTCGTAATAAATTGGCACGCTGGCGGTGATCAGCGGTTCTTTCCCGACAAAAGCCGAAGCCGGTGAAATAAACCACCGTACGGCACGCGCCCGGTTTCCGCGCTCAGACTGTTGGGTAAACCAGGGTTGAGTGACCAGTTGATAATAGCGAGGCGCAATATCCTCTGATTTATCCGTCGCATCGGTTGCGAGAAAGAACCCGGCGCGAGAAACATACACCACGCGCACTTCTTTGCGTTTATCTGACGATGCCAGGCGCAGCAGATACCCCACTTCCAGGGCGGCGGAAAGCTCACTGTTAAGGCGGGTGTTGTCGCGGTTAAGAAGCGTGGTTTTTTCGACAAACGCGTCGGAAACGCCATTTATCGGCAGCGTGCGTTTCCGGTCCAGTGCAATCTGCCAGTTTGGGGTGGCCCGCAGGCTACTAAAGCGCAGCACTGCATCATGCAATACGCCGAACGCCAGCGGCGTTTGCAGCGCATCGCCCATGCTGTGACGGAAAAAAAGCATTTTATCGACGCTGAACTGTAGCTGTCGGTCCAGCGCATTCGCGACCGTTTCGAGATGGTTACGCTGGCTGGAAATGTAGGCATCTTCCAGCACGACAACTTCACGCCAGGTCAGAAGAGTGGAAAAGATCAGCACGATCAGAAAACAGCTATTAACAATCAGACCGGGATTGCTGCGCTTATGCAGCCATTGCAGAAAAGATCGTTTTACACGGTTGGTATCGCGCTGCACACACACTCCCTGATTGCCACTCTTTACCCAATACGATAAGCCTGCGTCAGTAAAAACGCCCGGCCAGGCCGGGCGTTAAGTGATTAAGCCTTGTCGCGGTTCTGCCGCCTGTCACCCGGCTGAAGCTCGTCTTCACGAAACGCCTCCCGCTTGATGCCGTACCCATCATACCACCGGCATTCCACCATTCCGCTGGAATAACCGGTAACGATCATGCGTGGACCGCCATTCTTAGGCTTTACTTCATCACTGACCAAAAAGACCATACCTGCCTCCTGTATCAGGGTGAAACTGTTTCAATTTAGACGAGGAATGGCCTTTTTGCATCCTTCAGAAAGAAACAATTAGTGCGACGTTCCGCGCATTTTTTCGACCAGCGTCACGACAGCCACAACGATACCGCCAAGGATAAAACCCAGCACCAGATTGAGCAGCGTCGGCAGAATAGCCGCCACAACAGCGCCCTGCGCTGCGGCAAAATGTTCGATCGCATGGTGCAACGGCGCAATACCATGCACCACAATTCCGCCCCCGACGAGGAACATCGCCAGCGTGCCCACAATGGATAAACTCTTCATTAACCAGGGAGCCAGCACCAGCAGGCTTTTGCCGATACCTCGCGCCAGCACACTAGATTTCTCTTCCAGCCAGAAGCCAATATCGTCCAGCTTCACAATCAGCCCAACCAGGCCGTATACGCCTATTGTCACCAGAATCGCGATACCGGAGAGGATCAGCACCTGGTTGAACAACGGCGCGTCCGAGACAATCCCCAGCGTAATGGCAACGATCTCGGCTGACAGAATAAAGTCAGTGCGGATAGCGCCTTTGACTTTATCGCGTTCAAACGTTTTCGGGTCCTGCGCGGCCAGCGCTTCCAGACGCTGCTGTCGCGCCTCAGGTGTATCGCTCTCTTTGCGTGCAGCGAAGGAGTGCACTATTTTCTCTGCGCCCTCATAGCACAAAAACGCCCCGCCAATCATCAGCAACGGTGTAATGGCCCAGGGAATAAAAGCGCTGATCAGCAACGCCAGCGGAACCAGGATCACCTTGTTGATAAAGGAGCCTTTCGCCACGCCCCACACCACCGGCAGCTCGCGGTTCGCCCTGACCCCGCTCACCTGTTGCGCGTTCAGTGATAAATCATCCCCCAGTACGCCAGCGGTCTTTTTCGCTGCCAGTTTTCCCATGACGGAAATGTCATCCAGCAAGGTGGCGATATCGTCGAGCAATGTTAATAAGCTACTTCCTGCCAAAATCTCTATCCTTCTTTTTTTGGTAATTAAGTGAATAGTATGGAGCAAAACCGGAAACCCTGAAACAGGTAGCTCAAGTCAACAAAAAATTCACATCAACGCCACAATTAAAGGACTCGCCAGCGCGATAGTTTTCACGTTTACTATGATCGACCTTTTTATTCCGTCGTGAGGGACTATGCGTTTCCGGCACTTATTACCGCTCACAGGAGCGCTTTTTTCGCTGTATATCATCTGGGGTTCGACCTATTTTGTCATTCGTATCGGCGTGGAGAGCTGGCCTCCGCTGATGATGGCAGGCGTTCGCTTCCTCTCGGCCGGCGTGCTGCTGATGGCCTTTTTACTGCTGCGTGGGCATAAACTTCCAACGCTGCGCCCGATGCTCAACGCGGCGCTGATTGGCCTGCTGTTGCTGGCGGTGGGGAATGGTTTTGTCACCGTCGCCGAGCACCAGAACGTGCCGTCGGGTATTGCGGCCGTCGTGGTCGCCACCGTGCCGCTGTTTACGCTCTGCTTTAGCCGTCTGTTTGGCATTCGCACACGAAAACTGGAATGGCTGGGGATCGCAATCGGCCTGGCCGGGATTATTATGCTCAACAGTGGCGGTAATCTGAGCGGGAATCCGTGGGGGGCGCTGCTGATCCTGATTGGCTCCATGAGCTGGGCTTTTGGCTCGGTCTACGGCTCACGTATCGAACTGCCTTCCGGCATGATGGCGGGTGCCATTGAGATGCTTGCGGCGGGTATTGTGCTGTTGATTGCCTCAGCGTTGACCGGGGAAAAGCTGACGGCAATGCCGGATCTGTCTGGCTTGCTCGCCGTCGGTTATCTGGCACTGTTTGGCTCCATCATCGCCATTAATGCCTATATGTTCCTGATCCGCAATGTCTCCCCGGCTGTCGCCACCAGCTATGCGTATGTTAACCCGGTGGTCGCCGTGCTGCTGGGCACCGGTTTTGCTGGCGAAGTGTTGTCGACCATTGAATGGCTGGCGCTGGGAGTGATTGTTTTTGCCGTGGTGCTGGTGACGTTGGGCAAATATTTGCTGCCCGCTAAGCCCGTGGTGGCACCGTGTGAGGTTGAGAAACCGTAACCGGGTGAATGCCCTGAGTGTCGATCTGCGCCGCCTGACCGCCGCCGCAGATCCACTCTTCCAGCCGCTCCGTCAGCGCCACATCACTGAGTTTCAGCCTGCCGCGCAGAGCACACTCCCAGACGATCAGTACCCGCCAGCCTTCCGCCAAAAGCGTTGCGACATCCCGTTTATCACGCTCCACGTTATTGCCTATCTTCTCCAGCCAGAAATCGGTGCGCGTGGCGGGCACTTTAAACAGATAACAGTCGTGATGATGCCAGAAACAGCCGTGGGTAAAGATGATGCACTGGTACGGGTCAATCACAAAATCAGGGCGTCCGGCCAGCGCCGCATCCTGCACCCGAAACGTAAACCCCGCCCCGGCCAGCAACCCGGCCAGCCGCTTTTCAATGGCAGTATCACGCGTGCCAATCGCACGCATGTTTTTACTGCGCGTTGCTTTGTCGTGTACATCCGTCATTGACGGCCTCACTTTTTCGCAACATCACCGCTTTATTGATGCGTGAAACCAGCAGCTTCGCCACCGCCGCAAACGCGGGCACCACGACCGAGTTACCAAACTGGCGGTACGCCTGAGTGTCCGATACCGGAATACGGAAACTGTAGCCTTGTGGCGTCTCAAATCCCATCAGGCGGGCGCACTCGCGGGGCGTTAACCGACGCGGACGATGTTGCTGGTTCTGCGGATCGTCGAAATCTTTTTCACCGAGTGCTTTATCCCACCCTCTGTCGATAAGGATTTCCGCGCCATCTTTGTAATAACGGGCAGACAACGTGCGGGTCACGCTATCCGGATTATCAGGGTTCACCATGCCAAAACCAAAGCCGTTGCCTTTGGCCTGATGCTTTTTGGCATAGCGATACAGGTATTTCCACAGCACTGGCGTGAGAATAAATTTCGCGTCAACGACGGGTTCCAGCAAATCAGCGATAGTCGGACGGCGCGCCGGGTATAACGACGGGAGATCCCGAAGGGTAAAATCGCCCTTCAGATTAAGATCCCGGCGGAACCCCACCAGCACAATACGTTCGCGATGCTGGGGCAGGAAATGTTTGCCATCGATAATTTTCGGATCATCTGCCCCCATATCCTGTGAATCCGCTACGTCGTAGCCCAGCTCATCCAGCGTTTGCATAATAATGCGGAACGTTTTTCCGCCGTCATGACTTTTTAAATTCTTGACGTTTTCCAGCACAAAAATCGCCGGACGACGGGCATCGATAATGCGGGCAACATCGAAAAAGAGCGTTCCCTGCGTATCACAGGCAAAACCGTGCGCGCGTCCCAGGGCGTTCTTTTTCGACACACCGGCCAGCGAGAAAGGCTGGCACGGAAAGCCCGCCAGCAGCACGTCATGGGCGGGGATGGTGTTGCGAATATGCGCTGCGGCCTCTTCATCGGTGACGCCACTTTTATGGCTCAGGGTCACATCGCGGATGTCGGCATTAAAATGGTGCGCGTGCGGATCGCAGTACCAGTTGGCTTTGTAGGTGCGTACCGCGTGTTTATTCCATTCACTGGTAAAGACGCACTGGCCGCCGATAGCTTCAAAACCGTGGCGGATGCCGCCGATACCGGCGAAGAGATCGATAAAACGGAAGGCATAATCCGGGTGTGCGGCAGAAGGCCGCGGGAGCAGGTTCTGCAGATAACGAAATTCACCTTCGCTCAGGCGGTGCCCTGCCCGCTCGCTGTTCCGGAGTCTCTTCAGGATTGCCGGGCTCCAGTGACTTTCTCCGTGAGCCTCCAGCTGGTTCGCCAGCGTTCTGGCATCATAGATATCCATCAGCTGACGCAGTAATGCCTGCACCGCTGCCGTTGATTTCTCACCCCGCTCAGGCGCGGGCTCAGTCACAGATCGATTTTCCTGCATTCTCTTAACCGGACAATAAAGACTGAAAACAGAGTACCACAGTTCAGGAACTCAAGCTGCGATGGAAACGACGCTGCACCTGGCTGTCTAATCCCAGGCAGTCGCCCTGCAATTCGGCGCTCAGTTTCGCCAGAAACTGGATCAGAAAATCGGCGTTATGTCGCGCCAGTTCGCGCCCGACCTCCGTTTGCATGGTCTCAGGTAAATGAAGCAGCTTGGTCTGGAAATGATCGAGCGCGTAGGCTTTGTCATTCAGAGGGCGCGTTTCCGCGAACGGATCGTCCGCATCAAACAGTGCCACGCCCAGCGCACCGGACACGGCGAAAACGCGCGCCAGGCCGATAGCGCCTAACGCTTCCAGCCGGTCAGCATCCTGCACAATTTTGGCTTCAGGGCTTTGCGGTGCAATCCCGGCGCTGAAGCTGTGCGCTTCAATAACATGTTCGACGGCGGCATAGCATTCTGGCGGGAAGTCCGGGAAATAGTGACACAGAATGTCACGTGTTTTACGCGCTGCCAGCCTTGATGACTGGTGTCGTTCGGGATGATTTTTCGGCAGGCTGACAATGTCATGAAAGTAACAGGCGGTAAGCACCACCAGCGGATTGACCGTCTGGTGAGACAGCATTTTCTGCGCCGTCATCCAGACTCGGCGGAAATGAGAAATATCATGCGCCGCGTCATCCGTCGCGTGGTTGTCCTTGAGCCAACGTTCAAAGCGGTGTTGCCACAGTGCGAGATCCATAACCCTGCCCAGTCACTAAAAAGAGAACGAACTATAACACAACCGAATTAAATCAATTAAAAAATAGAACCGCCAAATACTTAATAATAATTACGACATATATATTTTATATATCAATTCGCGAGAATAATAAAGTGACAATAAGAAATATTTTGCAATATTTTATATAATTTAATTACATTTATTTTTGAACCAAAATCATTCTTCGTAGAATAGTATCGACGATGTAATTACGGAGGGTGATTACATATATTCATATAAATTATCTTTAAAGGGAATATATAATGAAAAGAAAAGTTTTGGCAATTCTTGTACCCGCGTTATTAATGGCTGGCGCAGCAAATGCGGCAGAAATGTACAATAAAGACGGTAATAAAGTTGACCTGTACGGTAAAGTCGACGCGCGTCATACTTTCTCTGACCATGCGGGTGATGATGGCGATGAAACCTACGTCCAGATTGGTTTCAAAGGCGAAACGCAGATCAACAACGATCTGGTTGGCTATGGTCAGTGGGAATATAAAACCTACGCTAACGATACCGAAGGCGCGGGCGATACCTCCTTTAACCGTCTGGCTTACGCTGGCCTGAAATATGGTGAATACGGTTCATTTGATTACGGTCGTAATTACGGCGTCGTGTATGACGTCGAAGCATGGACCGATATGCTGCCAGTATTTGGTGGCGACTCTTACACCTGGACTGACAACTTTATGAATGGCCGTGCTAACGGTCTGGCGACTTACCGTAATAATGATTTCTTCGGTATGGTTGATGGTCTGAACTTCGCGCTGCAATATCAGGGCAACAACGAAGGTTCAAATGCTAACGAAGATCAGGAAGGCACCAAAAATGGTCACGAAAATGTTCGTTTCCAGAATGGCGACGGCTTCGGTATGTCAACGACCTATGACTTCGACTTCGGTCTGAGCCTGGGCGCTGCATACTCTTCTTCCGATCGTACTAATGAGCAAGTTGCTTACGGTGCAGGCAGCAATAACCGCTTCAGCAAATTTGCTGGTGGTGAAACGGCTGAAGCCTGGACCATCGGCGCGAAATACGACGCGCAGGGTTACTACCTGGCGATGATGTATGCTGAAACCCGCAACATGACGCCATACGGCGACACTGGCATTGCCAACAAAACGCAGAACTTCGAAGCCGTAGCGCAGTATCAGTTCGACTTCGGTCTGCGTCCATCCCTGGCATGGGTTTACTCAAAAGGTATCGATCTGGGCGGCAACGATTACCACCCAGGCAATGGCTATGACTATGTGGACCAGGATCTGGTTAACTACATCGACCTGGGCATGACCTTCAGCTTCAACAAAAACTTCTCCACCTATGTTGATTACAAAATCAACCTGCTGGATGAAGACGATGCCTTCTACAATGACAACGGTATTGCGACCGACGATATTGTTGGCGTTGGTATGACTTACCAGTTCTAATCCCCATAAATACTAAAGCCCGCTCTGCGGGCTTTTTTTATCTCATGCACTCAATCGTTACGGCGCTTCCTGCAGCGCAACCCGAATAAAGCCATTGTTCTGCGCCAGCAGTTCATGCGCCTTCCATGCATCCAGCCCCGTCAGCACCATCAGGACCGCCGTTTTACAATTGTGATTACAGCTTTCCAGTGCCGCTTTTGCTACGGCGCGGGTGCATCCGCCGGCTTCCATCACAATGGCAATTTGCCGCTCTGCCCATCGGGTGTTGCTTGCCTCCAGATCCACACGCAGGTTGCTGTATACGCGCCCGGTGCGGATCGCCAGCCCGGTCATTACCATATTGAGGATCATTTTTTGGGCTATCCCCGCTTTGGTATTCGCATACCCTGCGACCACATCCGCCCCCAGATCCGGCGCAATGACCATACTCGCCAGCTGCGCGGCTTCACTTTGCGGATCGCCCGTAATGACGGCAACGGCTGCGCCCAGCGACCATGCATGCCGCATTGCCCCCCAGACCCAGGGCGTTTTACCGCTGACCGTCAGGGCCAGCATCATATCGTGCTCACCAAACGTCATCGCCTGCAGGTCGGCAACTCCGCGCTCATAGTTTCCGGCATCGTTGCCAGCAGAGATGGCTAAAACGGGATGTTTTCCGGGGGCATATTCTGCTCCTGCCTGCTCTGCCACGCGTCCGGATGGCCCCGCCCCGACAATCACCAGACGACCACCATGGCTGAGTGTTGCCGCCGCGTTATCGACCACACGGGCAAGGGTTGTTAAAAAGGGAGTAATAGCATCGGAGATTTGTGCATCATCCTGGTGAATGACGTTCAGCATGTCCAGCGTGGACAATCTATCGATATTCATCGTGCTGGCGTGCCGTCTTTCCTTGACTGAACCGGTAAGCATAATGCTCATAAACAGCCTCCTTATTATGAGTTCCCACACACTATAAAGTGTTTTATATAGATGACCTGCGAGGAGCCTCACGAAAAGAGGACAGAATGCATGCTTTTACATGGCTTTAAGAAAAGCGCTTCATCGGTGATAATTAGCCCTTACTTCTTCATCGCGGAGTATTGATGAGCGATTTGCAGCCCTTCCCCCCGACGCGCAAGCGCCCCATGAAACTGAACACGCTGGTCACGCTGATGGTCTGTGCCATTATCGGCTCTGTTCTGTTGCTGGTGTTTGCACTCTATTCCGTGCAAATCACGCGCGCCACACGCGATGATGTCAAAGATACGGCGCTGGGTATTGCCCGGACCTTTGCCGACAGCCCGGACGTGAAGCGCGGCCTGCTGCAATCGCCGCAGGCGGATATCATTCAGCCCATTGCCCAGGCCGTAACAACCCGCAACGATCTGCTGTTTACAGTCGTGACCGACATGCGGGGCATCCGTTATTCGCACCCGAACGAGGCGCTATTAGGCCTGCATTTTATCGGCGATGACCTCACGCCTGCACTGGAAGGAAAAGAGAACGTCTCTGTTAACCGGGGCGTACTCGCCGAAGCGCTGCGCGTATTTACCCCCATTTATGATGCCCGGCATGAGCAAATTGGCGTTGTGGTGGTGGGGATCTCCCTGAATAAAGTGGAAGAGCAGATCGCCCGCGGGCGGCTGAATGCCATATGGACCATTCTGTTCAGTATTTTGATGAGTTCGCTGGCGATCTGGGGCCTGGTTCGCGTCCTGAAACGCATTCTGTTCGGGCTGGAGCCTTACGAGATCTCTGCACTGTTTGAACAGCGCCAGGCGATGCTGCAGTCGCTCCGGGAAGGCGTGATGGCGGTGGACATTCATGGCCGTGTGACGATGATTAACCATGCCGCCCGCGAAATTTTACTTCTGCCTTCCGGCCAGCACTCCGAAAATACCAGCGAACCGCTGCTGGCAAGCCTGCGGGAAGTCTCGAAGACCGGTATTGCGCGACAGGATCAGGAGATCAGCTGTAACGGGCGACTGCTGCTGTGCAATATGGTGCCCGTGAAAAGCCAGAACCAGGTGATCGGTGCTATCAGCACCTTCCGTGATAAAACCGAAATCAGCCAGCTGATGCAGCGCATTGATGGCATGGTCAATTACGTCGACGCCCTGCGCGCCCACACGCATGAGTTTATGAACAAACTGCATGTGATCCTGGGGCTTTTACACATGAAGCGTTACGACAAGCTGGAAGAGTACATCCTGCAAACGGCGCATCATTACCAGACCGACATTGGGATTATCCAGCGCAAAATTAAATCGCCAGTGATCGCGGGCTTTTTGCTGGGTAAAATCAATCGGGCTAAAGAAGCAGGATTCACCCTGACACTGGCTGATGAGTGTCAGTTGCCGGATACTGCCAGCGAAGAGCAGGTGGCAGTGCTGATCACCGTGCTGGGTAACCTAATAGAAAACGCGCTGGATGCAATGGAAGGCCAGCCAGAAGGTGAGATCAGCCTTCTGTTGCATTACCAGAATGGCTGGCTCAGTTGCGAAGTCAGCGATGACGGCCCCGGTATCGATCCGGTGCAACTGGAGGCTATTTTTACCAAAGGCTACTCAACAAAAGGTGAAAACCGTGGCGTTGGGCTGTTCCTTGCACGCCAGCAGATCCAGAATCTGGGCGGTGATATTACCGTCGAGTCGGAACCTGGCGTATTTACCCAATTTTTTGTTCAGATCCCCTGGGATAGCGAGAGGAATATCGCGTGATAAATGTTTTAATTGTCGATGATGACGCTATGGTAGCCGACCTCAACCGCCTGTACGTGAACCGCGTTGAGGGTTTTCGCTGCTGCGGCGTCGCCTCCACGCTCAACCAGGCCGAGGCGTTGATCAATAATCCCGACCAGCCCATTGATCTGGTGCTGCTGGATGTCTATATGCAGCAGGATAACGGCCTGGATCTGCTGGCCGTCATCCGGGCTTCAGGCCGCCCGATCGACGTGATTATGATCTCCTCGGCCTCGGATGCCACCACCATCCAGACCTCCATGCACTATGGCGTGGTGGACTATCTGATTAAGCCCTTCCAGTTTCCGCGCTTTGAAGAGGCGCTGAACGGCTGGAAGGCGAAGCACAACATGATGGGATCACACCAGTATTATGAGCAGGCCGATGTCGACAGACTGATCCACGGCGGTGCGCCGGAACTGGCAGACAGCAAGAAATTACCGAAAGGGTTAACGCCGCAAACGCTGCGCACCATTTGCCAGTGGATTGACGCGCACCCGGAAACGGAGTTTTCTACCGATGACCTGGCAAACGCGGTCAATATTTCGCGCGTCTCCTGCCGTAAATACTTAATCTGGCTGGCGCAGATTAACATTCTGTTCACCAGCATTCACTACGGTGCCACCGGGCGTCCGGTGTATCGTTACCGGCTCCAGCCGGAGCAGACAGGGCTACTCAAACAGTATTGTCAGTAACGCGATAGCGGTCATCCAGAAGCGTAAAGCGGAAGTGGTGCATCGATGAGATCACCACTTCTTTGGTTTTAGTCACAAAGATGGCTTCAATATCGGGACGGGCTCGCAACGCAGCACAGCCCTTCTCCACGCCCATGCCGTACAGCAGCGTGGTCCAGATATCACCGTCGATGGACTCTTTTGACAGAATGGTGACGCTATCCAGTTCGTTATCCAGCGGATACCCGGTGCGCGGATCGAGGATGTGGTGGTAGCGTTTGCCGTTCTGTTCGAAGTAACGCTCGTAGGTTCCCGATGTCACGACGGATCGGTTTTCTACCGTCATCGACCCAATCAGCTCATTTTCCGCGAACGGTTTTTTAAGCCCTACGTGCCAGCCCCCTTCCGGCGAGCCTAGCGTCTGAATATTACCGCCCAGGTTAATCAGGCCCAGCGTCGCACCTTCTTTACGAAGATAATCCCGCACGCGGTCGGCAATATACCCTTTAGCGATAGCCCCAAGATCAATCTCCATCCCGGCTTTTGCCAGAAACACGCTGCCGGAGGTTTCATCCAGCACCACATCTTCCGGACGGGTAATGCTAAGTAACGCGGCGATTTCATCGGCTGGCGGCACGCTGTCACCCTTAAAACCGATCTTCCAGCGCTTCACCAGCGGCCCAATCGCCAGGTTAAATGCGCTCTCTTTGAACAGGCTTGCCGCTTTTGCGCAGCGGATCAGTTCAAACACCGGGCGGCTGACGGCAACCGGGTGCTGACCGGCAGCATGGTTGATATCCATGACCTGCGAGTGGGCGCGATTGACGGTAAGCAGATCTTCATACTGCTTGATCAGGCGAAACACGCGGGAGGCGAGCGCCTCGTCATGGGAAAAGAGTTTCAGGAGGATGGGAGAGCCCATCAGGACGGCGGAATAGCTGTAAACGCGATGATCAGAAGACATGGTGCAAGCTCCCTGGTTGAAATGCCGGATACACGACGCGTATCCGGCAAACCATAACGGCTGACTTATGCTCTTTTCGCGCGCATCGCCGCCTGATGTCCGGCAAGCGTACCAAAAATAATGATGTCTGCCACTGCGTTACCGCCGATGCGGTTGCCACCGTGGATACCACCGACCACTTCACCGGCGGCAAACGCCCCTGGCAGCACGTTGTGGTTATTATCCAGCACGCAGGTTTCGGTGTTGATGGTCACGCCACCCATAGTGTGATGAACGCCCGGCGCAATCTGAATGGCGTAGAAAGGCCCTTCGTTGATCGGCGCACGCAGCGCGGTGGTACGGCCAAAGTCATCATCGTGCTGTTTTTCCACAAAACCGTTATAGCGTTCCAGCGTCGCCAGGAAGGTATGGTGATCCATCCCCAGTGCTTCAGCCAGTGCTTTTGGTGAACTGGCGCTGGTGACAAAGCCTTTGGCAATGTACTCATCCGCCGCTTTATTTTTAGTACGAACATGCTCATCAAAGACGATGTAGGCATATTTCTCTGGCAGCGCGATGATTTGCGCGGACACTTTGTCGCGGGTCGACATTTCGTTGTAGAAACGGTTCCCCTGCTGATTCACCAGAATCGCCCCGCCACCGCGGATGGATTCAGAAATCAGGTACGACGTTTTCTGCTCGACGGTCGGGTGGATCTGAATTTCACCCATATCCACGGTGCCCGCCCCGATGCGTTCCAGCAGCGCGATGCCGCCACCGGTGGCCCCTTTGTGGTTGGTGGTAACGAACCCTGCCAGATCGGGACGGTATTTCACCACCATCTGGCTGTTAGCGCTGAAGCCCCCCGTCGCCACAATCACACTTTTGGTTGCCACCGTGATGGCTTCATTCTCTTCGGTGGTCAGACGCACGCCGGTCACTTCACCGTTTTCAAAAATAATATCGCTGACCGAGGTATCAAGCATCACGTCGATGTTACGTTTGTTAACGTTACGTACCAGGCCGCTGATCAGATAGCCACCGACTGCAGAGCCGTCTTTCGGGCGGTGAGTACGGTCGATGCTCATCCCGCCGGTAGTGGTGATGTCGTTCAGCATGATACCGCGCGTTGCCAGCCACTCGATGGCCTCTGGCGCATTCTCCACGAAGCGGCGCAGCAGTTCCGGGTTGTTCTTGTTTCCGCCGCCTTGCAGCGTTTCCTGATAGAACAACTCTTTGCTGTCCTGAATGCCTTTCACACGCTGGAAGCGAGTCTCTGCCGCGTTCATCCCGGCAGATGCTTTGATAGTGTTGCCGCCGATGGTCGGCATTTTCTCGACAATCAGTACGCTCGCACCTTCATCGTGCGCCTGAATCGCTGCCGCCAGACCGGCCCCGCCGCTACCGACCACCACCACGTCCACGCTTTTGGTTTCGTTCGGGTCAACGCCCTCTTCCGCCGCCAGCGCTTTGCTGGATTTCAGCATGGCTTTTGATACCGCTTTTTTCACCGCTTCGCTCTGGCTGGTTGCGCCGGTGATGGCATCCACATGCGGCGTATTCGCATCCAGAATGCGGGTACGGATCTCTTCAAAGCTGGTAACGAACTCAACGTCTTCGCTCGGGCCAGAGGCCAGTTCGATATCGGCAATGCGGTCCGTGTCCAGGCTGACGTTAATCACCAGTTCGTTTGCGTCGTCCTGCACTTTCTCAACGAACATGCCTGGTTTGAATTTTGACTCTCCCATGCTCATGTCGCGGATCATCGCCTCCACCAGCGAGAAGCGCCACAGCGGTTCAGGAATGTTCAGTTCTTCGCGTTTGGTGCTGTCCATAAACAGCTCCAGGTTTTCACCGGCTGCAATACGGTCGGTCCAGTCTGGGTAGGCGATGGTGGCACGACCCACGGCGATCAGGTCGTAACCATGATCCAGCGCTTCATTCACATCGGCTGCATTCACCACGCCGCCCACGCCCATCACCGGAACCTGTGCCAGCGTTTCAGAACGCATTGCGCAGTATTTTTCGATAAGCGGAGTGGGATCTTGCGTGTCGACAATGGAAGGGCGCAGGGTGGCACCGACGGAGAAGTGCAGATAATCGACGCCACGCGCCGCCAGTTTTTCCAGCAGGTACATGGTGTCTTCAAAGCGAATGCCGGGAACTTCCAGCTCCTCAGGGGAGAAACGGTAGCCAATAATAAAGGCATCATCGGCGTACTGGCGCACCATTTTGTGGGTGATGTCCAGCACCGCCAGCGGGAACTTCGCACGGTTGTCGCGACTGCCGCCCCACTCGTCGTCGCGCTGGTTTGAGTTTGGCGAGTAAAACTGCTGGATCAGATAGGTGTTTGCCCCGTGGATTTCCACACCGTCGAAACCGGCCTGAATGGCACGACGCACCGCTTCACCAAACTTACCGATCATGCCCTCCACTTCTGCCGTGGTCAGGGCCACCGGCGTCGCAGCACCGTCACGCGGCGCGGCAACGGCGCTTGGGCCAACCGGCGTGCGGCCACCGATAAGTTTAGGATCAACCATTCGGCCGCCGTGGTAAATCTGCAGAAGGGCTTTTGAGCCGTTGGATTTAATAGCCTCGGCAATTTTCGCCAGCCCGGCGATTTTCTCGTCGCTATCGATACCAATCGCCCCCGGAAACGCGAGGCCGAGATCGTCCACAAAGCAGCACTCCACAATAATGGTGCCAATGCTGCCCGAACGCGCGCGATAGTACTCCACCAGCTCGCTGGTGACTGTGCCATCGTAATAGCCCGTACAGGTTGTCATGGGGGCCATTAACAAACGGTTTTTTAGTTCAGTGCCATTCGGTAATGTGAAAGGGCTTAGAATACGTTCGTTAGTGCTCATAATAGAAACTCCAAACTTTAAAATTAAGAATTCGTTATCGGGCTCAGTTTTATTTCTTTTTTTTATGCCGATGTCATGATAGTAATATAATGATTTTTTTAGTTTCCAAAGATATTACGTTAGTTAAAAAACTATTTAATCCCTGCGATAACATTAATAACACATTGGTGTTAGCAACATAGATTGCATCATTCACAACAATTTAAAATTCGTTAAAATTTTGAAGGTAAGACCAATTACAACAAGACAAATAAACACGATAAATATCAATAATATAGCAAGAAACCAATTTTATCATGTTATCACAATGATAAAAAACAAAGTCGAAAACATCTAATACCCACATACATCCGAGTGGTTATTTGAAAACGAATAAAAATACACCTCAGATTCTATTTATTTGATCGCGATCAACAGATCTGGTCTCCGAAGGCGCAATATATAAACATCATATTTTTTAATTTAGCGCATATAAAAATGCGTCAAACACTATTTACTGAAATAACAAAACCGCACGTTTAATAACTAAAAAAAGCAAAGCAACTAAATAAAGCGGATTTGTCATTTCACCGTACGAACGAATTTTTGACAACTTAAGACGTGAAAACTATGACCACAAAAACTGCTGTAACGCCTCCTGCGGCGAGTAAAGCATCAGACGGAAATGCAAAACGCCTGCTAATGATGGCGCTGCCGATTATCGTCGCCGTGCTGCTGCTGTTTGTTCCCGTTCCTGAAGGGCTGCCGCCTTATGCGTGGCATTACTTCGCCATCTTTGTCGGCGTGATCGTCGGGTTGATCTTCGAGCCGCTGCCGGGTGCCGTCATTGGCCTGACCGGCGTGGTGGCGATTGCCCTGTGCAGCCAGTGGGTGCTGTTCAGCCCGGAGCAACTGGCCGACCCGAAATTCAAGCTGGCAGGAGCCTCCTTTAAATGGGCTGTCGGTGGCTTTGGCAACTCGACTGTGTGGTTGATTTTCGGAGCCTTTATGTTCGCCGCAGGCTACGATAAAACCCGCTTCGGCCGCCGTCTGGCGCTGATTCTGGTGAAATATCTGGGCCGTCGCAGCCTGACGCTCGGTTACGCCATCACCTTCGCGGACCTGCTGCTGGCACCGTTTACCCCATCCAACACTGCACGCAGCGGCGGGACCATCTACCCGATTATCGCTAACCTGCCGCCGCTGTACGGTTCAAAACCGAACGATCCTAGCGCGCGTAAAATTGGTTCGTACCTGATGTGGGTGGCGATCACCGCAGCCTGTATCACCAGCTCGATGTTCCTCTCTGCTCTCGCGCCTAACCTGCTGGCCCTGGCGCTGGTGAAAAGCACCGTAGGGATTAACATCTCCTGGGGCACCTGGTTTATCGCCTTCCTGCCGCTCGGTGTGCTGTTGATTCTGACCATGCCGCTGCTGGCGTACTGGTTCTATCCACCCGAAGTGAAAGTGAACGACGAAGTACCGCTGTGGGCAAGCCGTGAACTGGAGAAACTGGGCAAACTGTCCCGTAACGAAATCCTTCTGCTGGTCTTCGTCTGCTGTGCCCTGCTGATGTGGATCTTCGCGGCCGCGTGGATTGAACCCGCGATGGCGGCCCTGTTGATCGTCGGCCTGATGCTGTGGACCGGCGTGCTGGAGTGGAACGACATCACCAGTAACAAAGCGGCATGGAACACCTTCGTCTGGTTCGCAACGCTGGTTGCGCTGGCAGACGGCCTCTCCTCCACCGGCTTCATCGGCTGGCTGGGTAAAGAGGGGGGCATGCTGATGAGCGGTATCTCTCCGGGTGTCGCCACCATTGTGTTGCTGCTGGCGTTTTATCTGCTGCACTATCTGTTTGCCAGCACCACCGCGCACACCACGGCGCTGCTGCCCGCGATGCTGACCATCGCCTCCACCATTCCGGGCATGAATATGGAAGTATTCGTCCTGCTGATGGTGACGTCGCTAGGTATCATGGGGATCATCACGCCTTACGGTACTGGCCCAAGCCCGATTTACTACGGTAGCGGTTATCTGCCAACCAAAGACTACTGGCGTCTGGGCACCATCTTCGGTGCCATCTTCCTGGCGGCCCTGCTGCTGATTGGTTATCCGTGGATGTCCATGATGTTCTGATTTCTGACCGCCGGGGTAACCCTCCGGCGGTTTTATTTTTGTGGAGCAAGCTATGTCAAACAAACCCTTTTACTACCAGAACCCCTTCCCTCTCGCACACGATGACACCGAATACTACCTGCTGACCAAAGAACACGTCTCCGTTGCGGAATTCGACGGTCAGGAAGTGCTGAAAGTGGAGCCGGAAGCCCTGACCCTGCTGGCACAGCAGGCCTTCCACGACGCCGCATTTATGCTGCGTCCTTCGCATCAGAAACAGGTTGCCGCCATTCTTAACGACCCGGAAGCCAGCGAAAACGACAAATACGTCGCCCTGCAGTTCCTGCGTAACTCTGACATTGCGGCGAAAGGCGTGCTGCCAACCTGTCAGGATACCGGCACGGCGATCATCATGGGTAAAAAAGGCCAGCGCGTCTGGACCGGCGGCGGTGACGAAGCGGCGCTGAGCCAGGGCGTGTATAACACTTACATCGAAGATAACCTGCGCTACTCCCAGAATGCGGCGCTGGACATGTATAAAGAGGTGAACACCGGCACCAACCTGCCTGCACAGATTGACCTCTACAGCGTCGACGGCGACGAGTATAAATTCCTGTGCATGGCCAAAGGCGGTGGGTCTGCCAACAAAACCTACCTCTATCAGGAAACCAAAGCGCTGATCACCCCGGCGAAGCTGAAAAACTACCTGGTTGAGAAGATGCGCACGCTAGGCACCGCAGCCTGCCCGCCGTACCATATTGCGTTTGTCATCGGCGGCACCTCTGCGGAAGCCACGCTGAAAACCGTCAAGCTCGCCTCGACGCGCTACTACGATGCTTTGCCAACCGAAGGCAACGAACACGGCCAGGCATTCCGCGATGTCCAGCTTGAGCAGGAACTGCTTCAGGAAGCACAAAACCTCGGCCTCGGCGCGCAGTTTGGCGGCAAATACTTCGCCCACGATATCCGCGTGATCCGCCTGCCGCGCCACGGTGCCTCCTGCCCGATCGGCATGGGTGTCTCCTGCTCGGCTGACCGCAACATCAAAGCAAAAATTAACCGTGACGGTATCTGGATCGAAAAGCTGGAACACAACCCAGGCCAGTATATTCCTGAAACCCTGCGTCAACAGGGCGAAGGCGACGTGGTCAGTATTAATCTCGATAAACCGATGAGTGAGATCCTGGCGCAGCTTTCTGCCCATCCGGTTTCTACCCGTCTGTCACTGAACGGCACCATCATCGTGGCGCGCGACATTGCGCATGCGAAGCTGAAAGAGCTGCTTGATAACGGCGAAGCGCTGCCGCAGTACGTAAAAGATCATCCGATCTATTACGCGGGCCCGGCCAAAACGCCAGAAGGTTATGCCTCCGGTTCGTTAGGCCCAACCACCGCGGGCCGTATGGACTCGTATGTGGACTTACTGCAATCCCACGGCGCGAGCATGATCATGCTGGCAAAAGGCAACCGCAGCCAGCAGGTAACGGACGCCTGTCACAAACACGGTGGTTTCTACCTCGGCAGCATCGGTGGCCCGGCGGCGGTGCTGGCGCAAAACAGCATTAAGAGCCTGGAGTGCGTGGCGTATCCTGAGCTGGGTATGGAAGCCATCTGGAAAATTGAGGTGGAAAACTTCCCGGCGTTTATCCTGGTGGATGACAAAGGCAACGACTTTTTCCAGCAGATCCAGAATAAACAGTGCAACGGATGTTCACAGCGCTGAGGTTTTCCACTGGTTGGCTGAAGATGAATGCGGCAAACCGTGATCCTGCAGGAAAAGATTCTCTGCACGTTTAGCGCGATAGCGAGAGAGTTGCGTTAGCCGCGAATATGGCCATGGATGGCTCACTGCTCAATATTCGGATCTGAACTTTCTTAATGCATTGCCCATTAATCTGATTAACACTGACAAGACAGAGAGTTGGTGTAAAGCCAGCAATGCTGAATGATTTCTCTACAGCGGTTACAAAGCAAGCTACGACTTACTTCACAAAATGAATGACATAGTGGCAAAGCACTACCTTGAGACAGAAGCGAAGTGGTAACGTGTGTGGCGAGGGTTGCTATCATGCCGGGTTGTTTGGCATGTTAACAGACCTGACCTTTCAATTTTGTTCAAGTGACGAGTTTGCGAGCAAAGCGATGATTAAGTGGCCCTGGAAATCGAATGATACTGGTCGAAATATGGCACTGCCCTGGGATGAGGCGCTGGCGATTCCTGTGCTGGCTAATCTCCAGCCGGAAGAACAGTCAAAGCTGATTCAGCTGGCCGATCGTTTTTTGCAGCAAAAACGGCTGGTTCCTCTTCAGGGCTTCGAACTGGAAGCGTTAAAAAGCACGCGTATCGCCCTGCTCTTCTGTTTACCGGTACTGGAACTCGGTATCGAGTGGCTGGATGGCTTCCACGAAGTGCTCATTTACCCGGCTCCGTTCATCGTGGACGACGAATGGGAAGATGATATTGGTCTTGTGCATAATCAGCGTGTTGTTCAGTCCGGGCAAAGCTGGCAGCAAGGGCCGATCATCCTGAACTGGCTGGATATTCAGGATTCATTCGATGCATCCGGCTTCAACCTGATTATCCATGAAGTGGCACACAAACTGGACACCCGCAATGGCGATCGTGCCAGCGGTGTGCCGCTCATTCCGCTACGTGAAGTGGCTGGCTGGGAGCATGACCTGCATGCAGCAATGGACAATATCCAGGATGAGATCGATCTCGTCGGTGAAAGCGCCGCCAGCATTGATGCCTATGCCGCAAGCGACCCGGCGGAATGTTTTGCCGTGCTGTCTGAGTATTTCTTCAGCGCCCCGGAACTTTTCGCTCCTCGTTTCCCGGCACTGTGGCAACGTTTTTGCCATTTCTATCAGCAAGATCCGCTTCAGCGTTTACGTAAAAATGATGCCCTCGGCGGTAATATAGCCACTCAGGTACACTAAAACAGCAGTTTGCATCTTAATTAACCAGTTGAATCAGCGAGTTAATTTTAGTGTTGACACACATTAGCGAGGCCATTAACATGCGCCTCGTTCACACGATTCCTCTGTAGTTCAGTCGGTAGAACGGCGGACTGTTAATCCGTATGTCACTGGTTCGAGTCCAGTCAGAGGAGCCAAATTTGAAAAGCCTGCTTTCAAAGCAGGCTTTTTGCTTTTGGTGAATAACCCGGTCAGCAGCGCCATCGGGCTTCAGCCGTGTTTAAATCTGATAATCAATCGCCACTTCTTCCGGTTCCATCACCTGGCGCTTGATATCATCGACCGATAATCCCGCATTGCATAGCTCGATAAACCGCCACACGTAGTTGCGCTGCAGTTGACCGCGTTTCAGGCCAAGCCAGACGGTATTCGCATCAAACAGGTGACGGGTATCAAGACGCACCAGTTCTCCTGACTCCTGCTCGCCACCGGATTGCTCCGCCACCAGGCCGATACCCAGCCCTAACGCTACATACGTTTTGATCACATCGGAGTCCTGAGCGCTGAGCACCACATCCGGCGTCAACCCTTTGCGGTTGAAGGCTTCGTCGATACGTGAACGCCCGGTTATACCCTGTCGATAGGTAATCAACGGCCATTTGCTGATCTCTTCAAGCGTCAGCGGTGATACCTGGTTAAGCGGGTGATCGGCTGGCAAAAGCAGGCTGTGGTACCAACGAAACCAGGGGAAAGCCACCAGCAGTGGATCGGTGCTGAGTCGTTCGCTGGCGATACCAATATCTGCTCCACCATTCTGCAACAGCACTTCAATTTCCTGCGGTGTGCCCTGGATAAGCTCCAGACGGACGTCAGGGAAAAGCTCGCGAAATGCTTTAATCACGGGCGGCAAACTGTAGCGTGCCTGCGTGTGAGTAGTGGCGATGGTCAGCACGCCCGAGGCGTCATTGGTGAAGAGATCGGCCAGACGGCGAACGTTGCTGGCCTCGTTGAGAATACGCTCAGCGATAACCAGCAATGCCTTGCCAGGCTCCGTCATCCCCAGCAGACGCTTACCGCGGCGGATGAAAATCTCAATACCGAGCTCTTCTTCCAGCTCACGAATATGGCGGCTCACGCCCGACTGCGAGGTGTAAAGCATATTGGCGACTTCAGTCAGGTTGTAATCCCGCCTGGCCGCCTCACGAATAATTTTAAGTTGCTGGAAATTCACGATTCACTCCGGCGCTTGTGACATGGCTCTATTGTTAGAGTTAGCCAGGCTGCAGAACAAATAATAAAAACCAGCATCTTATGCTTTTATGGAATATCAGCTCACAAGCTGCAGTTCGCGATTCTCCAGCGACGGCTTGCTCACCAGAGACATCAAAATCTCTTTCACCGCCTGCGCCTGTGGTGTCAGCGAGCCGCGCGCGGACATATTCAGCGACAACGGCAAACTCATGGACGGCGTCGTGATACGTGCCATCCAGCCGTTTGCTGCGCTGCATAGCGAACGTGCGGCGGATTCAGGTAATACGGTAACGCCCATTCCGCTGGCAATCGCGGCCGTCAGCGTCGAGATGGAGTCGATTTCACCGATAATTTTAGCCGTCAGGCGACGCAGCGAAAAGGCTTCATCCACGCGCACGCGCACGGCGCTGTAATCACGCGGCAGGAACAAATTCATCTCTGCAACCGCGGTCAGATCGACACTTTGCCCCGGACAGTCGCGGGTACCCACCAGATAAAGATCTTCTTTCAGCAGTGGCTGGCTGGTGATCCCGGCTACCGGAGAACGGTCGTAAAGCACGGCCATATCCAGCTGGCCGTTGAGCAGCTTGTCATTCAGCACAGAACCGCTGTTCTCATGCAGATAAACCAGCACCTCAGGCAGTTCAGATCGCACAGCCTGCAGCAGCGGCATCGTGATAGAAGAGGCAGCGGTTCCGGGAGCCAGACCAATGGAGACGTGCCCGCTTAAGGTCTGCCCTACGTTATTCACCGCCAGTTGCGCCTGTTCACACTGACGCAAAATCGTCCGGGCATGGGTATACAAAATTTTTCCTGCTTCGGTTGGCGTTACGCCGCGCTTGGTGCGAATCAACAGTTGCTGATCCATCTCACCTTCCAGCGTAGCCACCTGCTGGCTCAGGGCAGGCTGCGCAATATGCAGCACTTCTGCCGCTTGAGTCAGGCTGCCGATATCGACGATTTTTACGAAGTATTTCAGTCGTCTTAAGTTCATTTTGCCCCCTGTTGTCATGCTGTGCCGGAACCGGCTGTCATTGTTTAAACAGGTTTTGCAATATGAATGCCAGTTTTGGGAAGAGGTCTGATATGTTCGCTAACTGCCTGAAAATAAGGAAACCTAATTACTGACGCCCCTTTTATTACTGAAACAGCGGTTTATGATCTGCCCCATAAGAGGTATATCTGCACAATAACGGTGCAATCCGTTGCCAAAAAAGCCACTTTGCCTGTTTTGTCAGCAAACGAACCAAATGCGTGGTGCCACCCTTTGACAAGCCCGGCAGACGTCGATAATATGCGCCCCGTTCACACGATTCCTCTGTAGTTCAGTCGGTAGAACGGCGGACTGTTAATCCGTATGTCACTGGTTCGAGTCCAGTCAGAGGAGCCAAATTTAGAAAATCCCGCTTAAGGAAACTTACGCGGGATTTTTGTTATTAATCAACTGGCCCTGCAATTAGCCCATATGCCGACATAGCTCGCTCCATCTGTTTATCGCTGTGGCGAACGGCGTATTGCCCAACAAACAGAGATTAATTTCAGCCCCATTTCCCCTGACTGATCTCCGTGACCCGGTTATACGGGATGTTTACTGTGAACCACGTTGAGCGGTTATGACAGGCGCTACATGACACGATAACCCGGAATCATCAGTGCCGTTCAATGTGGCAGTTGCTAAAAAAAGTTCACCATTTTATGGAAACCGCCAGCCCGTTTTCCGGAGGTCAACATGGGCTGGCAAAAGAGTAGCGTTATTCCGCGCAACTATTTAGCTTTTATTTTCTCTAAGAATATCGAGGTATGAACGCTCTCTCCTATTTATCCATGTTTCTTTTATATGCTCTGACAATTGTGGAATATCGCTTTCTAGCGTAGAAGGCCATAAGCAAGGATTATAATCATAGACTCTTAACATGTGGTCTATATCAAATATAGGTGCAGTACCTTTTGCTCTGATCAAACAGACAGGTTTACTAAAGGCAATCCTCATACCTAATTCAAAAAGCACATTTGGATTGTGTTCAGTTAGATCAACTATCACAAGATCAGCAGCATCAAGATCGTTGACAATCGTAGATTGAATAACTTCACTCCCTGCTTTTTTTGCCGTCTTAGCATTAAATCCAGCCTTCACCGCAGAAGGCGTAATGAGATGTTTAAGTACTTCATCAAAATAACCATGCGGGTAGTTAGACGTTTTTTCTGAAAAAGGCATAGCAACAAATGCAATAAGTTTACTTTGCCCTTGAGATTCACCGAGCATAATGGAACTACTAGCTGTGGCAGTTTTGTCATTAACTGAGTTAGTACTAATGCTATCTTCTCTAGCGACTTTTTCTCGAACGTATTTGAGGTTTTGTTGATATAAGTTATAAAAGTCGTCTTGTAATTGATCATCTATACCGAATTCAGTTTTTAGAGTATTCTTTAAATATTCAATCTCAGGTAGGTTACCACCTTGATAGTAATCATATACTTTCTTAAATAAGTCTATATTTAAGAAGCTACTTAATATTGCATTGCCTTCTTCCTCCTGTGATTTAGGATATACTAAACTCTTCCCTAATTCCGTAAGTTCAATTTTGCTTGTGTCGCGAGTACCCACGGTTATGCCGTAATCTCGAGCAGACGCAGTCATGTAGAAAAAATTTGGCCCTTTACCTAAACCCAGTGCTTTAGCAACTTCACCTGGTGCCCATGGGTTACCGGCGTTAAATTCCTTCAGACAGTCAGCTATTTTTCTACAATCTTCTAGAGAGTATTGAGGGAAGTCACGCTTTGGTTTGGTCGCTTTTTTTCTAGGCTTCCTTACTTTAACTACAGGCGTTGTTTCAGATGCAACTTCTGGAGTGGTTTCATTTTGGGAAATTTCGTTATCTT
Organism: Enterobacter oligotrophicus; assembly: GCF_009176645.1. Classification (NCBI taxonomy): domain Bacteria; kingdom Pseudomonadati; phylum Pseudomonadota; class Gammaproteobacteria; order Enterobacterales; family Enterobacteriaceae; genus Enterobacter; species Enterobacter oligotrophicus. The sequence continues at coordinate 756,384 of NZ_AP019007.1, forward strand.
CAGACATATAAATCCTTTTTAATACTAAGAACAAGACTACGATGAAAAATCAAATTTTACATCGTACCGATGATAGCAATGGGATATATCTCAATTAAATAAAAGCTATTGCCATCACAAAATCAAGTTATTAATTATGATTTATTCAATCTTCCCCATTGTTTCATTATTTATACCCATCAGCGGCCTGGCCTCATACCGCACATCTTCGCCCCCACGCACCAGCCGATCCCGCAACCCATAATGATGCACCCGCGCCATGCGCTGCACCCGTGTAACTGACACCCAGTTATCTCATTGATTTTTATTGCCAGAAGCTCTGAGCTCCAGCGTGATCGCTGGTAGCCAAAATCGCCGGGAGCATGTTTTACCAGCTCACGTAAAAACATGCAGATATGCTCAAAAGGCCAGCGACGGGCACACCCGGCAGGTAATGATTTCAGTCCTGCAACACCCGACAGCGTGAACCAGTTAATCCAGCGGCCGACGGAGGAACGGGCACAGCAAAGCGTTCTGGCAACGTCGCTGACGCGACAGCCGCGGTGCATCATCAGCATGGCAGTCAGCCGACGGGCATAATTTTTATCGTGCGTTTTATGGATCGCTTTCTGCATCAGGCGTCGTTCGTCACGGGGAATTGGTGCTATGATCGGCATCACTCAGTCCGGTCAGTGATATTGGTTGGTTTGGCGATGATCAGATCGCACAATCCGGGCTGAGTTCACTCAAAGTGATCTACTATTCCGCGCAGCTTTTTAGATTTATGTAACCTTCGCCTATTGGTGGTCATTTTGGTGGTCTTGACAGCATCGCAATTCAGGTTTAGCTTACTTATTAGCCACTTAAAGGCAAAAGCGATCCCAGTCAGAGGAGCCAAATTTGAAAAGCCTGCTTTTAAAGCAGGCTTTTTGCTTTTGAAACATTACCGCGCAGCAAGGCTTAAATACCGATCTTCACCGGCATTCCCGACCGGCGTTCCAGTTCCGCATCGGCTCCCTCATTTTTAAGCTGTGTCCGCAACGCGGGCGCGATGGGCAGCGGTACTTTCTCCGACGACTCAAATTCCGCACGATTGCGCGACAACGGTTCGTGAACTTCTATCCAGCGGCTGCCGTCCGGCTCCGTGGTCATTTTCAGTGGCTGATCGATAAGCTGCACGCGCGTCCCGACCGGCACATTGTCAAACAGGTATTTGATATCGCTATTGCGCAGGCGTATACAGCCCTGACTCACGCGCAGCCCAATGCCAAAATTTGAGTTTGTACCGTGAATGGCGTACAGCCTGCCAATATAAATAGCATACAGCCCCATCGGGTTATCTGGCCCAGCGGGAACGAATGCAGGCAGGGTTTTCCCCTCTTTCGCATATGCACGACGCGTATTCGGCGTTGGCGACCAGGTCGGCCCTTCCTGCTTACGCTCAACGGTCGTCACCCAGTTGCGCGGCGTTTCGCGCCCGGCCTGGCCTATGCCAATCGGCAGGATCTCAACGGTATTGCCCTCTTTTGGGTAATAGTAGAGGCGCATTTCCGCGACGTTCACCACAATCCCCTCACGTACCGTGGGGGGCAGAATGATTTGCTGGGGCACCACCAGTTGCGTACCGGCTTTAGGCAGAAACGGATCGACTCCCGGATTCGCTTCCAGCATATTGCTGAGCCCTTGCCCGTGCTGTGCAGCGAACGCTTCGAGCGGCAGCGTGTTGCCATCAGGTACGGTGATGGTTATTGGCGCACCAACGAGGCGGCTCCCTTCAGGCGGCAGAGGATAACTCACCGCCAGCACAGTTTGACTCATGAATAACGCGCTTAAACAGCCCAACAGAATATGACGACGCATAATCCCTTCCTTAGTCGCTCCCGATATTTGATAAACATAGCGTAGCCGCTTTGCATCCCCATCAGGAAATAAAATCAGTTTTCTCTCGCCTCCTGTCGCGGTAGTCTCATACGTTCCATCAATGATGGCTGCAATGTGAGTAACCTTTTCTTATACCAATAATTAAAAATCAGTACAGACAGGACAACTATGGACTCCACCCTCATCTCCGATCGTTCCCGCAAGGAGACATCTTCGCTTAACCGCGCCCGCCGCGCCGCACTGGGTAGCTTCGCTGGTGCGGTTGTCGACTGGTATGATTTTCTGCTCTATGGCATCACCGCCGCGCTGGTGTTTAACCGTGAATTTTTCCCCCAGATCAGCCCCGCGATGGGCACGCTCGCCGCGTTTGCCACCTTTGGCGTGGGCTTTCTGTTCCGCCCTCTGGGTGGGGTGATTTTCGGCCACTTTGGCGATCGGCTGGGCCGCAAACGCATGCTGATGCTCACCGTGTGGATGATGGGGATCGCCACCGCGCTTATCGGTATTTTACCGTCGTTTGCCACCATCGGCTGGTGGGCTCCGGTGCTGCTGGTCACGCTGCGCGCCATTCAGGGTTTTGCCGTGGGTGGCGAATGGGGCGGTGCGGCACTGTTGTCCGTCGAGAGCGCACCGAAAAACAAGAAGGCGTTCTACAGCAGCGGTGTGCAGGTGGGATATGGCGTCGGGCTGCTGCTCTCCACCGGGCTGGTGTCGCTGATAAGCCAGCTCACAACAGACGAACAGTTTTTGAGCTGGGGCTGGCGCATTCCGTTCATCTTCAGCATCGTGCTGGTGATCGCCGCGCTGTGGATACGCAACGGAATGGAAGAGTCTGCGGAATTTGAACAGCAGCAGCGGGAAAAGCCCGCTACCCAAAAACGGCTGCCGGTAATGGAAGCGTTGGTCCAGCACCCTGGCGCTTTTCTGAAAATTATCGCCCTGCGCCTGTGCGAGCTGCTGACGATGTATATCGTTACCGCGTTTGCCCTGAACTATTCCACGCAAAACCTCGGCTTACCACGTGAACTGTTTCTGAACATTGGTCTGGTGGTTGGTGGGATCAGTTGCCTGACCATTCCATGTTTCGCCTGGCTGGCGGACCGGTTCGGCCGTCGCCGGGTCTACATTACCGGCGCGTTAATTGGCACACTCAGCGCCTGGCCGTTCTTTATGGCGCTGGAAGCGCAGTCGGTATTCTGGATTGTCTTCTTCGCCATCATGCTGGCTAACATCGCCCATGACATGGTGGTGTGCGTACAGCAGCCGATGTTCACCGAACTGTTTGGCGCGAGCTATCGTTACAGCGGTGCAGGCGTAGGGTATCAGGTGGCAAGCGTGGTCGGTGGCGGGTTTACACCGTTTATTGCTGCCGCACTGGTGACTTTCTCCGGCGGGAACTGGCACAGCGTGGCGATTTATCTGCTGGTGGGTTGCCTGCTGTCTGCCGCCACGGCGCTGTTTATGAAAGAGACGAGCCACAGCTGATCTCACTTTTGTTTCACAAGCGTGTGACATACTATCGGGTAACGCCGCACACCTGTGGAACAAGGAGACAGACATGAATAATAAGGGCTCCAGCCTGACCCCGGCTCAGGCGCTGGAAAAACTTGACGCGCTGTACGAACAGTCCGTCAATGCACTGCGCAGCGCCATTAGTGAATACATTGAAACAGGGAAACTCCCCGACGAAAAGGCCAGAACCCAGGGCCTTTTTGTTTATCCATCGCTCTCTGTAACCTGGGACGGCAGCGCCAGCACAACGCCAAAAACCCGTGCCTATGCGCGCTTTACCCACTCCGGCTGTTACAGCACCACCGTCACCCGTCCGGCACTTTTCCGGCCTTACCTTGAAGAACAACTCACGCTGCTTTATCAGGATTACGGCGCACATATTTCCGTTGAGCCTTCGCTGCATGAGATCCCGTATCCGTACGTGATCGACGGCTCTGCGCTGACGCTCGACCGCTCCATGAGCGCGGGGCTGACGCGTCATTTCCCAACCACCGAGCTTTCGCAGATTGGCGATGAGACTGCGGATGGTATTTATCATCCGGCGGAATTCTCGCCGCTGTCGCACTTTGATGCCCGCCGTGTGGATTTTTCGCTGGCACGCCTGCGTCATTACACCGGTACGCCAGCCGAACACTTCCAGCCTTTCGTGCTGTTCACCAACTACACCCGCTATGTTGACGAGTTTGTCCGCTGGGGCTGTAGCCAAATTCTTGACCCGGACAGCCCGTACATTGCGCTCTCGTGCGCGGGTGGGATCTGGATCACCGCTGAAACCGAAGCCCCCGAGCAGGCCATTTCCGATCTGGCCTGGAAGAAACATCAAATGCCCGCCTGGCACTTGATCACTGCCGATGGTCAGGGGATCACGCTGATCAACATCGGTGTAGGTCCGTCGAACGCCAAAACCATCTGCGACCACCTCGCAGTGCTGCGTCCGGACGTCTGGCTGATGATTGGTCACTGCGGCGGCCTGCGTGAAAGCCAGCTGATTGGCGACTACGTGCTGGCTCACGCTTATCTGCGTGACGATCATGTGCTGGACGCAGTGCTTCCACCGGATATCCCGATCCCAAGCATCGCAGAAGTGCAGCGTGCGCTGTATGACGCCACGAAAGAGGTGAGCGGAATGCCAGGGGAAGAGGTTAAACAACGCCTGCGCACAGGCACCGTCGTGACCACCGATGACCGTAACTGGGAGTTACGCTACTCCGCCTCGGCGCTGCGCTTCAACCTGAGCCGCGCGGTGGCCATCGATATGGAAAGCGCCACTATTGCCGCACAGGGTTACCGTTTCCGCGTCCCTTACGGCACGCTGCTGTGCGTTTCCGATAAGCCGCTGCACGGCGAAATTAAGTTGCCAGGTCAGGCTAACCGTTTCTACGAAGGCGCTATTTCTGAGCACTTGCAAATCGGTATTCGTGCCATTGATTTACTTCGGGCAGAAGGCGACAAGCTGCACTCCCGCAAGCTGCGCACCTTCAACGAACCGCCATTCCGCTGATATCAGTAAGGAAAAGTTATGCATACCACATCACCGTTATCCGCCCTGCGTCAGTGGCTACAGGAAAACAACCTCGACGGAATGATCGTCCCGCGCTCGGACGCCTGGCAAAGCGAATACTGTGCACCGTACGACGAAAAACTGGCCTGGCTGACCGGCTTCGACGGTTCTGCCGGGCTGGCGCTGGTGCTGAAAGACAAAGCCCTGTTATTCGTCGATGGTCGCTATCAGGTTCAGGCTCGCGTACAGGTCAACATGGATGACATTGCAATTCATCATCTGCATAACGAACCGCTGGCCGAGTGGCTGTTGAAAAATGCGGAAGCAGGAATGCGGATTGGCTTTGAAGCGCTGTTGATGACCAACGCAGAATTCACGCAGCTTTCAGCCACACCGTGCGAGCTGGTGCCGCTGGACCTGTCGCCATTTGATACGCTCTGGACTGACCGCCCTGCCGCACCAGCGGGGCTTATCCGTGAAATGCCAGACGATATCAGCGGCGAAGGCAGTGCCGACAAGCGTCAACGCGTGGCTGAAATCCTGGCCGGGAAAGCGGCCGACTACCTGGCCATCACCCAGCCGGACAATATCGCCTGGCTGCTGAACGTGCGCGGCTCAGATATCTCTACCAGCCCGGTCCCGCTCTCATTTGCGCTGCTTGGCCGCGACGGGCACGTCGAGTGGTTTGTTAACGACAACAAGCTGAGCAATTTACCGGATTCGTTTCGACATACTGTCACGATTGCGCCGCAGGATGCCTTTATCGGACGCTGTCAGCAGCTTGCAAAGGGTAAGCGGGTAATGGTCGACGCCGATTCCGCCCCGGTAGCGTTGCGCTTTGCCATTGAACCCGACGGGGAAATTATCTGGCAGACCGATCCCATCACGTTGATGAAAGCCCATAAAAACCCAGTGGAGCTGGCGGGATATCGTGAGTGCCATCATCAGGACGGTGCTGCGTGGGTCAATTTCCTCGCCTGGCTGAGCCGCGAGGTGCCTAAGCGGCAGGCCGCTGGGCAGCCCCTGACGGAGCTTGAAGTACAGGCAAAGCAGCTGGCTTTCCGTCAGCAGCAACCGGGCTTTATTGAGCAGAGTTTTGCGACAATTTCCGCATCTTCCAGCAATGCGGCGATGTGCCATTACCACTCAAGCGAAGCCAGCAATAAAACCCTCGGTCACGATCATTTTTATCTCAATGATTCCGGCGGTCAGTACCACAACGGCACCACCGATGCGACGCGCACGCTGGCGTGGGGCAAGGTCGACCCGCAGCAGCGCTTACACTACACCGCGGTATTACGGGGCTTTTTGTCTCTGATTACGCTGCAGTTCCCGTCCGGCAGCCAGGGACATCAGCTCGACGCCTTTGCGCGCCGCCCGTTGTGGGAGATGGGGCTGGATTACGATCATGGCACCGGGCATGGCGTGGGACATCAACTCCTGATCCACGAAAATCCGCACCGTTTTGCGAAAAAGGTCAACCCGTGGCCGCTGATGGCAGGCAATATTATGACCATTGAGCCGGGGTATTATCTGGCCGGAAGTCACGGCATTCGCATTGAAAACCAGGTGGAAATCGTGGAAAGCCGTCCGGGATTTTGCGCGTTTGCATCGCTGACGCTGATCCCAATTGATCTAAGCCAGGCTGAGCTACACCTGTTAAACGAGCAGGAAAAACAGTGGCTGGATGAGTATCACCAGAAAGTACGTGAGGCGCTGTCGCCACTGGTGGATAGTGATGCGCGTCCGTGGCTGTTTGAAGCGACCGCGCCGATTCGTGTGAGCCGGTAATCTCTGGCGCAGAAAAGCAAAAAGCCTGCTTTAAAAGCAGGCTTTTCAAATTTGGCTCCTCTGACTGGACTCGAACCAGTGACATACGGATTAACAGTCCGCCGTTCTACCGACTGAACTACAGAGGAATCGTGTGAACGGGGCGCATATTATCGATGCTCACCCATGATGTCAAAGGCAGAATGCAGATTTCTGATCGTTTGCCGATTTATTCTCCACTTCGTGCATTTGTCAGGCATTCTGGCGTTTCAGCGGCAACAGGTTCGGGTTTTATGCGCGGGTATTTCCATAACCAGCGTCCGCTCACCATTCGCCAGTAGAACAGCGCACCGCGCACTGCCCAGTCAAGGAACATCCCCAGCCAGACGCCCACAACCCCCATTCCCAGCATGATCCCCAGCGTATAGCCCGCAACCACGCGACAGCCCCACATACCGAGCATTGATACCCACATCGCAAAACGGGCATCACGTGCCCCTTTCAGCCCGGCGGGCAGAACCCAGGACGCCGCCCAGATCGGCATAAACGCGGCGTTCAGCCAAATCAGAATTTTAACGACTTCTTTTACGTCATTCTCATGGGTATAAAACGATGCCATCAGTCCGGCAAAGGGGGCCGTTCCCCAGGCTATCGCCGTTAGCCCGATGGTCGATAACCAGAAAACATGACGCAGTTGTCGCTCCGCCTGCCCTATCTGCCCTTTCCCGAGACGTTTGCCGGTGATGATGGTGGATGCAGATCCAAGCGCGTTACCTGGCAGGTTAATCAAAGAGGCGATGGAGAAGGCAATAAAATTACCGGCGATAACGTCGGTTCCCATACCGGCAACAAACATTTGCGTCAGCAGCTTCCCTCCATTAAACAGCACCGATTCAATACTTGCCGGAATACCAATCCCCATCACTTCCCAGATAATGGCAAAATTGAGTGGACGGAAATAACTTTTCAATGTGAGGCGCAGGGATGGTGTGATGCCGGTCATCAGTACGCCTACGATTGCCGCCGCACCGATGTAGCGCGAAATGGTCAGCCCAAGCCCGGCTCCCACAAAACCCAGGCCGTCCCAGGAAAAAACACCATAGATCAAAACGCTGCTGATAATAATATTCAGGATGTTCATCCCGCCGTTGATCAGCAGCGGGATTTTGGTATTTCCTGCACCACGCAGTGCCCCGCTGCCAATTAAAGCGATAGCGGCTGCCGGATAGCTAATGACCGTCATTTCCAGATAGGTTAGCGCGAGATCTTTAACGTCATTTGTCGCTTCGCCCGCGACGATGTCGATAATTTCTTTGCCGTAGTAATGAATCACAGCCGCCAGCACGATCGAAAAAAGGGTCATGATCATCAGCGACTGCCGGGCTGCTTCGCGTGCGCGTTTCGGGTCGAGCTTGCCCAGACTGAATGCGACGACAACGGTCGTCCCGAGATCGATAGCGGCAAAGAAAGACATCACCACCATATTAAAGCTGTCCGCCAGGCCGACACCTGCCATCGCCTCCTTCCCGAGCCAGCTCACCAGAAACGTGCTCAGTACACCCATCAACAGGACGCAGGTGTTCTCCAGGAAAATAGGTACAGCAAGGGGGGTGATTTCACGCCAGAACAAAACACGATAGCTTTTACGTTTTGCATACCAGGGAGTGCGCATAATCGCCTGGCGTAGGGGGGCTGTGACGTTCAAAATGGACCTTAGCGAGAAAGTTGAAACTCCATTTCAAATGATGGGGTAGAAATGCCCATCCTGCAAAGTATTTTCCATAAAATATGTTTGGTTTTACAACAAACTGTCGACAGAAACAGCAAACAGCCGCGATTCCCAAAGATCGGGTTTGACAAAACTTTTTTCGCCGCTAAGATAAGCCTCCACAACGATTCCTCTGTAGTTCAGTCGGTAGAACGGCGGACTGTTAATCCGTATGTCACTGGTTCGAGTCCAGTCAGAGGAGCCAAATTTGAAAAGCCTGCTTTTAAAGCAGGCTTTTTGCTTTTCTGCCACCTGCAGATATAAAAAAGGCTCCCTGTCATCAGGGAGCCTTTTTCACAATGCTACGCGATTATTCGCCTTTTACTTCAGCGTTTTTGATTTCGCCCATCACTTTCAGCTTTTTGGAGATGTCGCGACGCTCTTTGGACAGCTCAGCATTCTTGATGATGTAGTCGTCAACACGGTCTTCGTAATCGCTTTTCATGCTGGCGATGATGCCCTGGATAGCCTCAACGCTCATGCCTGGCTTGATGTAGTCGCTCAGGTTGTCCAGCAGCAGAACACGTTTTTGGTTGTCACGGATCTTCTTCTCAACGTCCTGGATTTCACGCTGCAGTTTGTTTTTGCGGCGGAACAGGCGGACGAATTCCAGAACATCCTGGAACGAAGGCTTGGTAGTTTCCATTTTTACACCCCTGATAATGTGAGATTCGGATTCGTTAAAGCAACCGTTGTAACAGTAACCTTACTGACAGCGGCCGCGAATGACAATGAGTATATCGTTTAAAGCTATCATAACCCCAATTGCTGCTGAATCGAAGCAGCAGGCGTCACATATGGCAATAGCTGCTTTTTATTTGCGCAGCGCCCGGCAGATCAGATGCGACAACAGCTCTAGCTGTCGCGCCAGCTCCATGCTCAACCAGACATAACCATGAATCGGCGTTTCTGCCACGTTATCGCCCTGCCGCTCGTTAATCAGTTGTTTCAGCTCGGCGACGATTTCATTCAGACGTTCACTGTTCGCCAGGATTGGCTGTGGGTTGCCTTCATACAGCGCGTGGGCAATGGTTAGCAGCGTTTGCTGCGTCATCTGCTGCGTCTCTTTCAGCGTATGCGCGTTAAGCATTAAGAGATGGCTGGAACGGGATGCCCAGTGAGCATTGATTTGCAACTCCAGCATACAAACCAGATTACGGCTCACAGTCTGAATCGCTTCGAAAATGGCTTTCTGGATGTGGGTCTCTTTGCTGGCCGGCGTGATTAGACCGCGCATCTTAACCACATCACTGAGGATTTTTTGCAGATGTTTTTCCAGCCGCGGCCGTTCGACCAGGTTTGGCGAAAACCCCGCCTGGTAGACCCGATTAAACGCTGTGACATAGTTTGCCATCTGAATACGCCAGTGCAGGAACGCGCGCTGGGGCCAGATGCCGGTAAACAGCATTGCCAGCAGCGAGCCGAGGATAACATCCCCGCTTCGCCATAGCGCGGTCGTCATGTCTCCTGCCGGAGCACCAACAACAACAGAAAGCGTGATACCAATCAGTAAGGCCTGATACGGTTTTTTGCCCAACGCCAACCAGCCGCAGAGGAACATCGCCGCTGCGCACCACAACAGCATGACCGGGAATGAGATCAGTTCGAGTTTCAGGGCGATAAGCCCCAGCACTGAACCGAGGACAGTGCCGCCTATACGCTCAAAAGCACGCGGGACAACATTTCCCCAAAATGAGATGGGCCCCATGATGACCACCAGCGTGATCAGCGGCCATGTTCCTTCAGGGACATCCAGCAAACGGACCAGAACAAAAGTCAGAATAAACGCCAGCGCGATACGGCATCCATGTACCACGCGGTAATGTTTATACAACCGGATTTCAAAAGGCGTTAATGATTTGTCGGGACGCACACCCGCTCTCCAGCTACACGGCAAACCACAATTGTACTGTGTTTTCAGCCGGGTGGATCACACCCGGTTGAAAAACCCTGTTATTTCCAGGCCTAACCCGCTTTGTGCTCAACCGGCACAAACATTTCGATATCCCAGTAGCCATCCGCATTACCGTCGTTCAGGTAGCGTTCAAAACAGGGCTTTGGCGCGATTTGATAGTGTGTGTCTTCAAGAAGGGAATTAAAAAACTGATACCAGGGTGTGGCAAAGTCGTGGTTTTCGACACGCGCCGTTGCCACGGCATAATCCCCCGCAGCGATTTCAGTGAGCATCACCCCTTCACTGTTTTCAGGGATGACAAAATCATCAGGCACCGTGACGGCTGTATCACAGCGTAATTTTTCTGCCGGAACCTCATCGGGATTATCGTAATAAACCGCAACCCACTCCAGAGGTTGAATATGACGACCATCAACCCACATGACCAGCTGTTCGAAGCCTTGTTTGACCGTGTTTTCCCACGGTCCGACAAGGTGAAAACCCGCGATCTTACGTTTCTGTTGCTGTCTGATGCTGTAGTCCATGCTGCCTCCGTTTATTACTGTGTATTTATACACTATAAAGCAGATTTTCGCTGTTCAGCAAACAAGGAATGTTTATTATGCGAGCAGACTCGCAACCCTGCCAGTCTGCTCGTCGCGGCTCATCTGCAGCGTCAGAGTTTATGATGCAGGTAATCACCCATCCGTGAGAAAAATCCACCTTTATCAACGCTTTCCAGCGTCACCAGCGGCCAGTGCGCAACGACTTTGTCGCGGTCAAATAGCTGGATCTCCCCGACGCGCTGATGCGCGGCAATCGGTGCGTCCAGCTCTTTTTTATCCAGGACGTATTTTGCTTTGATATTGGGCACTTCCGCCTTCGGTAAGGCCAGCCAGAAATCCTGATCGGTGCCTAATTTCACCTGCTCTTTATCGCCGTACCAGATGCGCTCGGTGCCCACTTTTTTGCCATTATGCAGAATTTGCACGGTATCGAAATTCTGTTGCCCCCAGTGCAGTAGTTTGCGAGCCTGCTCTTCCCGGCCTTTCGGGCTATCCGCGCCCATAACCACGGCAATCAAACGACGCTGGCCGTCTACCGCTGAGGCGATAAGGTTAAAACCGGCACCTGAGGTATGGCCTGTTTTTAACCCGTCAACGTTCATGGTTTTATCCCATAGCAGGCCGTTGCGGTTTTGCTGGGTGATGCCGTTCCATGTAAGGCTTTTTTCGCTGTACATATGGTAGAACTCAGGCTCACCGTGAATGATCGCGCGTGAAAGTACCGCCAGGTCATAGGCAGAACTGTGTTGCCCCGGTGCATCCAGGCCATGCACGGTTTCAAAATGAGTGTCGCGCAGGTGCAGTTTTTGCACATAGTCGTTCATCATGTTCACGAATTGTGGCTGCCCTCCGGCCACATGGTCAGCCAGCGCCACGCAGGCGTCGTTGCCGGAATCAACAATCAGGCCACGGCTCAGGTCACGCACGGAGACGCGATCGCCCTCTTTCAGGAACATCAACGATGAACCGTCAAATACCGGATTACCTTTTGCCCATGCATCGCGGCCTACGGTAACAATGTCATCAGGACTAATGCGATAGCTATCAATAGCGCGATCGACGACGTAGCCAGTCATCAGCTTGGTCAGGCTTGCCGGGTTGCGCTGTTGATGTTCGTTGCCCGCCGTTAAGATTTGACCCGTGGTGTAATCCATCAGTACCCAGGAGCCAGCCTGGATGGCCGGAGGCTGCGGTGAAAAATCCAGCGGTTCGGCAGCCAGCGCAGATGAAATACTCGAAGCGAGTAAAGAAACAGCAATAAACAGACGGCGTTTCAACGGTATATCCTCAGGTCATTAAAAATCGTTGACCTTTTTACGGGAGTTCTGATGTCCTTACCTGCCTTAATTGCAAAAAAATGTGACAGGAGGCATGTTTTCCCCTGAAGTCAGCTCGCAAATTTCATTGATAAAGGCGCTTTTTATTCGGTCTGTGCATCACGATCGTTTACCATAGCAATGTCATTTTTTAACAGGATGGTATTACTGGTGTCTGACTCTGCCGCGCGCCCCACTTTTTTATTCCACGATTACGAAACCTTTGGCACCCATCCGGCGTTGGATCGCCCTGCGCAGTTTGCCGCCATTCGCACTGACGATGATTTCAATATTATTGGCGAGCCAGAAGTCTTTTACTGCAAGCCCGCCGATGACTACCTGCCACAGCCAGGCGCGGTGTTGGTCACGGGTATTACGCCTCAGGAAGCGCGTGACAAAGGCGTAAACGAGGCCGAGTTCGCCCGCCGTATCCACGACCTGTTTACCGTGCCTGATACCTGCGTGGTGGGCTACAACAACATCCGCTTTGATGATGAAGTGACGCGCAATATCTTCTACCGCAACTTCTACGATCCCTATGCCTGGAGCTGGCAGAACCGCAATTCGCGCTGGGATTTACTCGACATCATGCGCGCGTGCTATGCCCTGCGCCCGGAGGGGATCACCTGGCCGGAAAATGACGAAGGGTTAACGAGTTTCCGGCTGGAACACCTGACACGCGCTAATGGCATTGAGCACAGTAATGCCCACGACGCAATGGCCGACGTCTACGCCACCATCGCAATGGCGAAACTGGTGAAACGCGCGCAACCGCGTCTGTTCGACTATCTGCTGAGCCACCGCAGCAAACATAAACTCATCACCCTGATTGATGTCCCGCAAATGAAACCGCTGGTGCATATTTCCGGCATGTTCGGCGCATGGCGGGGAAATACAAGCTGGGTCGCTCCTCTGGCCTGGCATCCTGACAACCGGAATGCCGTCATCATGGTGGATTTGGCCGGTGATATCTCACCGCTGCTGGAACTTGACAGCGATACCCTGCGTGAGCGGCTCTATACGCCGAAAAATGAACTGGGTGACCTGCCTGCAGTACCGGTAAAACTGGTTCATATCAATAAATGCCCGGTGCTGGCGCAAGCCAATACGCTGCGTCCGGAGGATGCCGACAGACTGGGCATAAACCGCCAGCATTGCCTGGATAACCTCAAAATCCTGCGTGACAACCCTCAGGTGCGTGAAAAAGTCGTGGCGATCTTTGCTGAAGCGGAGCCGTTTGTACCGTCTGAAAATGTCGATGCGCAGCTCTATAACGGCTTCTTTAGCGATGCTGACCGTGCCGCCATGAAGATTGTTTTGCAAACCGACCCGCGCAATTTACCGGCGCTGGATATTACCTTTGCTGACAAGCGCATCGAGAAACTGATGTTTAATTATCGTGCGCGAAACTATCCCGGCACGCTGGATGAAGTGGAGCAGGAACGTTGGCTGCAGCATCGCCGTAACGTCTTTACGCCGGAATTCCTGCACGCTTATGCCCAAGAGCTGGAGATGCTTTATAGCCAGTATGAAGGGGATGCAGAGAAGCAGGCACTGCTGAAAGCGCTGTTCCAGTACGCGCAAGAGATTGTTTGAATGATGGGTACAAAAAAGCCGGAGGCGATGTCTCCGGCTTTTTTTTGCCCGGTGGCGCTGCGCTTTTACGCGTGCCTGCGGGTTTGTAGGCCGGGTAAGGCGTAGCCGCCGCCCGACATAATATTACGCAACGTCTTCGTACTGAGGCACTGGGTTGCGGAAACTTTTGGTAACGCAGGCCAGGTAAATCAGACCGATAGCGCCCCAAATCAGCCCCAGAACCATAGAGCTTTCTTCCAGGTTAATCCACAGCGCACCAACGGTAAGCGCACCACACACCGGCAGAACCAGGTAGTTAAAGTGGTCTTTCAGCGTTTTGTTGCGCTTCTCACGGATCCAGAACTGAGAGATCACGGAGAGGTTAACGAAGGTGAACGCCACCAGCGCACCAAAGTTAATCAGCGCGGTTGCGGTTACCAGGTCGAATTTAATCGCCAGCAGTGCAATTGCGCCAACCAGCAGTACGTTCCATGCCGGAGTACGCCATTTCGGATGAACGTAACCGAAGAAACGGGTCGGGAACACACCGTCGCGGCCCATCACGTACATCAGGCGAGAAACGCCGGCATGCGCCGCCATACCAGAGGCCAGAACGGTTACGCTTGAGAAGATCAGCACGCCCCACTGGAAGGTTTTACCTGCCACGTACAGCATGATTTCAGGCTGTGACGCGTCCGGATCTTTGAAGCGGGAGATGTCCGGGAAATACAGCTGCAGGAAATAAGACGCACCGATGAAGATCAGGCCGCCAATCAACGCCGTCAGGAAAATCGCTTTCGGGATCACGCGCTCCGCGTCTTTGGTCTCTTCAGACAGAGAAGAGATACCGTCGAAGCCCAGGAACGAGAAGCACAGAATGGTTGCCCCGGTGATCATCGGCACCACGTGTGCACCCTCAGACCAGAACGGACGGGTGCTGGTCAGCGTGCCAGCGCCTTCACCGTGGGATACGCCATAAATGATCAGACCCACGATAACCGCAACGATACCCATCTGCAGAATAACAATCAGGGTGTTGAAGTTAGCCACGGTCTTGATGCTGCGCAGGTTAGAGATGGTCATAAAGGCCACCAGCGCCACAACGAAGATCCACGACGGCACGGAAGGCACCAGCGCTTCGAAGTAAATTTTTGCCAGCAGAATGTTGATCATCGGCATGAACAGGTAGTCCAGCAGAGATGACCAGCCCACCATAAAGCCAACCGCCGGGCTAATGGATTTCTGAGCATAGGTGTAGGCAGAGCCTGCAGACGGGAAACGGCGAACCAGTTTACCGTAGCTCAGCGCCGTAAAGAGAATGGCGACCAGCGCAAAGGCATATGCCGTCGCAACGTGACCGTCAGTAAGGCCTGATACGATACCGAATGTATCGAACAGCGTCATTGGTTGCATATAGGCCAGGCCCATCATAACAACCGGAATCAACGTAAGCGTTTTACGTAATTCCACGCGAGAGGTGTTTGGAGTTGCGTTATGCGACATAGTTATTCTCCTTTACGGTGATAACCGCCACGTAAGCGAAAAATTGCCCCATTTCTTTATTCCTCAGCGACAACAACTGTCGGATTTTAGTAAATATCTATCCGGTACGAAGCCCGGCCTCTTGGTTTTTAGTTTCGTTTCGTACATGCAAAAAAAAATAACCGACGCCTTTTATATCGTCGATTATTCATTTGTTTGCAGCGGCGGCATTTTGCCCCACTTTGGATACAAAAGGCAATAGATTGAGAAACTCATCAATAAATTATTTTCACTAACCGTTTGATTTACCAATATCAGCCTGTGTGTAAACGGCAGCGATAGCACTATTTGCTAAAATCTCATCCCGCCACCAGGCGCTGGCGAGGCCAGCGGTTTGTTCATTCCAGCCCACCCATACCGATTCATTACTGCTTTGCGCCATAACCTGTTTCTCAACCAGCGCTCCGCTTTCAATAAACCGTTGCGCTAAATAACGGGGAAGATAACCGCAGCCCAGCCCGCTTATTTGCAGCTCCAGCTTAGTTTTGAAATCGAAAACGGTGATAGCTTCCTGTTCATCCAGCAGTTGCGAGGAGATGGCGCATTCCGGGCGAGAACTGTCACCCACGACGATAGCGCGAAATCCCTTAATAACCCGGCGATTAAGCGGTTCCGGCTCGTTTGCTAAAGGATGATGTGGGGCGACAGCAAAGATCTGCTCAAGCACGCCCAAACGGGCAAAACCAAATTCACTCAATGGGGGCGGCTCCCGCAATGCCCCCACGATAATATCTGCCCGTCCCTGCGTTAAGGCATCCCATGAACCACCCAGCACACCATTAATAAAAATCAGCCGCGTCACGCTATGGCGCTGATAGAAAGCCTCAATAAGCGGGGTCAACAGCGAGAAGGGAAACGTATCATCGACGCCAATTACCAGCTCATTTTCCCAGCCCTGATGGAGTTTCACGGCCTGCTTTTCAAGCTCGCGAACGGTGTGAAGAACGTCGCGCCCTTTTTCCAGCAACATCTGCCCGGTACGGGTAAAACGTGCGCGATGCCCGGAGCGATCGAGGATTTGGATATTAAGATCGCTTTCCAGTTTATGAACGGTATAACTCAGCGCCGAGGGCGTTTTATAGAGCTTCGCCGACGCCGCAGCAAAGCTCCCCTCTTTTTCCAGCGCATCAAGAATAACAAGAACATCCAGCAGCGGTTTCATGTTCGCCCCCTTACGGTGCGCAATCGTCCTCCGCTATGACACTATTCCATGGGCATGACCAGCGGATCGGGATACTGATACTCAAATCCCAGTTCATGGCAAATACGATTACCATCAATGATTTTGCCTTTGCTTTCACCCTGCGCGTCACCAAATACCGGCGGAGCCAGCCCAAGCTGGCGCGCCATCAGAGGGTAAAAGGTACTACGCGCCGGATGAGAAGGCGCACATATATTATAGATGTGCCCTCCTTTCGGAGCCTGTAATAGCAGCTCAATTGCGCCGATAACGTCTTCAAGATGCACAAGATTGACGCCATGTTGTCCGTCCGGAGCCGATTTACCGGCAAAGAAACGGCCGGGATGACGCCCCGGCCCTACCAGCCCTGCCAGACGCAAAATATCTACCTGGGTTCCCGGCAGATTATGCAGCCAGTCCTCCAGCTCTTTCAGCACCCGGCCGCTTGCGGTGATCGGGTGCCGTTCACTATTTTCCTTCACCGTTCCCTCAACATCACCATAGACCGATGTTGAGCTGGTAAAAATAATGCGCGGAATATGGTGCGCCAGCGCGCTATCGACAATCTCCTGCACGGCCTGCAGATAGAACGACTCACCCGGCCCGCTGCGCCGCGCCGGTAAGGTGATGATCAGCGCGTCAACGTTCATTAATTCGTCCAGCTCGTCGGCATCGCAGACAAGCTCTGGCTCAAGACGCAACTGAATACCGTCAATACCGCACATCCGCGCGGCTTCCACCCCGTCCGCCGTGGTTTTACTCCCGGTCACCTGCCAGCCTTTCGCGGCTAATGACATCGCCAGCGGCATTCCTAACCACCCTAAACCGACAATCGCGACCTTTTTCATGCGAATTCTCCAGGCTTACACACGTTTTTATTAAGGCTACGCCAGCACTGGCGAACACTCAATTCATAGAATCAATATGAAATGAATTAATGATTAAAAAAAGCCCTTGCTTTCTGCGGTGCAAGTGGTTTAGGTTAAAAGACATCAAATGAATAAGCATTCATCGAGAATTTATATGACACGCGTTCAATTTAAACACCATCATCACCATCATCCTGACTAGTCTTTCAGGCGATGTGTGCTGGAAGACGTTTGGATCTTCCAGTGGTGCATGAACGCATGAGAAAGCCCCCGGAAGATCATCTTCCGGGGGCTTTTTTTTGGACCGCATTCAGACAGGTTAAAACAGGTTAACGAGGAATAAAGAATGTTAGATAACTCACGTTTACGCATAGCTATTCAGAAATCAGGCCGTTTAAGTGACGATTCACGCGAACTGCTGGCCCGCTGCGGGATTAAAATCAACCTGCATACCCAGCGCCTGATTGCCCTTGCTGAAAATATGCCCATCGACATTCTGCGCGTACGTGATGACGACATTCCGGGCCTGGTGATGGACGGCGTGGTGGATCTGGGGATCATCGGCGAAAACGTACTGGAGGAAGAGCTTCTGACCCGCCGCGCCCAGGGCGAAGATCCTCGCTATTTTACCCTGCGTCGTCTGGACTTTGGCGGTTGCCGCTTGTCGCTGGCAACGCCGGCTGATGAAGCCTGGGACGGCCCGGCAGCGCTGAACGGCAAGCGCATTGCCACCTCTTACCCGCACCTGTTGAAGCGCTACCTGGATCAAAAAGGCGTACAGTTTAAATCCTGCCTGCTGAACGGCTCCGTTGAAGTGGCTCCACGCGCGGGTCTGGCCGATGCCATCTGTGACCTCGTCTCTACCGGTGCGACTCTTGAAGCAAACGGTTTGCGCGAAGTGGAAGTCATCTATCGCTCCAAAGCCTGCCTGATCCAGCGCGACGGCGAAATGGCCGATGCAAAACAGCAACTCATCGACAAGCTGCTGACCCGTATTCAGGGGGTAATTCAGGCACGTGAATCCAAATACATCATGATGCATGCGCCAACCGAACGTCTGGATGAAGTGATTGCCCTGCTGCCAGGTGCTGAGCGTCCAACCATTCTGCCGCTGGCGGGCGATCAGCAGCGCGTGGCGATGCACATGGTGAGCAGCGAAACCCTGTTCTGGGAAACCATGGAAAAACTGAAGGCGCTGGGGGCAAGCTCCATTCTGGTGCTGCCGATTGAGAAGATGATGGAGTAATTCCACGTATGCTGTCCGGTGGCGCTTCGCTTACCGGGCCTACAAGACCCGCAGGCCGGATAAACAACCAGCCATCCGGCAAAAAAGGAAGACGATTATGAGCTTTAATACCATCATCGACTGGAATAGCTGTATTGAAGAGCAGCAAAGTGAATTACTGATGCGCCCGGCGATTTCCGCATCTGAAAGCATCACCCGTACCGTGGCTGAGATCCTCAATAACGTCAAAGCCCGTGGCGACGATGCGCTGCGTGAATACAGTGCAAAATTTGATAAGACGGACGTCGGCGCATTACAGGTTACCGAACAGGAAATCATTGATGCCAGCAATCGTCTGGGAGATGACATCAAACAGGCGATGGCCGTGGCGGTGAAAAATATCGATACCTTCCACACCGCGCAGAAATTGCAGACCGTTGATGTGGAAACCTTGCCAGGCGTTCGCTGCCAGCAGGTAACCCGTCCGGTCGCGTCCGTGGGGCTTTATATCCCCGGCGGCTCAGCTCCGCTGTTTTCCACCGTATTAATGCTGGCGACACCAGCGCGTATCGCCGGGTGCCAGAAAGTGGTGCTTTGCTCCCCACCGCCGATTGCCGATGAAATTCTGTATGCCGCTAAGCTCTGTGGCGTACAGGCGGTATACAAAGTGGGCGGTGCGCAGGCCATCTCTGCCCTGGCGTTTGGCACCGAATCCATTCCGAAAGTAGACAAAATTTTCGGGCCAGGCAATGCGTATGTAACCGAGGCCAAGCGTCAGGTCAGCCAGCGTCTGGATGGTGCGGCCATCGATATGCCTGCCGGACCGTCTGAAGTGCTGGTAATTGCCGACAGCGGTGCCACACCGGACTTCGTGGCATCTGACTTGTTATCTCAGGCGGAACATGGCCCGGACTCACAGGTCATTTTGCTGACGCCGGATGCGGACATGGCGAAACGCGTAGGTGAAGCCGTTGAGCGTCAGTTGGCCGATCTGCCGCGTGCTGAAACGGCACGTCAGGCTCTCTCTTCCAGCCGCCTGATTGTGGCCCGCGATCTCGACCAGTGCATTGCCATCTCCAACCAGTACGGCCCGGAGCACCTGATCATTCAGACCCGCAGCGCGCGCGATCTGGTCGACAGCATCACCAGCGCAGGCTCGGTTTTCCTCGGTGACTGGTCACCGGAATCGGCGGGTGATTACGCCTCCGGCACCAACCACGTCCTGCCGACGTATGGCTACACCTCAACCTGCTCAAGCCTCGGGCTGGCGGATTTCCAGAAGCGTATGACCGTGCAGGAGCTTTCTCGTGAAGGGTTTGCATCACTGGCTTCCACCATTGAAACCCTGGCCGCTGCCGAGCGCCTGACCGCCCACAAAAACGCCGTGACGCTGCGCGTGGCAGCCCTGAAGGAGCAAGCATGAACATTGAAGAATTAGCGCGTGAGAATGTCCGTCGACTGACGCCCTATCAGTCTGCCCGCCGCCTGGGCGGTAACGGTGATGTCTGGCTGAACGCCAACGAATTCCCGACGGCGGTCGCCTTTGAGTTATCGCAGCAAACGCTGAACCGCTACCCGGAGTGTCAGCCAAAAGCGGTTATTGAAAACTACGCGCAATACGCGGGTGTAAAGCCTGAGCAGGTGTTAGTTAGCCGTGGCGCGGATGAAGGCATTGAACTGCTGATCCGCGCCTTCTGCGAGCCTGGCAAAGATGCGGTGATGTACTGCCAGCCCACTTACGGGATGTACAGCGTTAGCGCCGAAACCTTCGGCGTGGCGTGTCGTAACGTGCAGGCGCTGGACGACTGGCAGCTCGATCTGCAGGGCATTGCCGATAATCTTGACGGTGTGAAAGTGGTGTTTGTTTGTAGCCCAAACAACCCGACAGGACAAATTATCAATCCGCAGGATATCCGTACACTGCTGGAAATGACCCGCGGCAAAGCGCTGGTGGTTGCTGATGAGGCCTATATTGAGTTCTGCCCGCAAGCGACGCTGGCAGGCTGGCTTGAGGAGTATCCGCATCTGGTGGTGCTGCGCACGTTGTCCAAAGCCTTCGCCCTCGCGGGCCTGCGCTGTGGGTTTACGCTGGCCAATAAAGAAGTTATCAACCTGCTGCTGAAAGTGATCGCCCCCTACCCGCTCTCGACGCCAGTCGCCGATATTGCCGCCCAGGCACTGGCTCCGCAGGGTATCAACGCGATGCGCGAGCGCGTGGCGCAGATTCTGGTGGAACGCCAGTACCTGGTCAGCGCCCTGAAAGAGATCCCTTGCGTTGAACAGGTGTTTGACTCTGAAACCAACTACATACTGGTACGCTTCACCGCGTCCAGCGCCATATTTAAATCTTTGTGGGATCAGGGCATTATCTTACGAGACCAAAATAAACAACCATCCTTAAGCGGCTGTTTGCGGATTACCGTAGGCACCCGTGCAGAGAGCCAGCGCGTCATTGACGCCCTGAAAGCGGAGAAAGTATGAGTCAGAAGACCCTCTTTATCGATCGTGACGGCACCATTATTTCGGAGCCACCAACCGATTTTCAGGTCGATCGTTTCGACAAACTGGCCTTTGAACCCGACGTGATCCCGGTGTTGCTTAAGCTGCAGAAGGCCGGTTTTAAGCTGGTGATGATCACCAACCAGGACGGCCTGGGGACGGACAGTTTCCCGCAGGCCGACTTTGATGGTCCGCATAACCTGATGATGCAGATCCTCACCTCGCAGGGCGTGGCGTTTGATGAAGTGCTGATTTGCCCTCATCTTCCCGCCGATGAGTGCGACTGCCGTAAGCCGAAGGTGAAACTGGTTGAGCGCTACCTGGCAGAAGAGGTGCTGGATAAAGCCAACAGCTATGTCATTGGCGATCGTGTTACCGATATTACGCTTGCCGAAAACATGGGGATTTCGGGCCTGCGCTACAACCGCGACAACCTGAGCTGGGCGATGATTGGCGAGCAGCTAACCAAACGTGACCGCTACTCGCACGTTGAGCGCATCACCAAAGAGACGCAGATTGACGTGAAGGTCTGGCTGGACCGCGAAGGCGGCAGCAAGATCCACACTGGCGTCGGCTTCTTCGACCACATGCTGGACCAGATTGCCACGCACGGCGGCTTCCGCATGGAAATTACCGTTAAAGGCGACCTGTATATTGACGATCACCACACCGTTGAAGACACCGGTCTGGCGCTGGGCGAAGCGCTGAAGCTGGCGCTGGGTGACAAACGCGGCATCAACCGTTTTGGCTTTGTCCTGCCGATGGACGAGTGCCTGGCACGCTGCGCGATGGATATCTCCGGGCGTCCGCACCTGGAATATAAAGCCGACTTCACCTACCAGCGCGTGGGCGATCTCAGCACCGAAATGGTGGAACACTTTTTCCGTTCGCTCTCCTACACCATGGGGCTGACGCTGCACCTCAAAACCAAAGGCAAGAACGATCACCACCGCGTGGAGAGCCTGTTCAAAGCCTTTGGCCGTACCCTGCGTCAGGCGATCCGCGTTGAAGGTGACGCCCTTCCCTCGTCGAAAGGAGTGCTGTAATGAACGTGGTGATTCTGGACACCGGATGCGCCAACCTGAACTCCGTGAAATCGGCAATCATTCGCCACGGCTATGAGCCGGTGGTAAGCCGCGATCCCGATGTGGTATTGCGCGCGGATAAACTTTTTTTGCCGGGCGTGGGGACAGCGCAGGCGGCGATGGATCAGATCCACGAGCGTGAGCTGATTGAGCTTATCAAAGCCTGTACTCAGCCAGTGCTGGGCATTTGCTTAGGGATGCAGCTGTTAGGGCGGCGTAGCGAAGAGTCGAACGGCGTCGACCTGCTCGGGATAATTGAAGAAGACGTGCCAAAGATGGCTGACCACGGCCTCCCTCTGCCGCATATGGGCTGGAACCGTGTCTACCCGAAAGCGGGCGACCGGCTGTTTCGCGGTATCGAAGACGGCGCGTATTTTTACTTCGTCCACAGTTACGCCATGCCGGTAAATCCGTACACCATCGCCCAGTGCAATTATGGCGAGGCTTTCACCGCGGCGGTGCAGAAAGATAATTTTTACGGCGTGCAGTTTCACCCGGAACGCTCTGGTGCCGCAGGCGCACAGTTGCTGAAAAACTTCCTGGAGATGTGATGATTATTCCCGCTTTAGATTTAATTGACGGCACGGTTGTCCGCCTCCATCAGGGCGATTACGGCCAGCAGCGCGACTACGGTAACGATCCGCTGCCGCGTCTGCAGGATTATGCCGCCCAGGGCGCGGAGGTGTTGCACCTGGTCGATCTGACCGGTGCGAAAGATCCGGCGAAACGCCAGATCCCTCTGCTTAAAAAACTGGTCGCTGGCGTGGATATTCCCGTGCAGGTCGGCGGTGGCGTGCGTACGGAAGAGGATGTTGCCTCGCTGCTGGACGCTGGTGTGGCGCGTGTGGTGGTTGGCTCTACCGCCGTTAACGATCCTGAAAAGGTGAAAGGCTGGTTCCGCCGCTTTGGTGCGGATGCGCTGGTGCTGGCGCTGGATGTACGCATTGACGAGCAAGGAAATAAGCAGGTGGCGATCAGTGGCTGGCAGGAGAACTCCGGCGTGACGCTGGAAGCACTGGTGGATATGTATCAGCCCGTTGGCCTGAAGCACGTGCTGTGCACGGATATCTCCCGTGACGGGACGCTGGCGGGTTCGAACGTCTCTTTATATGAAGAAGTTTGCGCGCGTTATCCGCAGGTGGCGTTTCAGTCGTCTGGCGGCATCGGCGATTTAGCCGACATCGCAGCACTGCGCGGAACGGGTGTGCGTGGCGTGATTGTTGGTCGCGCTCTGCTGGAAGGCAAATTTACGGTAACGGAGGCGATTCAATGCTGGCAAAACGTATAATCCCCTGCCTGGACGTGCGCGATGGTCAGGTAGTGAAAGGCGTGCAGTTCCGCAACCATGAGATCATTGGTGACATTGTTCCGCTGGCAAAACGCTATGCCGATGAAGGTGCAGACGAACTGGTATTTTACGACATCACCGCCTCCAGCGATGGTCGCGTGGTGGACAAAAGCTGGGTGGCACGCGTGGCGGAAGTGATCGATATTCCGTTTTGCGTGGCGGGCGGGATTAAATCCGCCGACGATGCAGCCAAAATACTCTCTTTTGGTGCCGACAAAATTTCCATTAACTCCCCTGCTCTGGCCGATCCTGAGCTTATTACCCGCCTGGCGGATCGCTTTGGCGTGCAGTGTGTTGTGGTGGGTATTGATACCTGGTTCGACGCCGCGACGGGCAAATACCACGTCAATCAGTACACTGGCGATGAAAGCCGCACCCGCGTCACCCAGTGGGAGACACTGGACTGGGTGCAGGAAGTTCAAAAACGCGGTGCCGGTGAAATCGTACTGAACATGATGAACCAGGACGGCGTGCGTAACGGCTACGACCTTGAGCAACTGAAAAAAGTCCGGGCGGTTTGCCACGTCCCGCTGATTGCCTCCGGCGGTGCGGGAACCATGGAACACTTCCTCGAAGCGTTCCGTGATGCGAACGTCGACGGGGCGCTGGCCGCCTCCGTGTTCCACAAACAGATTATCAATATTGGTGAGTTAAAAACGTACCTGGCAGGCCAGGGCGTGGAGATCAGGGTATGTTAACAGAGCAACAACAGGCACAGCTGGACTGGGAAAAAACCGACGGATTACTGCCGGTGGTTGTACAGCATGCGGTTTCAGGCGAAGTGCTGATGCTGGGATATATGAACCAGGACGCGCTGGCAAAAACGCTCGACAGCGGTAAGGTAACCTTTTTCTCGCGCACGAAACAGCGCCTGTGGACCAAAGGGGAAACCTCCGGCCACTTCCTGAATGTGGTTAGCATTACGCCGGACTGCGATAATGACACCCTGCTGGTACTGGTCAATCCGATTGGCCCAACCTGCCACAAAGGAACCAGCAGTTGCTTCGGTGAGGCGAGTCACCAGTGGTTGTTCCTGTATCAACTGGAACAATTGCTGGCGGAGCGTAAAACGGCTGACCCAACGAGCTCATATACTGCGAAGCTGTATGCCAGCGGGACTAAGCGTATTGCGCAAAAAGTGGGTGAAGAAGGTGTTGAAACGGCGCTGGCCGCGACGGTGCATGACCGGGAAGAGCTGACTAACGAAGCGTCGGATCTGATGTATCACCTGCTGGTGCTACTGCAGGATCAGTCGCTGGATTTAACCGCGGTGATAGAGAATCTTCGCAAACGGCACAAATAAAAAAAGACCGGGGAAACCCGGTCTTTTTTTGTCTGCGAATCAGCTTCTTGGCTTGTAGTTCCGCAGTGCGTTGCGTCCTAACACGACGCCGGAACCGATAATCCCGCCGAGCATTACGGCAAGGATCAAGACAATGGCTTTTTTCGGGCTGTCCCGGCGGATTGGCAGATCCGGTTTCATCACGTAACGGTACACATGGATAGTGGCAGGGTCCACTTTAAGTTTTTCAATATCCAGCAAATTCTGTTTAGTCTGATAATACGCCGGGGAGAGAACCAGCGGGCGACTCGATTCGTTTTCAATCATCGATTTCAGCGCTTCGCTTCCCAGAAGGAACATGGTTTCCTGGGTGACATCCTGTGTTTGCTGTACCTGAGGGGTAGAAACTTTCGCCGCATCAGCGAACTTTAAGGCCTCGGAAATCTGCTTAATACGCAGATCCTTTTGCTCCTGGGCAACTTTCTCCTGGTTCTCAAGAGAGTCATTCAGTATCGTAATCTGTTGTTTGATGTTGTCCTTCAGGTCAACGCCCAACTCTTTCGCCGTCTGCTCATCCACCTGCTGAATATACTGTGCCAGTTGCTTCTGCGCAGCTTCTGCACTATCACTGGTGTATGTGATGCTTAAAGGCAAAGGTTGCCCTTTAACGGAAGGTTCAATAGACAGTTTTTCAGGAACTTCCTGATTATCCAGCGCCTGAGAAAGGGCTGAAAATGCAGAGTTGAAACGACCAATAACGCGGGTCTGAACCTCCGTCATGGAAGGCGCAGCATTGCCATACAGAATGTTGAGGGCGTTATTGTAGGTGGCAACTTGTGCAGCATCAGGCTGGGAGATGATTGCCGTTGACGTCCATTTCTCTTTTGCAATGAGCAAATACGCTCCTGCCAACACGATAGCAATGACAACAAACGTAACGATAGTCCATTTGCTGCGCCAAAGTTGCATCACTAAATCAATTAAATCAATCTGCTCTGGGTCATTGCTTCGGTCGACCACGTTATTGTTGCTCTGCGTCATACAATCCTTAAAAGACAAAAAATCGCATAATTATATTTGCTTACTAGTGTATCGCCTGTTGTGAAATTTTCTATAGGAATCCTGTTAGTTATATCGAAAAGATAGGTTTGGTAACCCTGGTACATCGCGCTATCATTAGCCCCATTCCGGTGCGTTTTCGCACCTACAGAGTAGATATATGATGAGGAAAGGTATGAAATTTCTGGTCACCGGCGCTGCAGGCTTTATCGGCTTCCACGTCAGCCAACGTCTTCTGGAAGCGGGCCACCAGGTTGTCGGGATTGATAATCTGAATGACTATTATGACGTCAACCTGAAACAAGCACGCCTTGATCTTCTGTCATCTGACAATTTCACTTTCCAGAAACTGGATTTGGCCGATCGGGAAGGTATGGCGAAACTGTTTGCTGATGAAAAATTCGATCGCGTTATCCATCTGGCGGCCCAGGCCGGGGTGCGTTACTCCCTTGAGAACCCGCATGCGTATGCGGATGCTAACCTGACGGGGCATCTCAACGTCCTTGAAGGCTGCCGTCATAATAAGGTTCAACACCTTCTGTACGCCTCTTCCAGCTCCGTTTATGGTCTTAACCGCAAGATGCCGTTCTCAACGGATGACTCAGTCGATCACCCGGTATCACTCTATGCGGCCACCAAAAAAGCAAACGAGCTGATGTCGCATACTTATTCGCATCTCTATAACCTACCGACGACGGGCCTGCGCTTCTTTACGGTTTATGGACCGTGGGGCCGCCCGGATATGGCGCTCTTTAAATTCACCAAAGCGATGATTGAAGGTAAGAGTATCGACGTCTACAACTACGGGAAGATGAAACGCGACTTTACCTATATCGATGATATCGCTGAAGCGATTATCCGCCTTCAGGATGTGATTCCGCAGGCCGATACGAACTGGACTGTCGAGACGGGCTCACCCGCTACCAGTTCCGCGCCGTATCGCGTTTATAACATTGGCAACAGCTCACCCGTTGAACTGATGGATTACATTACCGCGCTGGAAGATGCCCTGGGCAAAGAGGCAGAGAAAAACATGATGCCGATCCAGCCAGGCGATGTGCTGGAAACAAGCGCCGACACTAAAGCGCTGTATGACGTTATTGGCTTTAAACCACAAACCTCCGTAAAAGACGGGGTGAAGAACTTTGTGGACTGGTATCGTAACTTCTATAAGGTGTAATACAAAAAACCCGGCAACGACGCCGGGTTTTTTATTGTATCAGTCACTGCCGAACAGATCGCGGGTATAGACCTTATCTGCCACATCCGCCAGTTCTTCTGCCATTCGGTTAGAGATAATAACGTCGGCTTCTTTTTTAAAGGCATTCAGATCGCGAATGACGCGAGAGTGGAAAAACTCGTCTTCCTGCATCGCTGGTTCATAAATAATGACCTGAACACCTTTCGCCTTAATACGCTTCATGATCCCCTGAATGGAAGAGGCGCGGAAATTATCAGAACCGCTCTTCATGATCAGGCGATACACCCCCACAACCTTAGGCTGGCGCGCGAGGATAGAATCCGAAATGAAATCCTTGCGCGTACGGTTCGCATCGACGATGGCCGAAATCAGGTTGTTTGGTACAGCCTGGTAGTTGGCAAGCAACTGCTTGGTATCTTTAGGCAGGCAGTAACCACCGTAACCAAATGACGGGTTGTTATAGTGGTTACCGATACGTGGGTCAAGGCAGACGCCTTCAATGATCTGACGGGTATTCAGCCCCAGGCTTTCTGCGTAGCTGTCCAGTTCATTGAAGTAAGCCACGCGCATGGCCAGATAGGTGTTAGCGAAGAGTTTAATGGCCTCAGCTTCGGTGGAATCAGTAAACAGCACCGGGATATCTTGCTTAATGGCACCTTCCTGCAGCAGCGACGCAAACCGCTCTGCACGCTCAGAGCGTTCCCCGATCACAATGCGCGACGGATGCAGGTTATCGTAGAGTGCCCTCCCCTCACGCAGGAATTCAGGTGAGAAGAAAACGTTCTCAATACCCAGCTCTTCTTTGATTGATTTGGTGAATCCCACCGGAATGGTCGATTTGATGATCATTACCGCGTTTGGATTGATAGCCGTGACATCTTTGATCACAGCTTCAACACTGGAGGTATTGAAATAGTTGGTTTTCGGATCGTAATCAGTTGGCGTCGCGATGATGACATAATCCGCATCGCGGTAAGCATCTTCTTTGTCCGTCGTTGCACGGAAATTCAGCGGTTTATTCGAAAGGTAATCCTGGATTTCTTTATCAACAATCGGGGATTTCTTCTGATTAAGCATATCCACTTTGGCCTGCACGATATCCAGCGCGACCACTTCATGGTTCTGCGCAATCAGGATACCGTTTGAAAGACCAACATAACCTGTTCCGGAGATTGTTATTTTCATTCGCTAATGACTTCTGTGAGTTAACTGTACAGATGGTCATCTGACCATCGCGATAAACATAACTGTTGGGCTTTGTACCTCCTGGCCGACAGAACTGTCAAGGCGAAGCGGGACGATTCCCTGCTAATGGGGCGACATTCAGACTACTTCGAATAACAATCGTCAATTTTAGTGTAAAAAAAACCCGGAGAGATCTCCGGGTCTTGATGGCTTAAAGCAAATTAACTTAATCCAGCCATTCGGTGTGGAACACGCCTTCTTTATCAGTGCGTTTGTAGGTATGTGCACCGAAGTAGTCACGCTGCGCCTGAATCAGGTTCGCAGGCAGAACAGCAGCACGGTAGCTGTCGTAGTACGCCACAGCCGCAGAGAAGGTTGGAACCGGAATACCGTTCTGTACCGCGTAAGCTACGACATCGCGCAGTGCCTGCTGGTATTCGTCAGCAATTTTCTTGAAGTACGGTGCCAGCAGCAGGTTTGCAATGCCCGCATTTTCAGCGTAAGCATCGGTAATTTTCTGCAGGAACTGAGCGCGAATGATGCAACCTGCGCGGAAGATCTTCGCGATTTCGCCGTAGTTCAGATCCCAGTTATTTTCATCTGAAGCCGCGCGCAGCTGGGAGAAGCCTTGCGCATAAGAGACGATTTTACCCAGGTAAAGTGCGCGACGAACTTTCTCAACGAACTCGGTTTTGTCACCGGCTGGTTTAGCCTGTGGGCCAGACAGCACCTTAGATGCCGCAACACGTTGTTCTTTCAGAGAAGAGATGTAACGTGCGAATACGGATTCGGTGATCAGGGACAGTGGCTCACCCAGATCCAGAGAGCTCTGGCTGGTCCATTTACCCGTACCTTTGTTCGCCGCTTCGTCCAGAATCACATCAACCAGGTATTTACCCTCTTCATCTTTCTTCGTGAAGATGTCTTTGGTGATGTCGATCAGGTAGCTGTTCAGCTCGCCTTTGTTCCACTCGGTGAAGGTTTCAGCCAGTTCTTCATTGGACAGGTTCAGGCCGCCCTTCAGCAGGGAATAGGCTTCGGCAATGAGCTGCATGTCGCCGTATTCGATACCGTTGTGAACCATTTTCACGTAGTGACCCGCACCGTCCGGACCGATATAGGTCACACACGGCTCGCCATCTTCTGCGACAGCAGCGATTTTGGTCAGGATCGGCGCAACCAGCTCGTACGCTTCTTTCTGACCGCCAGGCATGATAGATGGCCCCTTCAGCGCCCCCTCTTCACCGCCGGATACACCGGTTCCGATGAAGTTGAAGCCCTCAGCAGACAATTCACGGTTACGACGAATAGTGTCCTGGAAGAAGGTATTACCGCCATCAATAATGATGTCGCCCTTTTCCAGGTAAGGTTTCAGGGAGTCGATGGCAGCATCTGTACCCGCACCCGCTTTCACCATTAACAGGATACGACGAGGCGTCTCCAGAGACTCAACGAACTCCTGGACCGTATAGAATGGCACCAGTTTCTTGCCTGGATTTTCGGCAATCACTTCTTCGGTTTTGTCACGGGAGCGGTTGAAAACGGAGACGGTATAACCACGGCTTTCGATGTTGAGCGCCAGGTTGCGCCCCATCACTGCCATACCGACGACGCCGATCTGTTGCTTAGACATTACATACTCCTGTCAGGTGTTTTTTACTGCACATTAATAAATTGATTGAACTCAGATCACTATCTTAACTTATCATGGTAGGAAAACATGAAATAGATTATTTAGTTTTTAGCGTTGATAAAAGCTCTTTTAGTAAAAGTCCATTAGCATCTTTTTCCGACAAGACTGGTTGCTCTGCTGGCCATGAAATGCCCACTTCAGGGTCATTCCATAACAAACAGCCTTCATCTTCAGGATGATAATAGTCGGTACATTTATATTCAAAATCAGCTATTTCAGATAACACATAGAAGCCATGCGCCAGACCCGGTGGAACCCAGAACTGTTTTTTATTGCTTTCAGAAAGGAGTATACCTTCCCATTTGCCAAAAGTAGGGGAATCCGGACGTATATCCACCGCCACGTCAAAAACCTCACCACGAACTACACGGACTAGCTTGCCTTGAGGAAACGTTTTTTGAAAATGCAATCCACGCAAAACATTTTGCCTGGAGCGAGAATAGTTATCCTGTACAAAAGAGATATCTTCTCCGAGGATTTCAGCATAGCGTTTTTTTTCAAAGACCTCTAAAAAAAAACCACGTTCATCACCGAAAACTTTGGGCTCGATAATTTTACAGCCAGCAATTGAAGTGTCATGCACCAACATATTATCTCCAGATTAAACAGGTATCCATTTATTTGTGTCAAAGTCGTATTTCTTGATAATTTTAGCCGGCATACCTGAAATCACGCAATAATCAGGAAAATCACCCTTTACCACCGAATTCGCCCCGACAATACATTGCTTTCCTAACGTCGTACCCGCCAGAATCTTTGCGCCAGCGCCAATAAAACAATTTTCACCTATGATGGTTGTTTTATTATTCATTGACTGCTGATAAATAGGCACATTAATTTCAGTATACCGATGGTCAGAATTAGTGATAAGAACGTCAGCAGATATAACCGTTCCTTTTTTAATAATAAGTTCACTTCCAACTGAAACGAGATGGAAAAACTGCCCTATAGATACGTCATCTTCAATTGTGACAGAACCAAAGTCTGAAATCTCAAACCGCCATAAAGGATAGAGCCTAAACTTATTACCTATACTGACATTCTTCAACCCTTTAAAGTAAATCGGTTTGCCAATATAACTATACAACCCAGCTTTTTTGAAGCAAAATAGCTTATATATATAATTTCTCACGAACCATAAGATTTTAATGTACATTATTACATATCCATTTCGCAATGAAACCTGGCGCTGGCCCGTTTAAATCTCGGAAATGACCAGGAATGAAATAGTGATTGAATAAATAGACCAGACATTTTTTTCTGCGCAATAATTCATCTTCTGTTGGTTCAGATGCAGCGTCGGTGAGCACCTTTTCCAAATTATCACCATTAAATTTGTAGCACAAAGGAAACTGGTCATAGTAGGCATTACCCAGTATCACCACTGGTTTACCAATTTCAATCGACTCAAGGCCTACGGTAGAGTTATTAACAACCACAACATCGGCACTGTTCATCGCATCAAAAAGATTTTTTGAACAATCAAAGTATATATTTTCATTATCATTTATATAAGAATACAGAGAAGGTTCATACAATTGTTTATACAAAGGATGTTCGCGTACAATCAAAACACTGTTATCAGGAAGAGCATGGTGAACAGCTTTGACAATTTCATAGTGGTTAGAAAAATACGGGCTGTGATATATCATATTCACATCGTCAGGAACCTGTAGTACAAGCAAATAGACTCGCTGCGTACTGCCTTCCTTTCCAGGAAAATGGCTTAAACGTAAACGCTGGTAAAGCTCAGTTTCAACAGTTTTTCGCTTAGGCCTGACATGTTCGATAGGTTGTAAAAATGGTAAAAACTTTTCAATTAATACATCGATTAAACGGTATTTTTTGTAACCACTCCATTTTATTTCTTTGTATGGTTTGATTTCATCGCTATCTTCTATACCGTTAATATCAATCGTACTTAGATTCCTGCATGAACAGTTTGCATTGACTCCATTACTATCAAGTACAGTTCGGCCCAGGGGCGCTTGCTCGAAATGCAGGATCTTAATAGAGTGCGTTTTTGCCAGAAATTGTAGTATTTCAACTGGCATTCGGGAATCACCACTAACGATTATCAGGTCAGGATCATAATCATTCAGTAACTTTTCAAAATAATTAAAGTATTTTGCTGCCTGCTGTAAAAGTTTGGTTTGGTCAATGTCTGGGTTTAGGGTTACGTGATATTGAATAAAGCGGTTTAAATCTATATTTCTTCCTTCATTTTTCTCAAACTGCAACTTAGAGGATGCTACAGGGAGGTAAACAGATCTTTGCCCATGCGCTAATGAATAAAGATATCCACTTAAATGCAGGTTTATATGAAAATATGTATAGTCAGCGGATATATTTAATGTTTCAAGTCTGATTTTATTAAAAAACCTGGAAAAATCAGCATAATAACCCACAGTAAGTATTTTCTTCATGATTAATTACATTATTCCACATTTAGTTTACTAACGAATGCACCCAAGAATTTAATTTATATTTTTCTAATATTCCGGGCGCATACGCTTTAAAAGGTGTTTCTAAAAAACTCGAGTCAAATTTTACATTGTATCGATCAATAATATAAACATTATCAGGATGATATAAATCATAGTTGATAATGTCTTTATTAGTTGTAATCAACTTAATTCCGGACGCAAGAACCTCAAAGGTTCTCATAGTTAATCCATTCTGCTTATCGTGCTCAATGTCTATAACCGCCCTGGATGACGAAAAAATATTTAAAATATCACCAACAGTCAATGACTTGAAATGAAAAGTAAAATCCTTATACTGTGAGAAATTGACATCAGTTAATCGCCTGAACCAATAAATCACTCGACTTTGGATGAAAAGGTAATAAAAGAAATTTTTCTTTTCTCGAACAGAGACATCTTTAAAATATTGGACAATCTTCATTCTTTGGCTGTGTACCGTGCCTATAAAAACAAAATCATAATCACGAGTATTTTTTAAACTTATTTTCCCATACTCATCACAATAAAAAAGTGGCAGAAAATGAAGATTATCAGCTTTATTTGCATCCGCACGGTCGAACGTAAAACACTTATTAAAATATTTTAGAACCGGCTTAATAAGTGGTTTGTTATCTATTGAATCCCACAAATATAATCTGATATCAACATCAGGGGAAACTTTCCTCAAATCCTCAAAAAAGCGTTCATTGAAACCTTCAGGGTTTACAAACAGAATTTTAGAGAAATTACCGTTACTAATAACTTCCAGTATACTGGAATGATGTTGTTTTAATCTGTCCCGAATCAGAAAGTGGAAACCAAGTCGTATTAACGACTTAGTAAGAAAAGAGTTTGAAGGTCTTGTGTCAATGAATGTTACATTCCAACCCTGAACTTCCAGTTCTTTTTGTATTTTTTTCTCATAGCCGAAGAACACTGGAGATATTAAAAGAATATTTTTACAACCTGCTTCAGCCATCAATTAACCTCGAACCCTAATACAGATTTATACGGTAGTAAGTTTTTCTCCACCCCTGTCATATAGACAGCAATGAAATAAAGTGAAAAATATAACACCAGAGCTAACAAAAATACTGTTCGCGTTCTATTATTACCACATAGTCTAACAAGGAGAGGTAATGTGAAAACCTTCGCCAATATAAAGTAATATTCGACACGAAGCATTATCCGTAATTCCAAAGCTATAGTCAGAGTGATGAGGGACAAATAGGTTATATTAAATAACACATTTTCGTTCCGGGTAATGACAACTCTTTTTTTATAGTACATCAAAACTATAATAGGTATGCTCTGGTAAACATAACTAAATATCCCTTTTGTACTTAGAGCATTAAGAAATTCGCCATCTCTAAAATTGGCGTAAGTACCGCCGTACCCTGGAATACTACCTATTACCATAAGTAGGCTATTTTTAATAAATGGAACTTCGAGGCTTAGTGTTGCGCCTAAAACAACAAAATAAATAAAGAAACTGCGCCTAATACTCAGGTTTGTTTTGATTACGAAATATAACGGAATTAGAATAAGAGCAGATTTATGGAATAAAAAACCTAAAAAGTTAAAAGCGGAATATCTAAAAAATTGCTGCCGAGTTAAATATACAATCGACAGATAGAAAAGAGCAACCGCCATATTTTGCCGTAGATAATTAAAACCGCCTTCAATTAATCCGTAAGGCATAATTATAAAGATCAACAAATTTAATACGGATAAATTCCTATAGCGGAGGAAAACGCGATAGATGCAATATATATATACAGATGTCAGAAAAAAATAAAATGCTGAAAATGGCAGATCATTTGTCCTGAACAAAAAACCTAACTGACGGAACAGGAATTCTTGAAGGAAAAAATTCTCATTTAAAGAATCATACATAAACTTATATGATTCATAATCTGGCCCCACACTGGCACTAAACGAAACAATGAACCAAATAATCAAAAATGAAAAAGAAACTAATAAGCGTTCAAATTTTTGAAAGACAGGCACTGTTGCTGCCAAAAGTAATAAAACTATGAGCAAACTAATTGCTATATAAATAATCATGCAGCAACCCTTTTATTTCTAATTAACTTTAAAACGTAACATCTTAGCTTTGGATCGCTTAACACAAATATCAGACTTGTAGCACAATAAATACCACATTTAATTAAAAATGAGTGCTCGTGGAAATAAACAGCTATAAAAACACAGAGTAAAACGCGAATGACTTCTAATGGGCCTGCAACGAGTTTCAGTACCGGTCCCTTAAACAGAATGAACAAGAATGCCATTAGCTTTGACATAAATAGCCCAGCACCAAGTGCAAGTGCAGCGCCAGTCAAGCCATACAGAGGTATGAGTATATAGCATAATACTATATTAATCACTGCGCTTAAAATAAGAAATGCGAAGTTATATTTTGCATATCCATTCATCGTCATCCATTCACTTACTGCCCCCCAACAACTAATAAGGATATAAGAAACAGACACCAATAAAAATGCAAAATCTCCTCGTATATACTCTTTACCAAATAAAGACAATATTTCTTGACTGAATGTAATGAAAAATACACCACCTAGGGTGGTAAGCGTCATGGCTAATGAGAAATTTAAGCGGTATGAAGTGTGCTTTTCCGTATGGTTGAAATATTGATACAACCGAGGCTCGAATGACTTTGATAATGCTATATAAGGGAACAAACAAACAATAGCTAAAGAAGTGACGATATCATAAATTGCAACATTCACAACAGTTGATAGTTTTCCGAGTATCAAAACATCTATTTTTCCTGCGATAGCGAGCATTATAGAGTTTACACCCAAGCTCAGAGCGTAACCAAATCGTGTGAAAAAGCTCTTTATGCCCGGAGCACTCCACTTTACAGTATAAAACAGGTAGTACAATAAGATCCCCAAAAGGAGAATCTGTGACAAAATCATACTCCATGCCAAACCAGCAAAGCCATTAAAACCTAAAACAATAAATACGAGTAAAAACGGGAATCGTAGCAATCGTTGCAAGAGGTTAGATAAAATAAAGCTGGAATTAACAAAACCTTTAACCCTTACAACTGGTGTTAAAAGATTATATGCTGCCCACAAAGGGATCATTAATAATGATAAATGATAACTTCCTTTACTAACCTGGTTACTCAATAAAACCCTGATAAAAAAATCATCAAATATGTACAGAACAATACAGCCAGCAATTATCAAGAGGAGGCCACTCATAACCTCTTCGAAGATAACACTATCTTTTTTTTCTTTTTGATAAAAATATAAAACAGAACTATCTCGCCCTAACATCAGGGCCAGAACAAGGATAGAAATTAGAGCGAAGGTTAATCGAAACTCTCCGTAAACATGTTCGCTTACATTGTTTGTTATATATATTGTGGTCAGGAACATAATAACATTTCCGACAAGATTAGTTCCTAATCCGACCACAACGTTATTAAGTTTCTCGATTTTCTCAAGCAAATTTTTTCCTGAACTCATGGATCATCTCAATTAATAGGTCTTCAACTTTTCGCGGAGAGAAATCTAGTGACTTATATTTTTCAATATTAATTACAGGGAAGATGTCTTCGCTATTAACTGGGTGCCAAATAGAAACACATTGAGTATGAGACTCAATAATTTCAACAAGTTTTTTGGCACTAACATTTTCTCCAGACGCAATATTAAACGTGCCAGTGATATGTTTCTGAACTGAATTAACTATAAATTCAACCACATCATCAATGTAGACATAATCCTTTTCATAATTTGGTGAAACGAAAAGATTTATCTCACCTTTTGTTACCGCATCACGGACTAACGATGGCAGAAAAAGGGGACTATTGAATGCTTTGCCATACACATTAGAAGGCCTGATTATCAAAAACGGCTTACTCTGCGCCGCAACAACACTCTCACCCAATAACTTAACCTGATTAAATAAGCAACGTTTATCATTAAATGATAAACGCAAAGCAGCCGTTTCTTCAGAATTATCATTGTCAAGGTAAACACGCGTAGAAGACAAATATACTATCTGAACATAATCTGCTGTGTTAACAATATTACGCAAAGCATCAACGTGAGAATAGATAACATCTTCCGTTCGCCTACAGTCACCCACACCGCAACAATAAACTACTGTACCGAGAGATTGACCGGTAAAATTTTGACACCGCCAGTCTCCTTTCTGAACAGAATATCCAGCTTTTTCAAATCCGGAATATACCGCTGTACCGATAAAACCGCCAGCCCCAAATATGGTGATCTTTTTATTATTCATTTAATGAACCTTACCAGAAAGTAAACTTAAAACTGGCTAATTGCCTGAATATTATTTCCCAGGTATTGATTACAATTCATGCTCAACCATTCGCAGCAAATAAGCACCGTAATCATTTTTACCTAATGGCTTAGCCAAAGCGCGAACCTGCTCGGCTGTAATAAATCCTTTTCGGTAGGCAATTTCTTCTGGACAAGAAACCTTGAGTCCCTGACGTGTTTCCAGTGTTCTGATGAAATTACTCGCTTCAATCAGACTCTCATGAGTACCTGTATCCAGCCATGCATATCCTCGCCCCATAAGTGCGACTGATAATTCATCCTGCTGCATATACAGATTATTAATATCCGTAATTTCCAGCTCTCCACGTGCGGATGGCTTTAATTTTTTAGCCATTTCGATCACCTGGCGATCGTAAAAATAGAGACCTGTTGCTGCATAATTACTTTTAGGCTTTACTGGTTTCTCTTCAAGAGAGATCACCTTTCCCTGTTTATCAAACTCGATAACACCATAGCGCTCAGGATCAGTCACATGATAGGCAAAAACAGTCGCCCCTGACTGACGTTGCATTGCGATTTCTAATTCTTTTGGTAAATCATGGCCATAGAAAATATTATCGCCTAAAATCAAAGCACAGCAATCATCGCCAATAAATTCTTCACCTATAATAAATGCCTGGGCAAGGCCATCCGGGTTATCCTGAACTTTATACTGGAGATTAATTCCCCACTTGCTTCCATCCCCCAACAGCTGTTGGAAGCGTGGGGTTTCAAGAGGAGTGCTAATAATTAGTATATCGCGAATGCCTGCAAGCATTAAAGTGGATAGCGGATAATAAATCATCGGCTTGTCGTACACAGGTAATAACTGCTTGCTAACAGCCATAGTAACTGGATATAAACGCGTTCCTGACCCACCCGCGAGAATGATACCTTTCCGATTTCCCATTTTCATATTCACTTAATCCGATAAATTGATGTTTAAATAACGTTAAATATGTGCTTATCTATTATCATAATTTTCTTTAACCCAATTGAGATATGCACCATTTTTAATGTTATTTACCCAATGCTGGTTGCTTAAATACCATTCAACAGTTTTACGTATCCCACTCTCAAATGTTTCTTCCGGCTTCCAGCCCAATTCCATACCGATTTTACGTGCGTCAATAGCATAACGGCGGTCGTGGCCTGGACGGTCAGCAACATACGTAATTTGGTCACGATAAGAGCCGTCTTTCGGTACGATTTCATCCAGAAGATCGCAGATGGTATGCACCACGTCCAGATTCTGCTTCTCATTGTGCCCACCGATGTTATACGTTTCACCTGGTTTACCTCTGGTGACCACGGTATAAAGCGCTCGGGCATGATCTTCAACATACAACCAATCGCGGATTTGATCGCCTTTACCATAAATCGGCAGCGCCTTACCCTCCAGCGCATTGAGGATCACAAGCGGGATTAATTTTTCCGGGAAGTGGTATGGGCCGTAGTTATTTGAACAGTTAGTTACAATGGTAGGAAAACCGTAA
This sequence comes from Enterobacter oligotrophicus, assembly GCF_009176645.1. Taxonomy (NCBI): domain Bacteria; kingdom Pseudomonadati; phylum Pseudomonadota; class Gammaproteobacteria; order Enterobacterales; family Enterobacteriaceae; genus Enterobacter; species Enterobacter oligotrophicus. The sequence continues at coordinate 794,603 of NZ_AP019007.1, forward strand.
GTACGCAGCCATGCGCGGACAAGATGATCGCTTGATGCCTTGGAAGCGGAATAAGGGCTACTTGGAGCATATGCTGTTGTTTCGGTAAATAGCGGTAAGCCTGTAGATGCAGGACTCTCGTCCGGATGCGGCAGGTCCCCATATACCTCATCAGTCGAAATGTGGTGAAAGCGAAACGCAGCTTTTTCATCATCACTGAGCGAAGCCCAGTAGCCGCGAGCAGCTTCCAACAGAACATAAGTCCCAACAATATTAGTTTCAATAAATGCCGCTGGACCTGTGATTGAGCGATCAACGTGGCTCTCAGCTGCAAGGTGCATAACCGCATCAGGCTTATGCGCAGCGAAAATGCGATCCATCGCAGATTTGTCACAGATATCGGCTTGTTCGAATGAATAACGTGCGTTACCGCTAACTTCAGCAAGCGATTCCAGGTTACCGGCATAAGTCAATTTATCAACATTGACGACCTCATCCTGGGTATTGTTAATAATATGTCGTACCACCGCCGAACCGATAAAACCGGCACCGCCCGTAACAAGAATTTTCACGTGATCTATTCCGTCGTTAGGATATTTCGAGATATTGAAGAAGTAACACTCAGAGAAAGCTCAATAAGCACATAAAATAGGCACGCTACCGCCCCTGGCTTAACAGTTACCAGAGCACTGAGTGGAGTCTAAATAAGGTTTTTGCTGCGGTATGATTTCTGACAGAAACCGCCAGTGTGCAACCACAAAATTTGCTGTTAATTGTCATCCTAAATGGCGACAGACACAAGCACAAATCGTTACAAACCGGTCCAAAACACAGCCAGATAACCCTTTGTTATCTCAGGAATTAATAACAAAAAGCGGCAGTCATCATTCAGGTATGCTGTTACCTAACCAGAATGATCACTGCCGCTTATTCAAATCGATGGAGAAAGATCAGTCGTTAGACAGTAACTTCTCAATCCGGTCCCGGAACTTCGCCCCTTCCTTCAGGTTACGCAGCCCATAGTTCACAAATGCCTGCATATAACCCATTTTCTTACCACAATCGTAGCTGTCGCCCGTCATCAGCATTGCATCAACGGACTGTTTCTTCGCCAACGCTGCAATCGCATCGGTCAACTGAATACGTCCCCAGGCACCTGGCTCGGTTTTTTCCAGCTCGGCCCAGATATCCGCGTTCAGGACATAGCGACCAACCGCCATTAGATCGGAATCCAGCGTTTGTGGCTGATCCGGCTTTTCAATGAACTCAACGATACGGCTCACCTGCCCTTCCGTCTCCAGCGCCTCTTTGGTCTGGATAACGGAGTATTCTGACAGATCACCTTTCATGCGCTTGGCCAGTACCTGGCTACGGCCCGTTTCACTGAAACGCGCAACCATTGCCGCCAGGTTATAGCGCAGCGGATCGGCTGAGGCGGTATCAATGATGATATCCGGCAGCACGACGATGAACGGGTTATCACCCACAACCGGGCGAGCGCACAGTATGGAGTGTCCCAATCCCAGCGGCTGCGCCTGACGTACGTTCATGATGGTGACGCCAGGTGGACAAATGGACTGAACCTCAGCCAGAAGCTGACGTTTAACGCGCTGTTCAAGCAACGCTTCGAGTTCATAAGAGGTGTCGAAGTGGTTCTCTACCGCATTCTTGGAAGAGTGCGTCACCAGAACGATTTCTTTGATCCCTGCAGCAACAATCTCGTCGACGATGTATTGAATCATCGGCTTGTCGACAATCGGCAGCATCTCTTTAGGAATTGCCTTTGTGGCTGGCAGCATATGCATGCCCAGACCCGCTACCGGAATGACTGCTTTCAAATTAATCATTATATCTTCCACCTTAAAATGGTTGACGAATTATAGCTTTTAAACCTGTTTTCGCCAGCATGATTTGCCGTAATTCTGATGTGATGTTACGTTACCGCATCACAAATTACAGTAGTTGTAATCTGAATAGATCGCGATTCTGTTCCAGGAATAGTCGCAAAATGACCAACTCAGTTATCTGTGAGGCAGCGCAAAATTCAGCCGTTCCGTATTCACCACCTGCTGATCCACCCGGTCAATATCCACCGAACTTTGCCCCTTCTCATTTACCGCCTTAATGTTTGCCAGCGACAGCAGTGTCTCATCTTTAGCCATGAACTTACCGCGAACGTCCTTACGCAAATCGAAATTCATTTTCAGTGCAGGTCCAGTCGCCGCCTCCTGCATCACATTAATATTTCTTAAGAAAAGATGCTGGGGCTTGTTATGCAGCTCAAGCGTTGCGCGCTGCATCTCGACGTTGGTGATGGCGACAAACGAGGTGGCATTGCCGGATGAAATCTGTATTCCGCGTAATTTATATGCAAGCTGCCGGTTATCCAGGCGAATATCGTTGAGTTTGAAGTTCTGGGGAATCGACAGATAGTCCCCTTTAATCACGCCGTAGCCAATTAACATTCCGGCACTATTGACCATATCGACATTATCAATGACGAAATTATCACAGCCGTAAATCGCTACCGTCGCGTTGTCTATTCCCGCCTTCTTACTGAAGTCTGGTGTGATATTTTTGGCCTTTATATTACGAATAATAAAGTGTTTGCCGTTTTCAACATGGACTAACTGGCGACAGTTGCTGCCCGTAATATTCGCCACCACGAAGTTCTTTACCGTCTGTTTTTCCGGGTAGTCATTGTCGTAGGTACTCCCAGCAAGACCAATACCAATGCCCCAGTTGATCTTGCCGTTGGTGCAGTTAATGTTGTCGATCGCATGGTCAGAAATCAGAATATTGCGGTCATTGATCGCCACGTTCCACTCAATCGCATCGCCCTGCAGGTGGCTGAATTTACTGTTGGTGATACGCGCGCCGTCCACCTGGTTATGAAATCCCTGACGCAGGATGGCGTAGTTAGCCTGAGACACAGTGATGTTATCGATAAGCAGGTTCCGCATCACTCTGGGCTTCTTGCCGCCGATATAGATTTGTGTGACAGGGCCGAAGCCGCTCATCGCCAGTCCTTTAATCACGCAACCGGAACCGCGAACATCCAGCGTAATATTGTGTGTGCGCCCTTCTCCCTCACCGATGACTTTGCTGCCTTCCTGCAGCACAAACCGCCCGCGTCCGTTGCCTTTCAATGCACCACGGACCAGCAATGTTTTGCCATCGGGGATAAAAATCCCCGTATTGATGTTTTCACAGGTGAGTCCGGCAGGGACAACGACAGTATCACCTTCGCTAAACGCCTGCTTAAAGGCGGCGATCCAGTCGTTATTGTTGTAGTGGTTCACAGAAACCGTCTTGCCGGTCGTCGCCCGTGCAACGCGGGACGACAACAGAGGCATGGCTGCCAGGACGGATAAAGAAGAGACAAAACGGCGTCGGGTAATCTTTTTGAGCATACAACCTCGGCGTTACAACGTTTGCAGCAGGCTTGCTAACTGGCGATTAATCACCTGCTGGTTAAAATCTGCCTCGACTTTTTGTCGGGCATTGCGCAGCACAGGGGCCAGCGCCTGCTGGTCGATATCACTGAATGCCGCCAGACGATCGGCCAGCGCCAGGGCATTGTTTTCAGGCACCAGCCAGCCGGAATAGTCAGATTTGATCAGTTCCGGGATACCGCTGTGTAACGTGGACACCACTGGAATGCCCACCGCCATCGCCTCCATCAGCGCCACCGGAATGCCTTCCATATCGCCATCCGCACCGGTCACGGACGGCAGCAGGAAGACGTCCGCTTCATCGAGCATCGCCTTCACTTCATGGCTCGGCTTGAAGCCAGGCATTTCCACAACGTCGTCCAGTTGATACTGCTCAATAAGCGTGCGCAGGCGGCGCTCCCAGGGCCCTATCCCCAGAATGCGATAGTGGAAATCAACGCCGCGCGCTTTTAACTGACGGCAGGCTTCAATAGCCACATGCAGCCCTTTCTTTTCCGTCAGGCGCGCCACAGAGATGATCTGCAAAGGCTTTCCTGGGGCCTTTACCGGGCGCAGCGTGAAGCGCTCCATATCAACCCCCATCCGCGAGACGGTAATTTTTTCACTCGGACACCCCATCGTTTTCAGGCGTCCGGCCCACAGTTCGCTAATCGGCAGCATCATGTCGCCGCGACGGAAAAGCTGCTGATACTCCGGCGTGTAGTGGTTCAACACTTCACGGCTGGAGATATCAATGCCGTGGAAAATAGTCGCAATCTTCCCCTCAATCACGCCCAATTCACGTAACTTTGCTGCCGTTACGCCCGCCGGACCAAAATGCGCGATAAACACATCAGCGCGATACGGCTGAGCGGTCTGGCCGCAAATGGCGGAGAGGATCAGGTTGCGGGATTCCGCGCCGTAGCGGGACACATTCAGCGCCCGCCACGTTGCTGCGCGGTGAAGCCCGCGCAATGTCTGGCTGGCACGGTAGCGCAGTTTGTTCATCCGTCCGCCAGGCTCATCCTGCAGCCAGCGGGTTTTCGCTTCCAGCCCATACTGGGTATACGCCGCATGGGTGTTTTGCGTATCGCCCTTCTGCAGGGCGATAATCTCCACGTCATATCCCATATCGATAAACGCGGTGATTTGGTTCAGCACAAAGGTTTCTGACGACAGCGGAAATTTCAGTAAGAAGAAACCAACCTTCATTTCCCCTCCCCGACGCGATCGAGTACCGATTTCACCATGCCGATGCCTTTTTCGCGCTCGGCCTTCACCGCCACGGCCAGGCGTTCGTTAATGGCAGGCAGTTGTCCGAGCGTGTCGCCCACCATCGCCCCCAGAGAACCATCCAGCAGATGACGGATATCAACGGCCATTTCCGGCATACCAAGCTGCTGCATAATGCCCGCAGACTTATGCTCATAGTTAATCGCAATGGCTGGCGTGCCGAAGTTCATCGAGATAATGGCCGAGTGCAGACGCGTGCCGACGGTCAGGTCACAGGCGGAGAGCAGTTTGCCCATCTCAAGGTCGTTCAGTTCGTCCATCACCACGTGATAACGGGACGGATCGTTAACCAAATTGCGCAGGTTGAGCGCCACCATGCGGTCATCTTTGTTGTAGCTATCGATACCGGTACAGGTTGAGAGCGCCAGCACCTGGTAACCGCTGTCCAGCACGCGGTTCACCACGTCGGCGAACGCTTTCTCATAGGCCGCCTGCGTGGTGCCGAGACGTTTATCAAATGGCGCAAGCTCGCGCAGGGTAATGGCGACGGTTTTCTGTTTTGCCGCCACGTTCAGCCAGTGCTGCACCGCATAGCTCGGCTGGAAATGCTCTTCCTGGTGATCCACCAGCCAGGCGGTATCCACGCCGTGTTCCACTTTTGACGTGTCGATTTCGCTGCGCTTCATCAGATCAAGGCTCACGGATTCACGCAGGATCAGCGCATCACAATGACCAAATACGTAGTTCGCCAGTTGGTTAAACTGCGGGTCCTGGAATGGCCCCACGCTGTGACCAATCATAAACAGCGGTTTTTTCGCCATAAAGGTGCAGAGCGCATGCTCAAATTGCGGCACGCCATAGAGATCGACGAAGAACGAGCCGCCGACCTGAATAATGGCGTCATACCCCGACAACAGACGAACAAAATCAGTAAAGCCCTGGGCAATCGCGATGTTACGCAGCTTGCCGGTATCGGTCACACGGGAAAGCAGCACCTGGTGCTGGTAGCGACGACGCAACACTTTCTTCACGCGCCCCATCACGCCCGCGGCATTGTTGTGCTGTTTCATCTGGCTGTAGAGCGGGTCGCCCATCACCGGGCGGTTCAGTAACCAGGATGAGCTGACCGGGTAACGGCTCATCACATCCACTTCTGTCTCAGGCTCAAGGGTGTTAATTGCATCCAGTAAACCGCGCAGAATGGCACTGTCGCCACGGTTGCCGCAGGTATGGTTGCCAAGAATTAATAATTTCATAATGGCCTCTTAAATAACTAGCCTGCGCGAAGCAGCGTTTTCATTTTTTCGTTACGGCAAAACTGGCGCTTCATCTCCACCACCAGCGCATTGCGAGACAGCACAATCATCACGCCGAACGCCAGCGCGCCAGCGGCAACCTGCACCGCCAGCAGCGCGGCCAGCGGCAGATGCCCGCTGAGGATAATGCCCAGACCGTAGCTCACCGCCAGGGTCGGCAACGAGAGATAGAACGGCAGCCACAGGCTCAGGATGTACTGCCGATAGCTGGAGCCCAGCACCGGCTTGATCATCACGAAGTAGCTCAATACGGTGTTGATGATCTGCACCAGCAGGAAGCCGAGCGTCACGCCGATTGCCCCCGCCATATGCCCCCCGACGATAATCGCCGGAATAAACAGGAAGGTTTTGAACACATTGAATTTGAAGCTGATATCGACGCGAGCTTTTGCCATCAGCAGGGAACCAATCGGGTTACCCACGGAGCGCAGCAGCCCCACCACGCACAGCAGTTGCAGGATTGGCACAATGCTGTCCCATTTCTCACCGAACACCAGCGGCACAAAGTTACTGGAAACCACCATCAGTCCCAGCAGCACCGGGAAGTTGATGATGCCCACCACGGAGAGCAGCTTGTAGAAGTTAACGCGCAGCTTCTCGGTGTCGTCCTGGATCTTGGCGAAGGCCGGGAACAGCACGCGGGTGATAATCGGGTTCAGCTTCATCGGCGGCACGACCGCGACGTTATAGGCCAGGTTGTAGCCCCCCGCGACGCTCGCCCCCAGAATGCGCGCCAGCACCAGCGTCGAGAGGTTGGTATTGACGTAGTTAATAATGCTGTCGGCGGTCAGCCACGCGCCAAAACGCAGGTTGGATGAGACGGACGCCAGCGAGAAGTGCAGCCCCGGACGGTAAATCTTGCGGCCAAAATAGCCGAACAGCAGCGTGCGCACAGCAGAGTTCACCAGATAACCGAGGATGGCGGTCATCGCCAGCGGCCAGAAATGGGCGCTGACCACGGTGAAGGTAAAGCCAGCCAGTACCGCGCTGGTCTCAATCATGCCGATCTTGTTGAACTCCAGCTCTTTTTGCATCAGCGCGCGGAACTGTTGCCCATGCGGGATCACGACAAAGGCAAACGACAGCGTGCGCATAAGCGGCGCGAGATCCGGATTATGCAACACGCTGGCGATGGTGTCGCTCAGCAGAAACACCAGCACAAACACGAAGATGCCTAACCCGACGTTCAGCCAGTAGAGCGTGGTCAGCTCCAGATGGCTGATCTCTTTACGCTGGATAATTGAGTTGGCAATACCAAAGTCAGACAGCGTATCGGCCAGCGCGATAATCACCAGCGAAACGGTCAGCAGACCGAACTGGTGGTTATCGATAATGCGCGCCAGCACCGTCATCTGCACCAGACCGAGGCCAATGATGACGATGGTCGCCATCGCTGACCACTTCGCGCCGCTGATGGTTTTTTCACGTAAGCTCATCTTAGTACGCCGCTTTGTTCACGAAGCCTTTGAAAATGGTCAGAAAAACAATCTTGATATCGAACCAGAGGCTCCACTCGCGGATGTACTCCAGGTCGAACTCAATACGTTTTTCCATTTTTTCCAGCGTGTCGGTCTCGCCGCGCCAGCCGTTAATCTGCGCCCAGCCGGTAATCCCAGGCTTCACTTTATGGCGCAACATGTAGCCTTCAATCAGCGAGCGATACTGCTCGTTATGCGCGACGGCGTGTGGACGTGGCCCGACAATCGACATTCCACCGGTGAACACGTTAATGAACTGCGGCAGCTCATCGAGCGAAGTTCGGCGCAGGAAGTTGCCCACACGGGTTACACGCGGATCGTTCTGCGTCGCCTGAGTCACCACCTTGTCGTTTTCCATTACCTTCATGGAGCGGAATTTCCACACCATAATCGGCTTGCCATCCATGCCGTAGCGGGTCTGGCGGAAGATAACCGGGCCGGGAGAGCTGATTTTCACCGCCAGTGCAATGCAGCACAGCACCGGGGAGATCAGCAGCAGGATCAGAGAGGAGAGCACAATATCTTCGCCGCGTTTCAGCAGGCGGTTGATACCCGACAACGGCGTGTCATACAGCGGCACAACGGGGACACCGTTCACTTCTTCAATACGTGAATGAAGAATATTAAAGGTAAAGACATCCGGAATGAGGATCACCGAGCAGGTGGTGTCCGCCAGTTCGCGCATCAGTTTTTTGATGCGGGATTCATCCTTCATCTGCATGGCGATATAGACGTTGTGAATTTTTCCGGCTTTCGCGTCGTCAATCAACTGCTCGTAGTTACCCGCCCAGTCTGAAGGCACGCCGCCTGGCTTCGCATCGTGGTAGATACCCACCACTTCAAAACCCAGCCACGGCTCTTTACGGAAGCTGTCGAGCAACACCTGCCCGACCGGCAAATCACCTGCCACGGCGACGAAGCGGCGGTTATAACCGCGATTACGCAGCCAGCCAGCACCAAAGCGAATCAGGGAGCGACACACCACCATGCCGACACTGGTCAACAGATACCAGCACAGGTAGGTCACGAGGCGGTTATCAAAATCATGGCTAAACGCCACCAGCCCGGCGCTGAAAATCAGGCTTAAGGTCCAGTTTTGCAGGAGAAGCATCAGCTCGGTGGTGATTTTTACGCCGCGCCATGAGCGGTAAAAATCCGTCATCCCGCCGATCATCTGAAACACCACCAACGCTATCAACGCCATCAGCAGATGCATGTACAAGAATGATTGCCCGCTGATCCGACACACCGCCCACAATCCGCCGACCATGATGGTGATATCAGAAAAACGCTGCACCATAGAGATTAACGATGCATTCGTTCTCGCTCGCTCGCGCTTTTTTAGATTCGTCATCGTTGTTCCTGTTTTCGGTTCCCCCCTCCCAACGGGAGGGGGGCAAGATTTACTGATTCAACAGCGCCAGAATGTCTTTCGTTCGCGCTTCCATCAGCGCCGCGTCGGCACGGGATTCCACGTTCAGGCGCACCACCGGCTCGGTATTAGAGGAACGTAAATTGAAGCGCCACTGCGGGAACGCCATGCTGATGCCGTCGGTACGGTCAATCTCCAGCGCGTGGAGGGCAAAGTGCTGCTCCACGCGGGCGATAGCCTCGGCAGGTGCCGCCAGCTTGCTGTTAATTTCGCCGCTCGCCGGGAACGCCGCCATGCGGTCGCGCACCAGTTCGCCGAGGGTCTGCCCTTTCAGGCACAGCAGCTCGGTCACCAGCAGCCACGGGATCATCCCGCTGTCGCAATAGGCAAAGTCACGGAAGTAGTGGTGGGCGCTCATCTCGCCGCCGTATATCGCATCTTCTTCACGCATACGTTCTTTGATAAAGGCGTGACCGGTTTTCGACATCACCGGCTGGCCGCCAGCCGCACTCACCACGTCAACGGTGTTCCAGGAGAGGCGCGGATCGTGGATGATTTTTGCCCCTGGGTTTTTCTCAAGGAACGCTTCCGCCAGCAGGCCGACAATGTAGTAGCCTTCGATGAACTGGCCGTTCTCGTCGAACAGGAAGCAGCGGTCAAAATCGCCGTCAAAGGCGATGCCCATATCCGCACCGTGTTCGATTACCGCGTTACGGGTGTCGTCGCGGCACTCCGGCAGCAGCGGGTTAGGAATGCCGTTCGGGAAGTTACCGTCTGGCGTGTTATGGACTTTGATGAAGGAAACCGGCACGTTCAGCGCCTTAAAACGCGCTTCCAGCGCATCCACCACCGGGCCGGCGGCACCGTTACCGGAGTTAATCACCAGCTTCAGCGGCTTAAGGTTCGCCACGTTGATGTAGCCCAGCAGGTGGTCGATATACGCGCTGCGCAGGTCGATCTGCTTATAGCTGCCGCGTTTTGCGTCGTTCACTGGCGGGAAATCATTGGCCTCCGCCAGACGCTGCACGTCGCGCAGGCCGGTGTCACCGCTGATCGGACGCGCGCCCTTACGCACCAGCTTCATGCCGTTGTAGTCCATCGGATTATGGCTGGCGGTCACTTCGATACCGCCGTCCACGCCGAGGTGGAACGTCGCGAAATAGATCTCCTCGGTCCCGGAAAGGCCGATGTCCAGCACGTCCACGCCCGCGTCCTGCAGGCCTTTCGCCAGCGCCAGCTTCAGGGACTCGCTGGTCAGGCGCACGTCGCCGCCCAGTACGATAGTCTTAGGTTTTAAATATTCGCCGTACGCGCGGCCAATACGCCACGCAATGTCTTCATTCAGCTCTTCGCCCAGCTTGCCGCGAATATCGTAGGCTTTGAAACAGGTTAATTTTTCCATGATGACCCCTTTTTCAGGCAACAGTTGGCCCTGACCATGTAATGGCCTGATTTATTTTTGTCATTCGTAGGCCCGGTAAGCGCAGCGCCACCGGGCAAGATGCGTGAGCGCTACACTCGCCCGTATCGGTCCTGGAAACGGACAATATCGTCCTCTTCCAGGTACGAACCGGAGCGCACTTCAATTAAGTCGAGAGGAATTTTTCCTGGGTTTTCCAGGCAGTGCGTCGCCCCCAGCGGAATATAGACAGACTCGTTCTCACCCAGCAGTTTGACCTCACCGTCGATGGTCACTTTGGCGGTTCCCGCCACCACCACCCAGTGTTCCGCACGGTGATGATGCATCTGTACCGACAGCCCTTCGCCCGGCTTCACGGTGATGCGTTTCACCTGGTAACGCTCGCCTGCGTCGATAGAGTCATATTTGCCCCACGGACGGTACACTTCGCGGTGGATATGGTGCTCATGACGGCCATCGGCTTTGATTTGCTCAACGACTTTTTTCACGTCCTGTACGGCGTTACGGTCGGCAATCAGCACGGCGTCTTTGGTTTGTACAACCACCAGATCCTTCACGCCCACCGTGGTGACCAGGCCGGATTCAGCGTAGACGTAACTGTTTTCCGTTTTGTGGCTGATCACATCCCCATGGTGGACGTTACCCTCCGGGGTATGCGCGCTGATCTCCCACAGAGATGACCAGGAGCCCACGTCGCTCCAGCCTGCATCCATCGGCACGACCACAGCATCGGCAGTGCGCTCCATCACCGCGTAGTCAATGGACTCTTCCGGGCAGGCCAGAAACGCCTGTTCATCGACACGGATAAAGTCGAGATCCGGATCAGTCACATCCATCGCTTTTTCGCAGGCGCTTAAGATATCCGGGCGATATTTCTGTAACTCTTCCAGATAGCGCCCGGCGCGGAACAGGAACATCCCACTGTTCCAGTAATATTCACCGCTGGCGACGTAGGCCTGCGCGGTTTCAAGATTCGGTTTTTCAACAAACTGCGCCACATCAAACGCCACACTGTCACCTTCACCCGGCGTCACCGGACCACGACGAATATAGCCGTAGCCGGTTTCCGGCAGGTCCGGCACGATGCCGAAAGTCACCAGTTTGCCGCTTTCAGCGTAAGGGATCGCCGCGCGCACCGCGTCACGGAAGGCCTCTTCCTGCTGAATCACGTGGTCTGCCGCCAGCACCAGCATCAGCGGGTCGCAATCCGGGCTGCTGCGTTTTGCCGCCAGCGCCGCAAGGGCAATCGCGGGGGCGGTGTTACGTCCGGCAGGCTCCAGAATGATATTTTCTGTGAGTTTGTTCAGCTGGCGCAGCTGCTCGGCAACGATAAAGCGGTGCTGTTCGTTACAAATCACCACCGGGCTTTCACACTCCACGCCGTGCAGACGGTTGACCGTCGTTTGCAGCATGGTGAGGTCCCCTTTCAGGCAGAGGAACTGTTTTGGATAGAGCACGCGGGACAGCGGCCACAACCGGCTACCAGAGCCACCTGCCATCACAACCGGATACAAAGTGGTTTGACTCATGATTTATCCCCGTATATCTGCAATAAATTGGCTCAGCACGTTCTCTTTTTCGAGCGTGCGTTCGGCATATTCACGTGCCACCGTGTTCACTTTTGGCATGGCAAGTGCCTGTTCAATGCCGGTCACCAGTGCGGAAACCGATTCCGGCTCCACGCAAACGGCAATACCGGGATAGCTGTCGCACAGCTGGCCTAATTCCGTTTCAGGCTCGGCGGTGATCACTGCGTTACCGCCCACAGCCAGAATGTTGGTGAGCTTCGATGGCAGCACCGCATCCGCCGCGCCGCGCTTTTGCACCACCAGGTGACAGTCGCCCATCTTCAGCAGCGCAGGCAAAGCCTCGTAAGACTGAAGCGGGAAGAATTTCACGTTGGTCAGGCCGCGTTCGCTTGCCATTTTCTCCAGCCGCGCTTTCCCGCCGCCCTGCCCGACAATCACAAACATCCATGAATGTTTGCTAAGCTGTTGTGCCGCTTCAATGACGCTCTCCAGCCCCTGCTTTTCGCCGATGTTGCCTGAGTAAAGAATGATTTTTTGGTCGTCAGGCAAACCGAGCTGAGCACGTAGCGCCTGCGCGTCGCTGTCCGTCACGTCGCGAAAACGCGCCACTTCGGACCAGTTCGGGAAGAAGATCACTTTCTCCGCCGCCACGCCCTTCTCCTGGGCTTTGTTCATCATCGAGCGCGAAATGGTCGAAACGTAATCGACGTTATGCAGGCCGCTTCGCTCAAAGGCGCTGGCGAGCTTCGCCACCTTGCCGCCTTTGCTTTTACCTGCCATTCCCAGGCCGAGCATGGCGTCCACTTCATAATCCTGAATGTGCAGCAGGGTGCGCGCGCCGGAGAGTTTGCCCAGCAGGCGCATGCCTGGCGTGCAAAACAGCGTCGGCACCACGCCGATAATGCGATCCGGCTTCCAGCGACGCTGCGCCATCAGCGGGAAAAAACTGCTCAGGGCAAAGCTGCCCAGATGAATTAAACGTTTCAGCGTCGAAGGCTGCTTCGGCACGTAGAGCGGGCAACGCCATACGGTCGCGGCCCCCTCTTCACGGCGGTAGCGCCAGCTTGAGTAGCGCTCGCCCACCTTCCACTCCGGGTAGTACGGCGGCGCGGTAATGACCCGCACGTCATGTCCCTGGCTCGCCATCCACTCGACCATCTCGCCGGTGTATTTCCCGATACCGGTTAGCTCCGGCGAGTAGTTGATTCCATACACCAAAATTTTCATAAGCCCGGCACTCCGGACTGACGATCGGCCAGGAAATAGGCACGGCTGTTGTCGTGCACATTGTCACTGGCCAGCAACGCCTCTGGCCTCTGCCAGCGGTAGTCGTCATGCTGAGAATCAGGCAGACGCAGGTCTGCCTCACTCACCTTCAGGCGGAACCCCAGCACGATGTAGTGCGTGGAGAATCCGGTGCCCGAAAAGTTATCGTCATAGAAGTGCTGCCAGACCCCGTAAAACTGGCCCGCTGCCATCGGCAGTTGCAGGCCCAGTTCCGCCAGAGTGAGACGCTCAAAAGCATCGGTGAGCGTCTCATCCTTCTGCACGCGCCCGCCGGGCACGAACCAGAAGCCCTGTGCAGGACGGTTGGTTCGTTTCCCCAGCAAGAACTCGCCGCGTTCGTTCTCCACAATCAAATCAATTGAGATAAGCGGAGTGGAACGGACTACCGTGGCAAAATCTTCCTGACTTAAAAACATCATTACCCCCGGAAGCGGTGCTGGTTTTCGAGGAACCACTGCCAGGTGCTGGCCAGCCCCTGTTCCAGTGACACCTCGTGATACCAGCCCAACTGGTGCAGACGCGTCACGTCCAGCAGTTTGCGCGGCGTGCCGTCCGGTTTGGTGGCGTCAAACACCACGCGGCCTTTGTAGCCCACCACCTGCGCGATGGTTTGCGCCAGCTCGCGAATGGTGCAATCCACGCCGGTACCGACGTTAATGTGCGACAGCATCGGCTCGGTGTTCTCCTGCCACACTTCGCGATCCAGCTCCATCACGTGAATGCTGGCCGCTGCCATATCATCCACATGCAGGAATTCACGCATTGGCGTACCACTGCCCCACACCACCACATCTGGCGCGTTTTCCACAGCCGCTTCATGAAAACGACGCAGCAGCGCCGGGATCACGTGCGAGTTGCTCGGATGGAAGTTGTCGTGCGGCCCGTACAGGTTGGTCGGCATCACCGAGCGATAGTCGCGGTTATACTGACGGTTGTAGGATTCGCACAGCTTGATCCCGGCAATCTTGGCAATCGCGTAGGGTTCGTTGGTCGCTTCAAGCGTGCCCTGAAGCAGTTCGCTCTCCGCGATTGGCTGCTTCGCCATTTTCGGGTAGATACAGGATGAGCCGAGGAACAGCAGCTTGTTCACGTTGTGCAGGTGTGCCGCGTGAATGATGTTGCTCTCAATCATCATATTTTCGTAGATGAAATCTGCCGGATAGGTATTGTTAGCGACAATGCCGCCCACCTTTGCCGCCGCCAGATACACCTGGTCAATACGTTCGTTGGCAAAGAAGTCCTGTACCGCTTTGCTGTCGAGCAGGTTCAGCTCGTCGCGCGTGCGGACAATGACCTCCACGTCGCCGCGCTGCTCAAGCTGGCGAACAATCGCGGAACCCACCATTCCGCGATGACCGGCGACAAAAATACGTTGTTTTGTCATTCTTAAGACTCCAGCGCGATGGCAACCTCGTAGCCATGAGACTTAAGCAGGGAGTGTTTTTTCGCTGCTTCAAGATCTTTGGCCACCATCTCAGAAACCATCTCCTGCAGCGTGGTTTCCGGTTTCCAGCCCAGTTTCTCGTGCGCTTTGGTTGGATCGCCCAGCAGGGTTTCCACTTCCGCAGGACGGAAGTAGCGCGGATCAACCTGAACGATAACGTCGCCCGGCTTCACGCCCGGTGCGTCGTGGCCGGTCACGGACACCACAATGCCTTTTTCTTCAACACCGGTGCCTTCGAAGCGCAGTTTGATGCCCAGCTGCGCGGCAGCCATTTCCACGAACTGACGCACGGAATACTGCACGCCGGTTGCAATCACGAAGTCTTCTGGTTTGTCCTGCTGCAGCATCATCCACTGCATTTTCACGTAGTCTTTCGCATGGCCCCAGTCACGCAGGGAATCCATGTTGCCGAGGTGCAGGCAAGACTCCAGACCCTGCGCGATGTTGGCGATCGCACGGGTGATTTTACGGGTGACGAAGGTTTCACCGCGGCGTGGGGATTCGTGGTTGAACAGAATGCCGTTACAGGCGTACATGCCATAGGATTCACGGTAGTTCACGGTGATCCAGTAGGCGTACAGCTTCGCCACCGCATACGGCGAGCGCGGGTAGAACGGCGTGGTCTCTTTCTGCGGGATTTCCTGTACCAGGCCGTACAGCTCAGAGGTAGACGCCTGGTAGAAACGGGTTTTCTTCTCAAGGCCAAGGAAACGAATCGCTTCCAGCAGACGCAGCGTCCCCATGGCATCCACGTCAGCGGTATATTCCGGAGATTCGAAGGAGACCGCTACGTGGCTCATCGCACCCAGGTTGTAGACTTCATCCGGCTGCACTTCCTGCAGGATGCGGGTCAGGTTGGAGGTATCGGTCAGGTCGCCATAGTGCAGGTGGAATTTCGGGTTTGCTGCATGCGGGTCCTGGTAAATATGGTCCACACGTTCAGTGTTGAACGACGAAGCACGACGCTTAATACCGTGTACTTCATACCCTTTTTCAAGCAGCAATTCTGCCAGGTAAGAACCATCCTGTCCGGTAACGCCGGTGATGAGAGCGACTTTAGACATATTTATTTCCTCTGTACTTATCAAAGTTTTTCAGTTTCTACGCGTTCGCGTATCACCACTGCGGGGTTGCCACGGCAAATCTTATTTGCCGGTAGCGATTTAAAAACGCTGCTGCGGGCACCGACTACCGTGCCATCGCCAACAGAAACACCCGGTGCAACAAACACATCTGTTGCCAGCCAGCATTTCTCACCGATCACAACAGGCGAAGCGGTAATATCAAAATGCAGGCTCATAAAATCATGGCTGCCGGTACACAAATAACATTTCTGTGAAATCACCGAATTCGCGCCAATCGTAATATCGCCCAGGGTATATAACACCGCGTCATCCCCTACCCAGGCATAATCCCCAAGCGTTAATTTCCAGGGATACGTAATTTTGACCGATGGACGAATAACTACGTTTTTTCCGATTTTTGCGCCAAACAGACGCAATAAAAAAGCGCGCCAGCGGTAGAGTATTTGTGGCGACCAGGCAAATAATGTTGCCTGAACCGCCCACCACAACTGCACTTTAATACCGTTCCCGCCCCGAAAACCTTTCGGCACGGAGAATCCGTTTAAATCCTGCATTACGTTTCCTTATATTTCAGGCTTTGTTATATAAGGCTTTTGCTTTACCCGTCGTTTTCAGACGCAGAAAATAAGATAATTCCGCCCAGAAGCCCGGCACACGTAATATCTTACGCTGCACGTTTTTTGCATCCTGACATAATTCCAGATTATTAGAGGTTGACACACCACCCATCGAAAATTCAGACACCAGCCCTTTAATTCGACGGAACGGATAACCTGACTTGTACAAACTGGCGGCCAGCGCATAATCTGAAGAGACTTTATACTGCAAATCGTATGGCTGTTTTTTCAGGCCTTTTACCGGGAAGAAAATGGCCTGATGGCTGGCGGGCAAACTGTGGTAAATATACCAACCCGGTTTCGCGCTGCGCAGCACTTTATTCCCTTCACCAAAGTCCAGCAATGCATCACCGATAAACATGGCTTCTTCTTTCTGACGCACCAGCTGGCGGGCAAACTGTGCCACATCATCATGGAACACATCGCCGGAATTCAGGAAGATGGCATACCGCCCCTGCGCCATTGCAATGCCTTTATTCATCGCATCATAGATGCCTTTATCTTTCTCGCTGATATAACGTAAGTTGAACTCACCGTTGAGTTTTTCCAGGAACTCCGCCGTACCATCGTTCGAACCGCCGTCGACCACAATCCACTCAAAGGTGAGGCTTGGATCGCGCGCCAGGTTGCGCAGCGAGCGCCAGGTTTTTACCACCCCTTCGTAGTTACGAAAGGCGACAGTAATGACGCTAAGAAACATAAATCACCTCATTTCGTCATACGCGCGTAATATTCAGCGCTTTGCGCAAAATAAACGGACAGACAATCAAGAAAGCATATTCCGGGCTAAATATTGACCCCGTAAAGAACAACGACACTGGTGTAAAAAGATAAAGCTGAACGCGAAAATTCTGGTTGTCACCAAACGCGTTAATCATCATTTTGAAAACTTTAAACAAATACCACAGCGTCAACAGTACGGCGAACCACGAAAAATAGATAATTAACAGATACAGGCCATTGTCTATGGTTTTACCGACATCCGCACCGTTAAAGATTCCGAATGATGCAACATATTCGTAAAGTGAGCCGAATCTTACTACGCCATCTATATGGGTTAAGGAATAACCCACCATCACCAGTGGCCCAATGATTCGATAATAAGATGACGAACCTTCCGTTCCCAAATCGCCCAGACGTTCTGAGATGTACGGGAAGGCAAATATCACACCCACTAAAAATACCGTCAGGGAGATAATCGCCAGCGGCAGTTTTTTCTTAATCGCATCTTTGTTCAGGTACTGGAACGCCCACTCCAGAAGGTAAAACAGAATAAATGTCATTACCCCTGAGAACGATCCTGACAGAACGATCCCTGCAAGAATCATAGCATCTGTCTTGGGCGTTTTGATACCGAACTGTTTGATGCTGAGCCAAATTGAGATTAATGCCAGAGCAAAAAATGCCGGTTCAAAATAGAGCGCCGTTGTGCGCTTACCCCCAAACTTAATGAAGTTCAGTACATAGCTGTTACTGTAAATGAGATACTTCGAAATTATTTCCATCAGGCTGCTGCCGCCGGTCAAAATAATTTGCGCCATTTCCATCGCAGCAAGCATGACGATGAGACCGACAACAATATAAAAGAACCTAAGGATTTTCCTATAATTGTGCGGAGAAATAGTTTTAAAGCGAATACTCCAGACCATGCCAATAATGATAACAATATAAACAAACAGCATAGTCGAGGTGACGTATTTGCTGGCATCAAGCGACTGACCAAAGATGTAGTTAAATGCCGTCAGGCCGAAACCCAGCCCTAAGGCAATCATCAGCTTCTTCAGATTGATTTTGTCGACATACAGCAGTAGCAATACGGGCAAAAAGGTGACGATGGTAATCGGGAAACTTTCGCCGAGCTGGGCAATTTTGACGTTGACCAGCAGGTAGATCAGCGGCAGCAGCAGATAACTACAGATTCTGATAGAACGAGACATATTCCTCCAGCATCTGTTGTCCACTGTAGGCCTTGCGGCTGCGGTTGCGGAACGATTCCAGGTCAGTGCCAAAAACGGCCTGCGCGATCTCAGCCTTCGGTAACTGCACCAGCGGCAGCACCTCCTGCTCCGCGAACGTTTTTCCGCCCGATTTTTCCAGCACTTCGCGGGCCGCATCACTGTGGGTGGCAATCACCGGCACGCCGATAGAGAGCGCCTCGCACAGGATCAGCGGGTAGTTGTCCACGCGCGAGCTGAACACCAGCGCATCCATCCCGTTGAGGGCACTCATCAGCTTGCGCTTGTCGGTTTCAAAGCCGTGATTCACCACGTTCGCCCCGTCGAACGGGGAAAATTTGCCGAAGGTGTGCAGCTCAATCTTATCGCCCAGCGCCATGATGTCGCGCACCAGCTGCTGGTTAGTTTTGCCGTCGTAGCGCAGATCGTGCGCAACAATGGCGATTTTCGGCTTGCCTGCGGTTTCTGCTACAGGGGTCAGTTCCGCCAGAATCTCTTCTGTCGCCACGTCGATACCGTTATTGATGATTTTGCAGCGCCCTGCCCCGTACAGGCTGTTGAACGCATCTGCCACATGCTGGCTGGGAGAGATAAAGGTACAGCCGAGCGAAAGCATATCGCGGAACAGCTGGCGTTTACCGGCTACCAGCTGGTGCGCGCGGTCCACTTTAACCGGCGGATAATTAGTGAGGGTCGGGCATTTCTGACAGTTAGTCTTCCAGCCTTCACAACCGTCCGTAAACGCACAGCGTCCGGTGACGCTCCAGTGGTCGTGCAGCGTCCAGACAAAACGGGTGTCCGGCTTGTGCGCCTGCACCTTCTCGCAAAAGGCTACCACCTCTTCCAGGTTCAGCCAGTAGCTGTGCAGAACGTGAAAATGCAGCACCACCGGGCCGGACGTGCGGGTCACGGTACGGTAGAGGTTATTGAGATTACCGAACAGATCGCGGTTAAACAGGCGGAACAGGGCAATATTTGCCACCGACGTCAGACGCGGCGTCTGCTTGAGCACCTGCGGATAATTATCATGGCTGACGCTTTTCTTGCCGCCTTTGCCGTAGCCGTAGACAAAGCGCGACTGCAGCCCTTTTTGCAGCGCGCGCTGGTGCAGATCCAGCGCAACACCTGCCGCCCCGCCCTCTGCGAGGCGCACATTAAATTGCAGAATGTTCATTTGATCACCTTCACGCGGGCTTTTTCCCCGACCACCAGCGCGTTATCCGGGATGCTGTCCAGCACCACGCTGCCTGCGCCGATGGTGACGTTATTACCCACAGTAATGTCACCAATCATCACCACGTTAGCGCCCAGCTCGACGTTATTACCGATCACCGGGCAGGCCAGGCTGTCCGGCCCACGGTTGCCGATGGTCACCGCATGGCGAATGGTGAAATCATCACCCGCGACAACGAACTTGTTGATGACAACCGCATAACCGTGGTGAATGGTAAAGCGGCGGCCAATGGTGGCAGCAGCCTGAATTTCATAGCCGAAAAAGCATTCGGTGATGATGCGGTACAGCACCAGAACCGGTGCCGCCCAGAGATTGTTCAGGACGTTTTTCTTACGCCACACCGAGCAAAAGTGCGCAATGCGGTACGCCAGAACCATGCAGCACGGGCGCAGGCTCCAGCTGTTTGCGCGGCAATCTTCCAGAAACATTATTTCCCCCGAAGTCCATCAGCCAGACGCTTGCCGTTACGCACGGAGAAGAGCGTCAGCAGCGTGCGCCAGTTCATGCGCTTGTTGCGGATCTGATAGAGGGTAAAGAGCTGATATTTACGGCTGGCACGGTCGAACTTGTCCTTGTGCTTACGGTAAAAGTGGAAATAGCCCGAAAACTTCTTCGGCGAGGAGGTGATTTGCATCTCCCCGTGGTTGATGTGCAGGATCTGCGTGGCTTCTTCCACTTTCCACGGTTCGCCGTATTCCACCACCATGCGCAGGAAAATGTCGTAATCCTGCGCCGCCTTCAGTTCGGTATCGAACAGGCACTCTTTAAAGCGCCAGGCCCAGGTAAAGACCTGATTACCAATGATGTTGCGCTTGTAAAACAGGCGACGCGAGTACGGTGACTTTGGGTACAACGGCAGGCTCGCCGGCTGCGAGTACACTTCGCCCTGGCAGACATAGTCGTTGGCATACAGGAAAGCGTGCGTGACCAGTTGATGCTTGTGCGACAGGAAGGTCGACAGACGATTTGGCGTCCATTCGTCATCGTCGTCGATCCCGGTCAGGTACTGCCCTTTCGCCTGCATAATCGCCTGATTACGCACCGCGCACGCGCCGGAGTTAATCGCGTTGTGCGTATACACCACCCGCGGGTCGTTGAGATCGTCGACGAATTTTTGCAGTTGCTCGAAAGAGGAGGAACAGTCATCAACGATGATCAGCTCCCAGTTATCGTAATCCTGACGTAATACCGATTTAATCGCGCGGATCGCCAGCTGCTGACGGTTCCATGTCGGCATATAGATAGAAATCAAAGGGCGTTGTGTGGTCATGGTCTTCCCCAAAGCTCACGATTATTGACTGTCAGACTTATATTCGTACTCGTAATAGCCGTAATCCTGATAGCCGGTCGCACGACGGAAGATAGAGTTCAGAATGACCCCTTTCACCTCGATCCCGTTTTGCTCAAAGCGGCTCAGGCTGGTTTCCACTTCCTTCAGCGTGTTCACCGCGTAGCGCGCCACCATCAGGGTAGTGCCCGCGTGGCGACCTACCACGGCGGCGTCAGTGACGGCCAGGATAGGTGGCGTATCGATCAGCACCAGGTCGTAATGCTTACTCGCCCACTCAATCAACTGGGTGAAACGTTCGCTCATCAGCAGTTCCGACGGGTTCGGCGGCACCTGACCGCGTGGGATCAGGTCAAATTTCGGGATCGACGTCGGTTTCGCGCTTTCGCTGATCTCCCCTTTGCCAAGCAGGATTTCCGAGAGACCATTGACGTTGTTGGTGCCCAGCAGCTCGTGGGTGTAACCCTTACGCATATCACAGTCGATCAGCAGCACGCGTTTATTGGTCTGGCTCACGACCGCCGCAAGGTTGGCGCAGACAAAGGTCTTACCAATTGACGGGCTGACACCGGTCATCATCAGGACGTTATTTTTGGCCTGCATCATGGCGAAGTGAAGGCTGGTGCGCAGGCTACGCACCGCTTCAATAGCGAGGTCTGTCGGGTTGCCGACGGCCAGCAGCTGGCTCTGTTTGTAACGCTTAACGCCTTTAACCGTTTTGACGCTGTCACGCGATTTCTGCCACTCCGACAGCGGAATGCTGGCGTAGACGCTGATACCGTTCTCTTCCAGTACCTGCGGGCTTTCGATACCGCGGTTGAACAGGGAGCGCAGCAGCACACCCACGATGGAGAGCATCAGACCGAGGATAATGCTGCCAAGAATAATCAGCGCTTTCTTCGGCTTCAGCACGCCAGGCTGGGTGATCGCCGGGTCAACGATACGCACATCGCCCACGGTGCTGGCTTCGGTGATTTTCAGCTCCTGCTGTTTGTTCAGCAGTTGCATATAAACCTGCTGACCAGATTCCACATCGCGGGTCAGGCGCACAATTTCCTGCTGCGTCTTCGGCATGGCGGTCACACGGTTGTTCAGCCTCGCCTTCTCTTCCTCCAGCGTCTGGCGTTTTTCCAGCAGCGTGCGGTAGGCCGGGTGGCGTTTGGTGTAGAGCTTGGAGATCTCCGCTTCTTTAAAGGTCAGTTCGTTCAGTTGCGCGTCAATGTTGACCATCGAGTCGAGAACCGATTTCGCCTCCAGCGGCAGGTCGACGGAATCTTTATCCTGACGATAGGCATTCAGCTTGTTCTCGGCGGTATCCAGACGCGAGCGCACTTCCGGCAGTTGTCTGGCGAGGAAGGCCAGGCTTTTCGCCGCTTCCGCCGACTTACGCTCAACGTTCTGCTCAAGGTAGTTGCGGGTGATACTGTTGAGAATGTCGCGAATTTTGTCCTTATCTTCACCGGTAAAAGTCATGCTCAGGACACCGGTGTCCTTGCCATTTTCGGTAACGGTCAGGTTGTTTTGCAGGTTGTTGATCATCCCCAGGGTGGAGAATTTGGTGACCGTAAACTCACCGCCTTCCTGGGCATGGATCGCGCTGACCATCATGCTGACACCGTCTTTCGTCAGCATCTGCCCCACCTCACCGCGCGCACTAAAACCTGCGTCGCTGGTCAGCTGATACTGTTTCGGGCCAAGAACGGTCAGGGTGAAGGTCTGCTCAGCCCCGCCTTTCGGCAGCACAAAGTCTGTCACCTTAACGGTATCGTTGCTGCGCCCCATCAGGCGATCCCAGCCTGCACCAAATATCGGGAAGGTATTTTTGGTGACGGCGATATCAAGCCCCAGATCGTGAACGGTTTTACCCAGCACCAGGCGAGACTGGATCAGCTGAATTTCCGCTTCCGATGCGGGCGGCTTATTCGCCAACGCCGAACCGATATCCTGCACCAGTGAATTACCGGTGTTCTGCTCAATCTGCACCAGCGCATCGGCGCTGTAGATTGGCGTTGCAAAGAGCGTGTACACCACGGCCGCCAGTGCAAAGACGGCAGTGATGCCCAGCACCCACCATTTCGCCTCTACAACGGTGCCCACCAGGCGACCAATATCGATTTCATCACTGCCCGAAGTCGGGGCGGCAGAAGGTCTTGTTTTTTCTGTCATTGTTATCCCTGCTGAGCTTTCAGTGCCTGCGCCCACTGACGGGCAGACTGGTCAAGTAAGGTGTAAACCGCCTCAAATGCCTCACGGCTCTTGCGATACGGATCGGGGATTTCGCGTTCATTGTCCCAGTGACCAAACAGCATCACCTTGCCGCGCATCTCCGGCGCGATATCGCACAGTGCGTGAATGTGGCGTTTTTCCATCGCGAGGATCAGATCATATTCCCGGCACATCCGGCCGGAGACCTGACGGGCCGTGTGCCCGTCAAGGGAGATGTTGTGCTCCATTGCAACGCTTGACGCGCGCTCGTCGGCACCTTTGCCCACCAGCGCGCCAAGCCCTGCGGAGTCAACCGTTAACGCAGGCTGATAATTTTTCAGCAGCCGTTCAGCCGTCGGGGAACGGCAAATGTTCCCCACGCATACCACCAGAATTTTGTTAAACATCGCGGATTACCAGGTATGAATGTCGCGCGCCGTATCCGTCATGTAGCGAACGCCACTGATGGTTGGCAGCAACTGGTTGATCAGACGGTTCCAGCGGGCAACCGGCGCGGTAGTAACATAGACCACATCGTATGGCTGGAGACGGAACTCCGTTGCCATGACCAGCGACGTCGCATCGGACATATCCAGCTGGTAGATGTTGGCAATCTTGCCTTTCGCGCCTTCGCCTTTCAGCGGACGGATCACGAAGATACCGCTGGCGTTCGAGGAGGTCAGATCGATGCCTTCCGCGTTACCCAGCGCTTCGGTCAGCGTCATGCCGCTGAAGTCCATCTTGAGGGTGCTCTGTTTCTTCACTTCACCCATCACGAACACTTTCAGATCGTCGTTGCGCGGTACATACAGGATGTCGCCCGGATAGAGCAGACGGTTCTGGGTCAGATCGCCGTTTTGCATCAGCGCCTGCAGCGAGATTCGTTGCTCTCTGCCTTCGTGGGTCAGAACGACGTTGCGCCAGTCGGCACCATCGGTTAAACCGCCGGCGGCGTTGATGGCATCCAGAACAGTCAGCGGTACGTTGGTGATGGCCTGCTGACCAGATTTGTTCACCTGGCCGGAGATATAGGCTTTCTGTGAGCGGAATGCGGCGATATTAACGTCCACCTGCGGGTCAGCGATGTACTGCGCTAAGCGGCCGGTAATATCACTACGGATCTCGGCAAGCGTTTTGCCTGCAACATGCACTTTGCCAATGTACGGATAGAACATGGTTCCGTCAGACTGCACCCAGTTACCGGTGTCGCTTGAGCTACGGTACTGGCCCGCAGGTGTGGTCAGTTCAGGGTGATCCCAGACGGTGACGTTGATAACGTCTCCAGGCCCCACACGGTACTGGTAAGAGGCAATTTCCTGGTCCAGCGACATATTCGGCTGGGCAACATTCGGACGCGGGCGTAATTGTTCGACCAGACGCGGCGTCAATGGATACACATTCACCATTTTGTCGAGATCGAAATCAGCATCCTGTTGTTTGATCACATCCTTGCCCATTGTTGACATATTGCTGCCGGGAAAGACCGTGCAACCACTCATCAAGGTCACAGACACCAATAATGGCATCAATTTCATTTTGGATTTCATCATTGATTATTTATCACTTTGGCAGAGTAATTATCCTGTGCAATTAAATAAGCGCGGGTCGTTTTAGCATTCAGGATGCAGTTAACCAAATAGAAATATAACTGGCATCAGTCCTAAAAAAAGGCTTATTCATCCATTGGCTATTGACAGAATAATCGAGGCTGATTCACACGCTTTCAGGCACGCTACCGCCCTTGGCTTTCAGTTACCAATCCACTGACTAAACAATGTGTTATGGATATACACCCTCTTGGATAAGGTCTTCTGGAAAATATATCAGCCAGTTCTTATACCTGACTGATAATGAATTACCGTCACTAAAGACCGAGACAAAAATAGCAACAAGGATATTTAACATTTGATGCTGGAAGAATTGTTGCAGCTAACCTAATAGCAGGCAAGGAGACAACCATCCGAACCGCGGTTTTTAAGAATAATATTAAGAGCAAATTTTTAAAGTTTTAGGATTTTCTTTATATTGACAAAATGGGTATTAAAACCACTTACTGCGATATATCCTAAATATTGCCATTAATATTTAAATCCTTCTCTTAACCTTATTTACACCGTCAAAAGTATGCTCTCTTTTTTTCAGGATCTATTAAGAGAAATCTCACCCCGGCATTGCAATTTCCGCCAGCTTTATCCATGATCGAAGTGTGACATTAGTCATATAACAGAAGGTATTGCTATTACTATGGAATGGATTGCCGATCCATCAATCTGGGCCGGACTGGTCACGCTGGTCGTCATCGAATTAGTGCTCGGTATCGATAATCTGGTCTTTATCGCCATCCTCGCCGAAAAGCTGCCCCCTTCACAGCGCGACCGCGCGCGCGTCACGGGCTTATTACTGGCGATGGTGATGCGTTTGCTGCTGCTGGCCTCAATCTCCTGGCTGGTCACCCTCACCAAACCGCTGTTCGCCGTTCATGGCCTCAGCTTTAGCGCCCGCGACCTGATTATGCTTTTTGGCGGGTTGTTCCTGCTCTTCAAAGCAACGGTCGAACTGAACGAGCGGCTTGAAGGGAAAGACAGCGAAAACCCTACCCAGCGCCGGGGCGCGAAGTTCTGGCCGGTTGTGGCGCAAATCGTGGTGCTGGATGCCGTCTTTTCGCTGGACTCGGTCATCACCGCTGTCGGGATGGTGGACCATCTGGCCGTTATGATGGCCGCAGTGATCATCGCCATCACGTTGATGGTTATGGCGAGCAAGGCACTGACACGCTTTGTAAACAGCCACCCGACCATCGTTATCCTGTGTCTGAGCTTCCTGCTGATGATCGGCTTTAGCCTGGTGGCAGATGGTTTTGGCTTCCACATTCCAAAAGGCTATCTGTATGCCGCGATTGGCTTCTCGGTGATGATTGAAGCGCTCAATCAACTGGCGATTTTCAACCGCCGCCGCTTCCTCTCCGCGAATCAGACCCTTCGTCAGCGCACCGCCGACACGGTAATGCGTCTGCTAAGCGGACAAAAAGAGGATGCCGAGCTGGACGCCGAATCCTCTGCGATGCTTGCCGACCAGAGTGACAACCCGCTCTTTAACCCGCAGGAGCGGCGGATGATTGAGCGCGTGCTCAATCTGAACCAGCGCTCGGTGAGCAGCATCATGACCTCCCGACACGACATCGAACATATCGATCTGACCGCGCCGGAGGCGCAAATTCGAACCCTGCTGGATAAAAACCAGCACACCCGCGTCGTCGTAACCGGTGGTGAAGAGGAGGAAGAACTGCTGGGCGTGGTACACGTGATCGACCTGCTGCAACAGCAACTCCACGGCGAGCCGCTTAATTTGCGCGCGCTGGTGCGCCAGCCACTGGTGTTCCCGGAGGCGCTGCCGTTACTCTCCGCGCTGGAGCAGTTCCGCAACGCGCGCACGCACTTCGCTTTTGTGGTGGATGAGTTTGGTTCCGTTGAAGGGCTGGTGACGCTGAGCGACGTGATGGAAACCATCGCCGGTAACCTGCCGAATGAAGTGGACGAGATTGATGCCCGCCACGACATTCAAAAGAACGCTGACGGCACCTGGACGGCGAATGGTCATATGCCGCTTGAGGATCTGGTGCAGTACGTGCCGCTACCCCTGGATGATAAACGCGAGTATCACACGATTGCCGGTTTGTTGATGGAGTATCTGCAACGCATTCCGGAACCCGGCGAAGAAGTTCAGGTGGGGGAATATATGATTAAAACGTTACAGGTTGAGAGTCATCGCGTACAGAAGGTGCAACTGATACCGCTACGCACCGAGGA
Source organism: Enterobacter oligotrophicus (assembly GCF_009176645.1). NCBI lineage: Bacteria > Pseudomonadati > Pseudomonadota > Gammaproteobacteria > Enterobacterales > Enterobacteriaceae > Enterobacter > Enterobacter oligotrophicus. The sequence continues at coordinate 821,285 of NZ_AP019007.1, forward strand.
TGAAATGGATTTTGAAGTGTAGGTAAAAACAAAACGGCAACCCCGTTGCCGTTTTTAGTGTTTGCACCCTCTCCCACAGGAGAGGGTATCAGGCCGCATCCCACACGCTCACAGCTTGTCTAACAGCTTCTTCACGTCTTTTCCGGTCTGGGAGTCTTTGTTGCGATCCGCCCAGTTGTTCAGCCGACGTTTTGCTTCATCCTGCAGATGCTTACGCAGGATCTGGTCTACCTGCAGACTGTAATTCAGCGCCTGCCATTTTCCATAGACGTTCAGCGGAATGGGTGTCTCTTTCAGGAAGTCCACCAGCTCACCCTCACCTTTCCAGCCGCCGAGCACGCGGACATTAAAGCGGGTATCTGCCGTCTCTTTGATGAGATCAAGCGTTCCCGTACCGGTTAATGCCAGCAGGGATGAGGTTCCCTGCATATCATCCAGAGAAAGTTGCCCTTTCTCCAGCGTCAGCTGGCTGGTAAAGCTATCAAGACGGGTTGCGCTGTCGTAATTCTCACTGGCCTTCACATTGCTGCTGCGTTCAACAGCCTGCTGCACCAGTTGCTGGAAGTTAAGCCCCTCCATGCGGGTATCTTTCAGCTCGACATGTGCCTGACCCTGCCAGTTATGACGGAACGCATCGGCATCAATCTTCATGCCGGAGAAGTCCCCTGCCAGCGTCAGTTGCCCCGTCAGTGCAATCGGGTAATTAAAGGCTTTGAGGATCGTACCAATCTCAACGTTTTCAAGACGCGGCTGGAACTCAGCGCTGGAAATATCTTTACGGACATCCAGCGTCCCCGGCAGAGACAGATGCCCTGCCCCCATCTTGCCGCTCAGTTCAGAGATAACCAGCAGACCATTGTGGTTGAACATCTGGCTGCTGACATCGGTAAAATCAATGCCACGCCAGCGAACGCTGTTGGCTTTCAGCAGAATGTCAGCCGTAAACCCGCGCAGCCCGTTGTAGTCAGGTTGTTCAAGGTTAGACGAGATAACCGGACGCGACTGCGCCATCTGGCTTTGCCCGGTCTGGGCAACATCGCTGTCAGCGGCACTGACCGGTTGAGGCGGGAGCAGGTTCTCCAGGTTCAGCTTATCGAACTGCAGATCAAAGACCCATTTCGGCTTTTCTTCGAGGGAGACGCTCGCCTGTCCTTTCAGACTGCTGTCATTGGCCTGCAGGTTGAGATTATTCAGCGCCAGCTGTTTTTGCTCTTCGCGCCACACAGCCTGCAGCGTCCCCTGGCCCACGATGCCTTTTGTCGGAAGATCGGCCCCCGACAACTGCCAGTTGAGCTGCTGGATATCCGCCGTCAGTTGATGCGGATAGTCTGAGGCGTTCACATTGGCATTCAGCGATAACGTCAGATCGCGCTGATCGCGGTTGACCCGCCCGGAGAATTCCATCGTGCCAATATGGTTCGCATCCTGCTCCATCTTCAGGTTGATGTTGCGCACGGTGATCTGCTCGTCGTCCTCATGCTGGAAGACCAGCACGCTGTCAGCGACTTTCAGGTTACCGATATCAAACGACCAGCCGGTATCAGAAGGCACATCAGGCAAGGTATTTTCGCGCGGGGCGACCGGAGCGTCCGCCTGACGGACAGCTTCCGTTTGCGGCGTAAGCTGGATCACCGCCCCTTTCAGCATCACCTGATCAACCTGCAGCTGGTGCGAGAGGAGCGGGATCAGCGCCACATCCAGACGCATGTTGTCCGCCGACACCAGCGGCTGGGATGCTCCTGGTGCAGTTAACGACATGCGGCCAGAAAGAATGCTAAGTTGAGGCCAGACATGCCAGCGCAGCGGCCCGTCCAGCTTAAGTTCATAACCACTGCGTGCTTCAACCTGCCGCACCATATACGCGCGAAAGTCATTCGGGTTAACCAGTAGCACCAACGCCGAAAGGCCAGCAACCAGCACCACCAGCAAAATCATCAGCGTTGTCAGAACTCTTCTCATGGCATCCTCAGTGGACTAACAATCAGTCTTTATCAATACGACTGGCGACCGCACCCTGCTGGTCGCGATATTTTGCGTCCTGGCGGCGGTTATAAGGCCGATCCGCTGGCCCCGTCAGGGGTTCAAAGCTCAGCGCACCAATCATCATGCCCGGACGCAGTGCCAGCGGCAGCTTACCGGCATTGAAGAACTCCAGCACAATGCGACCCGACCAACCTGGATCGATGCGGTGCGCGGTGACGTGCACCATCAGGCCCAGACGCGCCAGTGAGGAGCGGCCATCAAGCCAGCCAACCAGATCCGCAGGCAGCGTCACAGACTCAAAGGTGACAGCCAGCGCCAGCTCACCGGGATGAAGATAAAAGGCTTCGCCATCGTCGAGAACAATTTCGTCACTCATGACGCGATCCAGCGCAGCACTCACTTCATCTTTTGGCCCGCTAAGGTCAATAAACGGTGCCGTGTGGCCGCTGAACGTGCGGAATTTATTGCCCAGACGCACATCAACGGTAACGCCGTTAATGCGCTCCACGGGCGGTCGCGGGGTGATAGACAGGCGGCCTTCATCCAGCCAGGCTTCTATATCGCGGTCACAAAGACGCATGGCACTTTCTCCTTTCGTGCATCGTGCCCTGCAGCTTTACAGGCTCAGGGCAAAACCAGGTTATCTCTGAACGGTACACAATTCGCGCAGCTTATTCAAAAAACTGACTGATTTTCGCTTTTAAGATATCAATGGCGATACGGTTTTTACCGCCGCGCGGCACGATAATATCGGCGTATTGCTTGGAAGGCTCGATAAATTGCAGGAACATCGGGCGAACCGTTTTCTGGTATTGCGCCATCACCGAGTCCATAGAACGACCACGCTCGTTAACGTCGCGCTTGATGCGGCGCATCAGGCAGATATCCAGTGGCGTATCGACGAAAATCGAGAAGTTCATTGATTCGCGCAGTCGCGCGTCGGTCAGCAGCAGAATGCCTTCAAGGATAATGACCTTCTTCGGCTCAATGCGCACGGTTTCCTGAGTGCGGGTATGTTCTACATAACTGTAGACCGGCAATTCAATCGCCTGGCCGCTCTTAAGGGCTTCTAAATGCTGGAACAGCAGGCTGTGATCCATTGCATTTGGGTGGTCGTAGTTGGTTTTTACGCGCTCTTCCATCGAAAGATGGGATTGGTCTTTGTAATAGCTGTCTTCGGGAATAACGCCGATGTGCTCATCACCAACTTGTTCACGCAGTTCGCGATAAAGCGTACTGGCAATAAGACTTTTACCTGAAGCCGATGCGCCGGCGATGCCTATAATGACGCACTGATGAGACTTATCAGTCATAAATTTAGCGACCTGATTAACCTGGATGTTAAGGAAGGACGACGCCGGAGCGTCAAACGCGGCAATTATAGGGATTTCGCGGGCATGATACCAGTCGAATGCGCAGGTTATGCGAGACGCCCTGAAAAGTGGCTTTTGCTCCCTTAGCGAAATTTAAACGACCACTTTTTCAGCGTTTAACAGGATTTTTTTGCAGAGTAACTATTTAATAAGTCTATGATGTCAAATTCTGAGCAGTCGGCATATGAATTGTAAATTGTTTGTACTAGCATAAACCAAATTCTTAATTTCACGCGCCCGGACCTGGCTCCTGACGGCATGGCGTCCCTGGATAATGCGGTAATGAATAAACAATACCAGCGGGTTTTGGTTACTACCCCCCATCCTTTATTGCGACTTGTCTGCCTGGGGCTGATCACCTTCATTTTTACCCTTTTCTCGCTGGAATTAACCCGCTTTGGCACGCTGCTGGCACCGTTATGGTTCCCCACATCGATCATGATGGTGGCGTTTTACCGTCATGCGGGGAAAATGTGGCCCGGCATTGCACTGGCCTGTTCATTCGGCAATATTTTTGCTTCCTGGATGCTCTTTTCCTGGGAGTCCATCAACCTCACCTATACCTCGATAAACGTTATTGAGGCTTGTATTGGTGCGTTATTGCTACGCAAATTGCTGCCCTGGTATAACCCGCTGCAAAACCTCAACGACTGGATTCGCCTGGCAGCAGGCAGCGCCCTGATACCGCCGCTGGTGGGCGGCGTACTGGTTCATTTACTGGTTCCAAGCGCGGACCCACTGCGTAATTTCCTTGTCTGGGTGTTGTCGGAAACCATCGGTGCGCTGGCGCTGGTGCCGTTAGGCCTGCTGTTTAAACCACATTACCTGCTGCGCCATCGCAACCCAAAACTGCTGCTGGAAACCCTCGTCACCATGGCCGTGACGCTGGTGCTGTGCTGGGCGGCGATAACCTGGCTGCCGTGGCCCTTTACCTGCGTTATTGTCCTGCTGATGTGGAGCGCGGTGCGTCTGCCCCGGATGGAAGCCTTCCTGGTGTTTCTGGTCACGGTGATGATGGTGTCACTGATGATGGCGCGCAATCCTATAACCGTGACGCCGCAAAACCTTCTTGTGACGTTTAATGCTCCGTGGCTGCCATTCCTGATGATGCTGCTGCCCGCCAATATTATGACGATGGTGATGTATGCCTTCCGCGCAGAACGCAAACATATCACCGAGAGCGAAGAGCGTTTTCGTAACGCGATGGAATATTCCGCGATTGGTATGGCGCTGGTCGGCATTGATGGCCAGTGGCTGCAGGCTAACAAGGCCCTGTGTAACTTCCTCGGTTATAGCCAGGCAGAGCTACAGTCCCTCACCTTCCAGCAGCTGACCTGGCCGGAAGATTTGAACACCGATCTGGAACAGCTTGAACAACTGGTCAACGGGGATATCAACACTTACAGCCTTGAGAAGCGCTACTACACCCGCAACGGGGAAGTGGTCTGGGCGCTGCTCGCCGTCTCCGTTGTGCGCCATGCCGACGGCACTCCCCTCTATTTTATTGCTCAGATTGAAGACATTAACGACCTGAAGCACACCGAATGGGTTAACAAGCGTTTGATGGAGCGCATTACACTCGCCAACGAAGCGGGTGGGATCGGCATCTGGGAGTGGGATCTGGTGCCTGACATTATCAGCTGGGATAAGCGGATGTTTGAGCTGTATGAGATCCCGCCGCACATTAAACCCACGTGGCAGCTCTGGCACGAGGCGATAATACCGGAAGACCGGGCACATGCCGAACAGGTGCTCCGGGATTCATTGATGGCGAGGCTGCCGTTTAAGCTCGAATTTCGCATCCGCGTGAAGGAGGGCGTTCGCCATATCCGCTCGCTTGCGAATCGGGTGCTGAATAAACAGGGCGAGGTCGAACGTCTGCTCGGCATTAATATGGACATGACCGAGGTTAAGCAGCTTAACGAGGCTCTGTTCCAGGAAAAAGAGCGTCTGCACATTACCCTCGACTCCATCGGTGAAGCGGTACTCTGTACCGATATCGACATGAACGTCACCTTTATGAACCCGGTGGCCGAGAAAATGAGCGGCTGGACGCAAATCGAGGCAATGGGGCAGCCCATCCTGAAAGTGCTGCACATTACCTTTGGTGAGAAAGGCCCGCTGATGGAAAATATCCACAGCGGTGATATGTCCCGCGCTGATATCGAACAGGATGTGGTGCTCAACTGCCGCAACGGCGGGTGCTTTGACATCCATTACAGCATCACCCCGCTCAGTACGCTGGACGGGCAAAATATCGGTTCCGTTCTGGTGATTCAGGACGTCACCGAGTCACGCAAGATGCTGCGCCAGCTGAGCTACAGCGCGTCGCATGATGCTCTCACCCATCTGGCCAATCGCGTGAGCTTCGAGAGCCATCTCAAACGCCTGCTACAGACGGTTCAGGAGACGCGTCAGCGTCATGCGCTGGTGTTTATCGATCTCGACCGCTTTAAGGCTGTCAACGACACCGCAGGCCATGCTGCAGGCGATGCCCTGCTCCGTGAACTCTCCTCGCTAATGCTCACCATGCTGCGCTCCAGCGATGTGCTGGCACGTCTCGGCGGTGATGAGTTTGGCCTGCTGCTGCCGGACTGCAATATTGAAAGCGCGCGCTACATTGCGGGTCGTCTGATCCACGCCATCAACGATTATCACTTTATGTGGGAGGGTCGCCTGCACCGTATCGGTGCCAGCGCGGGTATCACCCTGATTGACGACACCAATTATCAGGCAGCAGAAGTGATGTCCCAGGCCGATATCGCCTGTTACGCCTCGAAAAACAGCGGTCGCGGCGTGGTGACGGTTTATGAACCCCAGCAGGAAAGAGTCCACAGCACGCGCAGCATGATGTCGCTTGATGAGCAGTGGCACATGATTAAAGACAACCATCTGATGATGATAGCCCGCAGCGTCGCGTCCCCTCGCATCCCGGAGAGCAGCAACTTCTGGCTGATCTCATTACGCCTGTGGACCAGCCAGGGCGAAGTTCAGGAGGAGCACGCCTTCCGCGCCGGACTGGCAGAGCCTGAACTGCTGCATGCGCTCGACAGACGTATTTTCAGTGAGTTTTTCCGCACTTATGCAACACAGGTCGCCGCGAAAGGCATGGGCGTTGCGCTTCCGCTCTCTGAAGCCGGTCTGGCCAGCGTCACGCTGGTTGATGAACTGCTGGATCTGCTGGAGAAAGGCCCATTACCGGGGCGTCTGTTGCATCTGATGATCGCCGTCGATGTGCTGAGCAACCCGGATGAAAACGTCCAGCAAAGCCTGCAAAAACTCCGGCACGCGGGCTGCCGGATAATATTGAGCCAGGTAGGGCGCGACATGAGCGTCTTTAACCACCTCAGCGCCAACATGGCCGATTATCTGATGCTGGACGCGGAAATCGTGAGTAATGTCCACGGGAATCTGATGGATGAGATGATGGTCACCATCATTCAGGGGCACGCTCGCCGCCTGGGGATGAAAACCATCGCCGGACCGGGCAATCAGCCCATTATGATGGACACGCTCTCCGGCATCGGCATCGATTTTATTTATGGTGATACCATCGCCGAACCACAGCCGCTGGAATTACTGCTGAACACCAGCTACTTCGCCATCAACTGAGGGTGACCAGCCCTCGGTGTACCAGATATGTAAAAGCGCATAAGAGCGCCACGGCTGCCAGCGTTCGGCGTAACGACGGATCTGTGCGGGCGTCATGCCGCTGAAGCGTTGTTTAATCAGGTAGTCATCCGGCAGGAAAACATCTTTCGCCTGCCAGCCGCGCAGGGCCAGATAGCTGGCGGTCCAGCGCCCTATTCCGGGACGCTGCTGTAGCGCTTTCATACCCGCGTCGATGTCCGCAGGCGGTGAAAGGGGAAATGTCCCGTCGACCACCGACTGCGCCAGATAAATCATCGACTCCGCACGTTTTACCGGCATCCCGAGTGCTTTTAACGCCAGCGGATCGGCGACAGCCAGCACCTCCGGTGCAGGGAAGCACATATAGCCCGGAGAATCCTTCACCGGTTCACCGTACAGCGCCACGACTCGCGACGTCAGTTTCGCCGCCATCGCCACACTGACCAGTTGCCCGAGTATAGCCCGCACACCCTGCTCCCAGGTATCCATTGCCCCCGGCAAACGTAAGCCAGGCCGCGCCGCGCCCAGTTCGCCCAGCGCGACTGAAATTTGTTGCGGATCGCAGGCGAGATCGAACAGCCGTTCGAGACGGGCAAGGCATGTTTCAGCGACGGGAAGTAACCCTGGGCTGAGCGTCACATTCAGCGTGCGGTTGATGATATCCGGCGTCACGCGGCATATTCCCTGATGCCCGCCAACGGCGAAACTGCGCTCGTAGTAGTCATCCGTCACGGTCTCGACCCCCGCTACCGCACGCGCGCCAAGAAAACCAAACATCCATTGCCAGTCGTAAGGGGGTTGCCAGGTCAGGGTATACATCGCTGCTCCTTCTGTGTTCTCCACAGCATAAACCGAAAGGCCTTGTTTCGCCTTGCTTTCATATTCCAGTTGTCGCCAGGCGGACATTTCGCTAAAGTCTCGCCCCTTCTCACCGGCATGGGGATGTAATGTGTTTATTGGATTCGACTACGGCACCGCAAACTGTTCGGTTGCGGTGATGCAAAACGGGCAACCGCAGCTCCTGAAAATGGAAAACGAGAGCACGCTGCTGCCGTCAATGCTCTGCGCTCCAACGCGCGAAGCGGTAAGCGAATGGCTTTTTCGCCATCATCAAATCCCGGCCACCGCAGCAGAAACCCAGGCATTGCTACGCCGGGCGGTCAGTTTTAACCGCGAGGAAGACATTGACGTCACGCCTTCCAGCGTGCAGTTCGGCCTCGCTTCGCTCGGGCACTACATTGAAGATCCGGAAGAGGTCTACTTCGTCAAATCACCGAAATCCTTCCTGGGAGCCAGCGGCCTGAAGCCACAACAGGTGGCGCTGTTTGAAGATCTGGTGTGTGCCATGATGCTGCACATCCGTAATCAGGCGCAGAGCCAGGTGCCGGAGGCGATCACGCAGGCGGTAATTGGCCGCCCGATCAACTTCCAGGGGCTGGGTGGTGACGACGCCAACCAGCAGGCACAGGGGATACTTGAGCGTGCCGCGCACCGGGCAGGCTTCCGCGACGTCGTGTTCCAGTACGAGCCGGTTGCGGCGGGGCTGGATTTTGAAGCCACCCTGACGGAAGAGAAACGGGTGCTGGTCGTGGATATCGGCGGGGGAACCACGGACTGCTCGCTGCTGCTGATGGGCCCACAATGGCACCCACGTCGCGATCGTGAAAACAGCCTGCTGGGGCACAGCGGTTGCCGCGTGGGCGGTAACGATCTGGATATCGCGCTGGCGTTCAAGAGCCTGATGCCGCTGCTCGGCATGGGCGGGCAAACCGAAAAAGGGATCGCTCTGCCGATTCTGCCGTGGTGGAACGCTATCGCCATCAACGACGTCCCGGCGCAGAGTGATTTTTACAGCACCGCCAACGGCCGCTTCCTTAACGACATGGTGCGCGATGCCCGTGACGGCGAGAAAGTCGCACTGCTGTACAAAGTGTGGCGTCAGCGTCTCAGCTACCGCGTGGTGCGTACTGCCGAAGAGAGCAAAATCGCGCTATCGGATCGTCCTGAACATGCGGTGTCGTTGCCGTTTATCAGCGATGACCTCGCCACGGCGATTTCTCAGGAAGGGCTGGAAACGGCGCTGACACAGCCACTGCAGCGCATTCTGGAGCAGGTGCAGCTGGCACTGCAGAACGGCAAAGACAAACCGGATGTCATTTACCTGACCGGCGGTAGCGCCCGTTCGCCGCTGATCAAGAAAGCGCTGGCAGAGCAGTTGCCGGGCATTCCGATTGCCGGAGGCGATGACTTTGGCTCCGTAACGGCCGGGCTGGCGCGCTGGGCGCAGGTGATGTTTGGCTAATGCCGCTGTGCCGGGTGGCGGCTTCGCCTTACCCGGCCTACAAAACCCTCGAAAGTAGGCCGGGTAAGCGAAGCGTCACCCGGCTACACTCAGACAATTCCAGACAGTCTTCCATATTTCCTCCATTTTTCTGCCGTGTTGCCTGACTAAACTAGTATCATTCCCCGAAGTGTTTCAGGATGAGAACGTATAACGATGAAAGGCAGTAACAAATCCCGCTGGGCAATCGCCGCTGGCATCATTGTGGTGGTCCTTGCCGCCGCCTGGTACTGGCACAGCCAATCCGCGAATTCCACTGCACCCGCAGGTGCCAGCAGCCCGTCACAACGCCCAACCGGGGGTGGACGTCACGGAATGCGCGGCGGTGCGCTGGCTCCGGTTCAGGCGGCGACGGCGGTGAATAAAGCCGTTCCGCGTTATCTCTCTGGTCTGGGCACCATTACCGCCGCTAATACCGTGACGGTGCGCAGCCGCGTTGACGGCCAGCTCATGGCGCTTCACTTCCAGGAAGGCCAGCAGGTTAAAGCGGGCGATCTGCTGGCGGAAATCGACCCAAGCCAGTTTAAGGTTGCCCTCGCCCAGGCACAGGGTCAGCTCGCCAAAGACAAAGCCACGCTCGCCAACGCGCAGCGTGATTTAGCACGCTATCAGCAACTGGTGAAAACCAACCTGGTGTCACGCCAGGAACTGGATACCCAGCAGTCGCTGGTCAGCGAGTCTCAGGGCACCATCAAAGCCGATGAAGCCGCCGTTGCCAGCGCGCAGTTGCAGCTCGACTGGAGCCGTATTACCGCGCCGATTGACGGCCGCGTCGGCCTGAAGCAGGTCGATATTGGCAACCAGATTTCCAGCGGCGATACCACGGGCATCGTGGTCATCACCCAGACCCACCCGATTGATTTGGTCTTTACCCTGCCGGAAAGCGAAATTGCGACGGTAGTACAGGCGCAAAAAGCCGGAAAAGGGCTGGTGGTTGAAGCCTGGGACCGCACCAACAAACAGAAACTCAGCGAAGGCTCCCTGTTGAGCCTCGATAACCAGATCGACACCACTACCGGCACCATCAAGCTGAAAGCGCGGTTTAACAATCAGGACGACGCCCTCTTCCCGAACCAGTTTGTGAATGCCCGGATGCTGGTCGCGACCGAAGAAAACGCGGTGGTGATCCCGACAGCAGCATTACAGATGGGGAGCGAAGGTAACTTCGTCTGGGTGCTGAACAGCGACGACAAAGTCAGTAAGCATCTGGTGAAAACCGGGATTCAGGACAGCCAGACGGTGGTGATCAGCGCCGGGCTTTCCGTGGGCGACCGCGTGGTGACCGACGGCATCGACCGCCTGACCGAAGGTGCCAAAGTCGAAGTGGTACAGCCTGAGAAACAGGGAGCAAAAGCCTGATGCAGGTGATGCCACCAGGCTCTACAGGTGGGCCATCACGCCTGTTTATTATGCGCCCTGTCGCCACGACGCTGTTGATGGTGGCGATCCTGCTTGCCGGGATTATCGGCTATCGCTTCCTGCCCGTCTCCGCACTGCCGGAGGTGGACTACCCAACGATTCAGGTGGTTACGCTCTATCCGGGTGCCAGCCCGGATGTGGTGACGTCCGCCATTACCGCCCCGCTGGAACGTCAGTTTGGCCAGATGTCCGGCCTTAAACAGATGTCCTCACAAAGTTCGGGCGGCGCATCGGTTGTGACGCTGCAGTTCCAGCTGACGCTGTCGCTGGACGTCGCCGAGCAGGAGGTACAGGCTGCAATCAACGCCGCCACTAACCTGCTGCCGTCTGACCTGCCTAACCCACCGGTCTACAGCAAAGTCAACCCGGCGGACCCGCCGATCATGACGCTCGCCGTCACCTCCTCCGCCATGCCGATGACGCAGGTGGAAGACATGGTCGAAACCCGCGTGGCGCAGAAGATTTCCCAGGTGACCGGCGTGGGCCTGGTGACGCTGGCGGGCGGGCAACGTCCGGCGGTTCGCGTAAAACTTAACGCCCAGGCCATTGCTGCGCTCGGCCTGACCAGCGAAACCATCCGCACCGCTATCAGCAGCGCCAACGTCAACTCGGCGAAAGGCTCGCTGGACGGCCCGACCCGCGCGGTAACGCTCTCCGCGAACGATCAAATGCAGTCTGCCGATGAATACCGTCAGCTGATTGTGGCTTATCAGAACGGCGCGCCGATCCGTCTGGGCGATGTAGCAACCGTTGAGCAAGGTGCGGAAAACAGCTGGCTGGGCGCGTGGGCCAACAAACAGCAGGCGATCGTAATGAACGTTCAGCGCCAGCCGGGCGCAAACATCATCGAAACCGCCGACAGCATTCGCACGATGCTCCCGCAACTCATTGACAGCCTGCCGAAATCGGTCAGCGTGAAGGTGCTTTCCGACCGCACCACCAATATTCGCGCCTCCGTAACCGACACCCAGTTTGAGCTGATGCTGGCGATCGCGCTGGTGGTGATGATCATCTACCTGTTCCTGCGTAACGTCCCGGCAACCATCATTCCTGCCGTCGCCGTGCCGCTTTCTCTGGTTGGCACCTTCGCGGTGATGGTGTTCCTGGATTTTTCGATCAACAACCTGACGCTGATGGCGCTCACCATCGCCACCGGGTTCGTGGTGGACGACGCCATCGTCGTGATAGAAAACATCTCGCGCTATATCGAAAAAGGTGAAAAGCCCTTAGCCGCCGCGCTGAAAGGGGCCGGAGAGATCGGCTTTACCATCATCTCCCTGACCTTCTCGCTGATCGCGGTGCTGATCCCGCTGCTATTTATGGGCGATATTGTCGGACGTCTGTTCCGCGAATTTGCCGTGACGCTTGCCGTCGCCATACTGATCTCCGCGGTTGTCTCGCTGACGCTGACGCCAATGATGTGCGCCCGCATGCTGAGCCACGAGTCTTTACGCAAGCAAAACCGCTTCTCTCGCGCTTCTGAACGGATGTTCGAACGCGTTATTGCAGCTTACGGCCACATGCTGGCGAAAGTGCTGAACCACCCGTGGGCGACGCTTGGCGTGGCGCTGGGGACGCTGGCATTAAGCGTGATGCTGTGGATTTTCATTCCGAAAGGCTTCTTCCCGATTCAGGATAACGGCATTATTCAGGGTACGCTGCAGGCACCGCAAACCGTTTCATTTGCCAGTATGGCCCAGCGTCAGCAGCAGGTATCTGAGATCATCATGAAAGATCCGGCTGTGGAGAGCCTGACCTCCTACGTGGGTGTCGATGGCACTAACCCGTCGCTGAACAGCGCACGTCTGCAGATCAACCTCAAACCGCTTGATGACCGCGACGATCGGGTGAACACGGTGATTGAACGTCTGCAACAGTCTGTGGCGCGCGTGCCGGGCATTGAGCTGTATCTGCAGCCCATTCAGGATCTCACCATTGATACGCAGGTGAGCCGTACCCAGTACCAGTTCACGCTGCAGGCCACTACCCTTGAGGCGCTCAGCACCTGGGTGCCACAACTGGTGGCGAAGCTGAACACATTGCCGCAGGTCTCCGATGTGAGTAGCGACTGGCAGGATAAAGGCCTGGCAGCGTATGTGAACGTCAACCGCGACACCGCCAGCCGTCTGGGTATTACCATGTCAGACGTCGACAACGCGTTGTATAACGCCTTTGGCCAGCGGCTGATCTCCACTATCTACACCCAGGCGAACCAGTATCGCGTGGTGCTGGAGCATAACACCGACAACACGCCAGGGCTTGCCGCGCTGGACTCGGTACGCCTGACCAGCAAAGACGGTGGTATCGTGCCGTTAAGCGCCATTGCTAATGTGGAAGAGCGTTATACGCCGCTGTCGATAAACCATCTGGATCAGTTCCCGTCCACCACCATTTCGTTCAACGTACCGGATAATTACTCGCTGGGCGAAGCGGTGGAAGCCATTCTCTCTGCTGAAAAAGATCTGAGCTTCCCGTCCGATATCCAGACCCAGTTCCAGGGCAGCACCCTGGCATTCCAGGCCGCGCTGGGTAACACCATCTGGCTGATCGTGGCGGCAGTGGTGGCGATGTACATTGTGCTCGGCGTGCTGTACGAAAGTTTTATCCACCCAATCACCATTCTCTCTACCCTGCCGACCGCAGGTGTGGGGGCGCTGTTGGCGCTGATGCTGGCGGGCAGCGAGCTGGATGTCATTGCCATTATCGGCATTATCCTGCTTATCGGGATCGTGAAGAAAAACGCCATCATGATGATCGACTTTGCCCTTGCCGCCGAGCGCGAGCAGGGCATGTCGCCGCGTGATGCCATCTTCCAGGCCTGCCTGCTGCGTTTTCGACCGATCCTGATGACCACGCTGGCCGCGCTACTAGGCGCACTGCCGCTGATGCTGAGCACTGGTGTGGGGGCTGAACTGCGCCGCCCTCTGGGGATTGGCATGGTCGGCGGCCTGCTGGTCAGCCAGGTGCTGACGCTGTTCACCACGCCGGTCATCTACCTGCTGTTTGACCGTCTTGCGTTGTGGACCAAAAGCCGCTTCCCGAAACGTGAAGAGGAGGCGTAAGTGAAGTTTTTTGCCCTCTTCATTTACCGCCCGGTGGCGACAATCTTAATCTCTGTCGCCATCACCCTGTGCGGCGTGCTGGGCTTTCGGCTGCTGCCGGTGGCCCCGCTGCCGCAGGTGGATTTCCCGGTGATCATGATCAGCGCCTCGCTGCCGGGCGCATCGCCGGAAACCATGGCATCGTCGGTCGCTACGCCGCTGGAACGCTCGCTCGGGCGAATTGCGGGCGTCAACGAGATGACCTCCAGCAGTTCGCTCGGCAGTACACGCATCATTCTGGAGTTCAGCTTCGACCGCGATATCAACGGCGCAGCGCGTGACGTGCAGGCGGCAATCAACGCCGCGCAAAGTCTGCTGCCAAGCGGGATGCCGAGCCGTCCGACCTATCGCAAGGCCAACCCGTCAGACGCGCCGGTGATGATCCTGACGCTCACCTCAGATACGTACTCTCAGGGCGAACTTTATGACTTTGCCTCCACGCAACTGGCGCAGACCATCGCCCAGATCGACGGCGTGGGCGACGTGGACGTCGGCGGCAGCTCCCTGCCCGCCGTGCGCGTGGGCTTAAACCCGCAGGCGCTGTTCAACCAGGGCGTGTCGCTGGACGACGTGCGTACCGCTATCAGCAACGCCAACGTGCGCAAGCCGCAGGGGGCGATTGAGAACAGCAGCCATCGCTGGCAGATCCAGACCAACGATGAGCTGAAAACCGCCGCCGAATATCAGCCGCTGATCATTCACTATAACAACGGCGCGGCGGTGCGCTTAAGTGACGTGGCCAGCGTCACCGATTCGGTGCAGGACGTGCGTAACGCCGGGATGACCAACGCGAAGCCGGCGATTTTGCTGATGATCCGCAAGCTGCCGGAAGCCAACATCATCCAGACGGTAAACAGCATCCGCGAACGTCTGCCGGAACTGCAGGAGACCATTCCGGCAGCGATTGATCTGCAGATTGCACAGGATCGCTCCCCCACCATTCGCGCCTCGCTCGAAGAGGTGGAGCAAACGCTGATCATCTCCGTGGCACTGGTGATCCTGGTGGTGTTCCTGTTCCTGCGTTCGGGACGAGCAACGCTGATCCCTGCCGTGGCGGTGCCGGTGTCGCTGATTGGCACTTTTGCGGCCATGTACCTGTGCGGTTTTAGCCTCAACAACCTGTCGCTAATGGCGTTAACCATCGCCACCGGCTTTGTGGTGGATGACGCCATTGTGGTGCTGGAGAATATCTCCCGCCACCTTGAAGCGGGGATAAAGCCGCTGCAGGCGGCACTTCAGGGGACGCGTGAAGTGGGCTTTACGGTGCTCTCCATGAGCCTGTCGCTGGTGGCGGTGTTCCTGCCGCTGTTGCTGATGGGTGGCCTGCCGGGCAGACTGCTGCGCGAGTTTGCGGTCACGCTCTCCGTCGCTATTGGCATTTCACTCCTGATATCCCTCACGCTGACGCCAATGATGTGCGGCTGGATGCTCAAACGCAGCAAACCGCACTCACAGCCGCGCCGTAAAGGCTTTGGGCGTCTTCTGATGGCAATGCAGGAGGGCTACGGAAAATCGCTGAAATGGGTACTGAACCACACGCGCATCGTCGGGCTGGTGCTGATCGCCACCATCGGGCTTAACGTCTGGATGTATATCACCATCCCGAAAACCTTCTTCCCGGAGCAGGATACCGGGGTACTGATGGGCGGCATTCAGGCGGATCAGAGCATCTCGTTCCAGGCAATGCGCGGCAAGCTGCAGGACTTTATGAAGATCATTCGTGAAGATCCGGCGGTGGATAACGTCACCGGCTTTACCGGCGGCTCACGCGTTAACAGTGGGATGATGTTTATTGCCCTGAAATCTCGCGACGAGCGTAACGAAACCGCGCAGCAGGTGATTGACCGCCTGCGCGTCAAGCTCGCCAAAGAGCCGGGCGCGAACCTGTTTTTGATGGCCGTTCAGGATATCCGCGTCGGTGGGCGTCAGGCTAATGCCAGCTATCAATACACCCTGCTCTCTGACGATTTGGCCGCCCTGCGCGAGTGGGAGCCGAAGATCCGTAAAGCACTGGCTGCCCTGCCGGAGCTGGCCGACGTCAACTCGGACAGCCAAAACAACGGCGCGGAGATGGCGCTGACCTACGATCGCGAAACTATGTCGCGACTGGGTATTGACGTTGCCGCAGCCAACAGCCTGCTGAATAACGCGTTTGGTCAGCGCGAAATCTCCACCATTTACCAGCCGATGAACCAGTACAAAGTGGTGATGGAAGTTGATCCGCGTTATACCCAGGACATCAGCGCGCTGGACAAAATGTTTGTGATTAACAACGACGGCAAGGCGATTCCGCTCTCGTACTTCGCCAGCTGGCAGCCGTCAAATGCGCCGCTCTCGGTGAATCACCAGGGGCTTTCGGCTGCATCGACCATTTCATTTAACCTGCCAACCGGTTCGTCGCTCTCAGAGGCCAGCGATGCGATCACCCGCGCAATGACGCAGCTCGGCGTACCGTCCACGGTGCGGGGCAGCTTTGCTGGCACGGCGCAGGTGTTTCAGGAGACGATGAACTCACAGGTGATTTTGATCCTGGCGGCGATAGCCACGGTCTATATCGTGCTCGGTGTGCTGTATGAAAGCTACGTTCACCCGCTGACGATCCTCTCGACCTTACCGTCGGCAGGCGTGGGGGCGCTGCTGGCACTGGAGCTTTTCGGTGCCCCATTCAGCCTAATCGCGCTGATTGGGATCATGCTATTAATAGGCATTGTGAAGAAAAACGCCATTATGATGGTCGACTTCGCGCTGGACGCCCAGCGTAACGGCAACCTGACGCCGGAGGAGGCAATATTCCAGGCCTGTCTGCTGCGTTTCCGCCCGATTATGATGACTACCCTGGCGGCGCTGTTCGGTGCCCTGCCGCTGGTGATTTCCGGGGGCGACGGTTCCGAACTGCGCCAGCCTCTCGGGATCACGATTGTCGGCGGGCTGGTGATGAGCCAGCTGCTGACGCTGTACACCACGCCGGTGGTCTATCTGTTCTTTGACCGCCTGCGGCTGCGTTTTTCGCGTAAAACCAGAACCACGGTGACCGAGTAAATGACCGACCTACCCAATAACGTTCGCTGGCAGCTTTGGATTGTCGCTTTCGGCTTCTTTATGCAGTCGCTGGATACGACCATCGTCAATACCGCCCTCCCCTCAATGGCGAAAAGCCTGGGGGAAAGCCCCCTGCACATGCATATGGTGATTGTCTCCTACGTGTTGACGGTCGCGGTGATGCTCCCTGCCAGCGGCTGGCTGGCGGACAAAGTGGGCGTGAGGAATATCTTCTTCACCGCCATTGTGCTGTTTACCGTTGGCTCCCTGTTTTGCGCGCAGGCCAATACGCTCGATCAACTGGTGATGGCGCGCGTATTGCAGGGGGTCGGCGGCGCAATGATGGTGCCTGTCGGCCGTCTCACGGTGATGAAAATCGTCCCGCGCGAGCAATATATGGCGGCGATGACCTTCGTCACCCTTCCCGGCCAGGTGGGGCCACTGCTTGGGCCTGCGCTGGGTGGAATCCTGGTGGAGTACGCCTCCTGGCACTGGATCTTCTTAATCAATCTGCCCGTCGGCATCGTCGGTGCCATCGCCACCATGATGCTAATGCCTAACTACAAGATGCAGACCCGGCGCTTTGATTTCTTTGGTTTTATTCTGCTGGCGGCCGGTATGGCGACGCTGACGCTGGCGCTCGACGGGCAAAAAGGGCTGGGAATTTCGTCCCTGACGCTGGGGATACTGGTCGCCCTCGGAATCACCGCCATTCTCTGGTATTTGTGGCATGCCAGAGGCAACGATAAAGCGCTGTTTAGCCTGTCACTGCTTAAAAATGCGACCTACCGACTGGGTCTGTTCGGCAGCTTTGCCGGGCGCATCGGTAGCGGCATGCTGCCGTTTATGACGCCGGTCTTTTTACAGATTGGCATGGGCTTCTCGCCGTTCCACGCGGGGTTAATGATGATCCCGATGGTGCTCGGCAGTA
Source organism: Enterobacter oligotrophicus (assembly GCF_009176645.1). NCBI lineage: Bacteria > Pseudomonadati > Pseudomonadota > Gammaproteobacteria > Enterobacterales > Enterobacteriaceae > Enterobacter > Enterobacter oligotrophicus. Next base: position 839,102 of record NZ_AP019007.1, read on the forward strand.
TGGGCATGAAGCGCATCGTGGTGCAGGTGGTGAACCGTTTTGGCTATCGCCACGTGCTGGTCGCCGCCACGCTGGGCCTGGCGCTGGTCTGTCTGCTGTTTATGGCCGTGGCGCTGATGGGCTGGTATTACGTCCTGCCGCTGGTGCTGTTCTGCCAGGGCATCATCAACTCCATGCGCTTCTCGTCGATGAACACCCTGACGCTGAAAGACCTGCCGGATGAACTGGCAAGCAGCGGTAACAGCCTGCTGTCGATGGTGATGCAGCTTTCAATGAGCGTCGGCGTCACCGTTGCCGGATTACTGCTCGGCATGTACGGGCAGCATCATCTCAGCGTCGACACGCCGGTCGCGCACCAGGTCTTTTTATACACTTATCTCAGCATGGCGGTGATTATCGCCCTGCCCGCTTTCATCTTCGCCAGAGTACCGGACGATACGAGCAAGAACGTCGTTATCCGACGCGGCAAAAGGAGTGCACCATGAAATTCTGGCGTCCCGGCATTACCGGCAAACTTTTTGTTGCGATTTTCGCCACCTGTATCGTCCTGCTGATCACCATGCACTGGGCGGTGCGGGTCAGCTTCGAACGTGGTTTTATTGACTACATCAAACATGGCAACGAACAACGGTTACAGGGCTTAAGCGACGCGCTGGGCGAGCAGTACGCACTCCACGGGAACTGGCGTTTTTTGCGCAATAACGATCGCTTTGTTTTCCAGATCCTGCGATCGCTGGAGCACGATACCGATGACGATCGTCCCGGCCCCGGTATGCCGCCTCACGGCTGGCGTACCCAGTTCTGGGTGATCGACCAGGACATGCGGGTGCTGGTCGGCCCTCGTGCGCCGGTACCGCACGATGGCATGAAGCGCGCGATCACCGTGAACGGTGCCCCCGTTGGCTGGGTCATCGCCTCGCCGGTTGAGCGCCTCACGCGCAATACCGACATCAACTTTGACCGCCAGCAGCGCCAGACCAGCTGGCTGATTGTGGCGCTCTCCACGTTATTGGCAGCCCTCGCCACCTTCCCGCTGGCGCGCGGCCTGCTTGCGCCGGTCAAACGCCTGGTGGAAGGGACACACAAGCTGGCCGCCGGGGATTTCTCCACCCGCGTGGATACCCGCAGCCAGGACGAACTGGGGAAGCTGGCGCAGGACTTCAACCAGCTCGCCAGCACGCTGGAAAAAAACCAGCAGATGCGCCGTGACTTTATGGCCGACATCTCCCACGAGCTGCGCACGCCGCTGGCGGTGCTGCGCGGTGAGCTGGAGGCGATTCAGGACGGTGTGCGGCAGTTTACGCCGGAATCCGTCGCCTCTTTGCAAGCCGAAGTCGGCACGCTTACCAAACTGGTGGACGATCTGCACCAGCTCTCTATGTCCGACGAAGGGGCGCTGGCCTACCAGAAAGCCCCGGTGGATGTCATTAACATTCTGGAAGTCGCCAGCGGTGCCTTCCGCGAGCGTTTTGCCAGCCGTAACCTGAAAATCGACCTCTCCTTACCGGACCGCGCCGTGGTATTTGGTGACAGAGACCGTCTGATGCAGCTCTTTAATAACCTGCTGGAAAACAGCCTGCGCTATACCGACGGCGGCGGCGGGCTGCATATCTCAGGCAGGCAGGAAGAGGGCCGTTTTATCCTGACCTTTGCAGATTCCGCCCCCGGTGTACAGGATGCGCAGCTGGAAAAACTGTTTGAACGTTTTTATCGCACCGAGGGCTCGCGCAACCGCGCCAGTGGTGGCTCCGGGTTAGGGCTGGCGATTTGCGTCAACATCGTCGAAGCGCACAACGGCACGATCCGCGCCGCCCATTCGCCTTTTGGCGGGGTTAGCATTACAGTAGAGATACCGCTGGAACGGGATTTATCGAGAGAAGCATGACCGAGTTACCCATTGACGAAAACACGCCACGCATCCTGATCGTGGAGGACGAGCCTAAACTTGGGCAGTTACTGATCGACTATTTACGCGCGGCAAGCTACGCCCCTGTGCTGATTAATCATGGCGATCAGGTGCTGCCGTATGTGCGCCAGACGCCGCCGGATCTGATCCTGCTGGACTTAATGTTGCCGGGCACCGACGGCCTGACGCTGTGCCGGGAAATTCGTCGCTTCTCTGACGTGCCCGTCGTGATGGTGACCGCTAAAATCGAAGAGATCGACCGCCTGCTGGGGCTGGAAATTGGCGCAGACGATTACATCTGCAAACCGTATAGCCCGCGTGAAGTGGTCGCCCGCGTGAAAACCATCCTGCGCCGCTGTAAACCGCAGCGTGAACTGCAGGCGCTTGACGCGGAAAGCCCGCTTATCGTCGACGAGAGCCGCTTCCAGGCAAGCTGGCGCAGCAAACTTCTGGATCTCACACCCGCTGAGTTCCGCCTGCTGAAAACCCTCTCCCACGAGCCGGGGAAAGTCTTTTCTCGCGAACAGTTGCTGAACCACCTGTATGACGATTATCGCGTGGTCACCGACCGCACCATCGACAGCCATATCAAAAACCTGCGCCGCAAGCTGGAAGCGCTCGATGCCGACCAGTCGTTTATTCGCGCGGTGTACGGTGTGGGGTATCGGTGGGAAGCGGATGCCTGCAGGATTGCGTAGTCTGCTGCGGCTCAATTCAGGCCGGGTCGGGCGTAGCCGCCCCCCGGCACAATAACTTTACCTCCCCGCCCCGCAGCGCTACAATGCCCGCCCTTAATGTGGGGGATCTCCCCTTACCGCTGCACCAGGTGTACGCGGATCTGACCTGTCATCAGAACGAGAACAATCATGTTTAAACCGGAACTCCTTTCCCCGGCGGGAACGCTGCAAAATATGCGTTACGCTTTCGCTTATGGTGCCGACGCTGTGTACGCGGGCCAGCCGCGCTACTCACTGCGCGTGCGCAACAACGAATTCAACCACGAGAACCTGCAGCTCGGCATCAATGAAGCGCATGCCCTGGGCAAAAAATTCTACGTGGTGGTGAACATCGCGCCGCATAACGCCAAGCTGAAAACGTTTATCCGTGACCTGAAGCCGGTCGTGGAGATGGGGCCGGACGCGCTGATCATGTCGGACCCTGGTTTAATCATGCTGGTTCGGGAGCATTTCCCGGAGATGGATATTCACCTCTCCGTGCAGGCTAACGCCGTCAACTGGGCAACGGTGAAATTCTGGAAACAGATGGGGCTGACCCGCGTCATTCTGTCCCGCGAGCTTTCCCTGGAAGAGATTGAAGAGATCCGCACCCAAGTGCCGGATATGGAAATCGAAATCTTCGTCCACGGTGCGCTGTGCATGGCTTACTCCGGTCGCTGCCTGCTCTCTGGCTACATCAACAAGCGTGACCCGAACCAGGGCACCTGTACCAACGCCTGCCGCTGGGAATATAACGTCCAGGAAGGTAAAGAGGATGACATCGGGAATATCGTGCACAAACACGAGCCTATTCCGGTCACCAACGTTGAGCCTACCCTGGGTATCGGTGCGCCAACCGACAGCGTGTTTATGATCGAAGAAGCCAAACGTCCGGGCGAGTACATGACCGCCTTTGAAGACGAACACGGCACCTACATCATGAACTCGAAAGATCTGCGCGCCATCGCCCACGTTGAGCGTCTGACCCAGATGGGCGTGCACTCCCTGAAAATCGAAGGCCGCACAAAGTCTTATTACTACTGCGCGCGCACCGCACAGGTATACCGCAAAGCCATCGACGATGCCGCTGCCGGTAAACCGTTCGATACCAGCCTGCTGGAGACGCTGGAAGGTCTGGCGCATCGTGGCTATACCGAAGGCTTCCTGCGTCGTCATACTCATGATGATTATCAAAATTACGAGCACGGTTACTCGGTGTCCGAACGCCAGCAGTTTGTGGGCGACTTTACCGGAGAGCGCAAAGGCGCACTGGCCGCTGTCGCAGTGAAAAACAAATTCACCAAAGGTGACAGCCTGGAGCTGATGACCCCGCAGGGCAATATGAACTTTACGCTGGAGCATCTGGAAAACGGCAAAGGTGAAGCCATTACCGTTGCACCGGGCGACGGACATACCGTCTGGCTGCCGGTCCCGGAAGGCGTTGAACTGGATTTTGCGCTGCTGATGCGTAATTTCGACGGTGAAAGTACCCGTAATCCACACAGCAAATAGTTAAGCAGGGGAATTTTTTCGCGCTGGGATAATTCTTAGAAACGGATCACATACCGCTTCGTTCAATACGGGTATTATCCCTTCCGCTGAAAAACATAACCCATAAATGCTAGCTGTACCAGGAACCACCTCCTTAGCCTGCGTAATCTCCCTTACGCGGGCTTATTTTTTATAGATGCCACTTATTAATTAAAGGCTTAAATCCCGTAAATCAGGACTTTTTGCTATGACTCTAATTCCAGTTGCTCGCATCGTTCGATTTAGGCCACTTCCCTAACTCCCCGTGTTGTTTGAGAATTTCAGGTCCGGCTAAAAATCACTCTGACTTGTGAGTGGTTAGGTATCAGGTAAGTTTCAACGATGATCATATTACCTTGCGGCCATACCGATCCGTTTGAATGATGCGGAGTTAGGCTCTACCATCGGAATCCACCTAAACAACAAGGAGTTTTTTATGTACACGTATAAGATGGTTCAGATACCACCGAACATTTCTGTTAAGGCAAAGGACAATAAGAATGGTATTGCCGCCGCATATTTAGAGCAAGAGGTTAACGCCTGGGCCACTGAAGGTTGGAAGTTCCAGCGCGTTGATACTATCGGTATCGAAGAGCGGCCAGGGTGCTTTGGTGGAAATAAGTCAACGTTGACTCACTATTACGTCATCACCTTCAGAAAAGAAGTTACAAATGCTTAAATGGCTTAGTATACGTTTCGTGCTCATATATCGTGGTCATGCCCCGATGAGTATTCGTAATCGTTGCCGCCATACCCCTTCCTGCTCCAGATACACGCTAATCACTCTGAAGCGTTTCGGTTTTATAAAAGGATGGAAATTGGGATTGCAGAGGATTTATCGGTGTCGGCCACCTAATGGGGGTATTGATTTCCCTCCTCATAAGTAAGCCAAAAAATTAAAGGCCACCGGGTAAGCGGTGGTCTTACTTACCTTTTCATATGGCTTACAAACGCTCTTACGCTGGCTTGTTTTTTCCCACTTCTTTTTCCTCAATCCAGGTAACAAGTTCTGCAATCTGACTCTCTGAAAATACCGCTATTCCATGCTTAGCGAGTAGTGATGCCGCAGTACTATGCTATTTAAACTAACCAATTTAAATTATCAATAAAATTGCACCTCAAAAGATACTAACTTACTTATGGGATACATTTTTTAGAAGATTGAGACAATGAGTTCAGTTTGAAAAAGTTGAGAATGAACCAACTACTAAATCTCTCTCATTACCATTTCACAATTTGTAAGATAGATACAATATTTGGCAGGGAGTGAATACACTCACTGCCAAATAGTCATTCAAATGATACTAATCTTCACTTTGAAGAAAACCTAACTGTTCGCTCTTTTTTTCATCCTTCATTCTTACACTATCTACTGTCCATAACCCCCGTTTCTCCCTTTCTCTTGTTATGGCTGAAGGAAATAAAGAATTAAGCTTTCCACGAAACTCAATTAAGTGTTCCTTATCTTCAGAGATATTATTAAATCTATCTTTAATAATTTCACAATCATCTATTTCAGAACCGAGCCATTTGCGATTTTTGATTTCTGCAATAACATAAGTAGTCCCAGAGCCTCCAAATGGATCAAAAATGAGATCACCTTCTTTTGTAGCCATCTCGATTACTCTATCTAAAATCTTTATACTTAATTCATTCGCCCCATTTCTTTTCTTATATTTTTTGTGCCGGACAGGAGGAACATCATACCAAACATCGGTAAGATTAATGCCAAGTGGATTCATCTTATTTTTGTATCCACCATAATCCTTGAGATCACCAAAGCATTTTGGGCAAGTTTGTGCTGGTAATCTATCCGGTTCAAACACATTAGCTTTTTCACCTTTAATAAAATAAAGTAGAGAATAATGAGAGGGATATAATCGACCTTGAATCGGCATATTATTCTTCATATCGACAGCTATCCAATGCTTGAAATTAAGTCTCCCATGTAAAAAGTTAGCTATTTTACTGTTCCACAAAGGTAAGTTCCATAAGAATAATGAGCCTCCCGGTTTTAAAATTCGAATGCACTCATTTAACCACTGGTGTGTCCACTTGATATACTCTTCTTCTTTTAAATTATCATTCATTTTTGAAGGATAGAGCTTATCAAGATTAAAAGGAGGATCGGCAAAAATCATGTCGACAGAATCAGATTCTATTTTTTTTGAAACATCTAAACAATCGCCATTATACAATTTACCATTTTTGGTTTGCAGAGCTAATTCAACATCAGATCTTTCGATATTATTGCAATAAACATTCTTATTTGAATCTTGAATTTTTTCATGGATGAAAGATGCGTTTTCTTGAATAAGTTCCAATGTATGCATATCCATATGCCCCATTACTAATTGTAAGTAAATTGGCGACAGTTTGAATTCATCACACAGAATTGCCAGATCCGTTCCACTTGGCATAATATTCCTAAGATTATAATACTTAAGTCTATCAATCGGAATTTTTGTGCGTTTGCTAATTTCATTATAAGATTTAGTCGAAACATCAACTACCCCTAAAGCTTTAAGAAATTGATTCGAATAACTCATCTAAGATAACCACACTTTTCTGTATTCATTTGAACATAGCATCTCATAGTCGTGAGAATCTGTCACTCCCCAACTAACCATAGCCTGTTACTATCTTAGCGTAAATCGCTTACGAGGCTGATAGGTGAATGAAAATAAAAAGAAAATCTTTCGCAACTATCATAGGCAGTAGATTGCTTGTTGCAAGAGTGCAGAAGGGGTTTAGTCAAAACGATATCCAAAATGCTACTGGTATTGATAGGGCAACCTTATCACGAATTGAGAATGGCAAACAACACATTGCCCTTTATCAACTGCTCCAGATCCTGGCAGTTTTAGATATGGAAATAGAAGATTTTCTCAAAGATATAGAGGTAGATAATGATAACTAACATTGAGTTAGATGATGGTTTTTTACCATCTAGCATTGCAGGAATAGTTAAAGATAATGTTATTAACTCTTTAAATGGAATAAAAACGATCAATGATAAATTTATTATCAATGATTGTTCATTTATGAGAAAACAGAATAACAACCGGATTACACCTTGCGTCATGAATTCCGCCTCATTCATCTCCAGTAAATTCCAAAAAAATTTAAGTTTATTACCAAATTGTTTAGGTGAGAACAGTATTAATCAACAGAGGATTGATGGTCTAATCACAGCCAAATATAATGGACTAGCATATAAAATAAGAGACAAAACCAAGATCCTGGAAGTTGCATTTAAATATATAGAATCTAAAAAACTCCTTAACAATGTTATATATACCTTATTCCCAATGTTTTATGGAATGTATGTTGACAGATTATGTTTTAGCATACCAGACCTGGATGAGATAGAAAAACTTTTTGATGTTGAAGAAGTTAATTATCATTATAGAATTGGCGTTGAATTCGAAACGGGGAATGTAGCCAGCTCATTTAGAGCGATCAATAAATTAAACAATCTCTTCCATGAAGGATATATTGATGGTGGGTGCTTTATTACAAGTATAGATAAGAAAAACTCAGCAACACGAATTTGGCCTGTATCAAACAGAAATGGATCATTCCAAGAATTAAAAAATAGATCCTATATTTCTCAGATATCTTTGCCACTAATTTGTATAGGTTTTTCTCCAGATGGATTTTCTCACACGGCACCATTTTTAGGAGCCAATGGCGAACTTTATGAATTAGAGAACACTTATAAAAGAGATGATAAAACCAATTTTGAAATATTTAAAAGGAATGATGGCTTAGATTTTCTAAAAGCACCATTTAAGTGAACCCGCAAGTATTAAAATTATTGTCAAGTAGGTTTACTGGGTATTTAAGACTCAATTGGAGATTTTTAATGAAAATAAAAAATGAAACAGTTTTGATTGCAAAAGGTGATTTTGCAAACTCAACAACTGCGATGCATATAAGGGAAGACATATACAATGCAATTCACAAGTCAGTATAGCCTCTGGGTAATATTCGTTTTTCAATAAATCCTGCGCCAAAAGGAAATGGAGTAAAACCTATAAAGTTAGAATGCATGGCTCATTTGCATAGTAAACGCTGGTATTTAGAAAAAAGGCTACACATTTCTTCAGAAAGAAATGCTGGTCCAATCGATGCTGTATATCCTATAAGCAATGATATTTACTTTGCTGTGGAGTGGGAAACTGGAAATATCTCATCTTCTCATAGAGCTTTGAATAAAATTTGCTTAGGTATGTTAAACGGCTCGCTACTTGGTGGAACGTTAATTTTACCGTCCCGTGAGATGTATTCATTTCTAACGGATCGTATAGGTAATTATCAAGAATTATCTCCTTATTTCCATTTATGGAGAAATATTAATATATCCAATGGATACTTATCAGTTATAGAAGTTGAACATGACGAGATTGATGTCAATATTCCTTTGATACCTAAGGGAACTGATGGATGGGCAAAATTCATCTAACTATTTACACCAAGGGCTAATCTAGCGGAGCTATGCTTCTCAAGTTGATCTTGCTTTTTCGCCCCTTGGCTTAAAAAGAAAAACCACCCTATCAAGATAATTATTTACTATCAACCTCATAGCTTCGTTGTTTTATTGGCATTTATCACCAATTAAATATATCTATAACATCCTGCCCGGTATTTTCAATTATTCTGGCTTGCCCGTGCATCACGTCTTTGCCGTCAGCAGACATAATCTCCGCAGGGGGACGAGGTACAGACAATCCGGCTGCAAGTTCAGGGCAGTGGATAACCAGGCGTTGTTCCTGTTCCCAGCGAGCCAGTTGAGCACTCAACTGCGCTTTTTCACTGCCGTTATAACGCACCCTGAAACCCATCAGGCAAGCGCTCACCAGTATTTTATTTCTCATCGATTTCCTGGAATGTCATTTAATGCCTGTTTTCGTATTGTAACGCCCGTTTGCCGTTTTTTCCCCTTTCATCCTGTTCTTACCCGCTTTTTCCGTCTCTGCGATACACTCTTACTAACGCTAAAAAAGGGAGCAGCGCGGATGGCAACCTATCCAGACAGTTTATTGATTCTCAACGGCAAAAGTGCAGGCAACGATCTGTTGCGCCAGGCAATTACGGATCTGCGAGAAGAGGGTGCGCGTATACACGTGCGCGTAACGTGGGAAAAAGGCGACGCAGCACGCTATATCGATGAAAGCATCAGGCTGGGCGTCGACACCATTATTTCAGGCGGTGGTGATGGCACCATTAATGAAATTGCTGGCGCGCTAATCGACCTCCCCTCTTCCAGCCGCCCGGTGATGGGCATATTGCCGCTCGGCACCGCCAATGATTTCGCCACCAGCGCCGGGCTTCCGGAGGAGCTGGGGAAAGCGCTTCAACTGGCAATCCTGGGTAAAGCCACCGCTGTGGATATTGCTCAGGTGAATGACAAAACGTGTTTTATCAACATGGCAACCGGCGGCTTTGGCACGCGCATTACCAGCGAAACCCCTGAAAAACTGAAAGCGGCATTGGGTGGCGTCTCTTACCTGATCCACGGTCTGATGCGCATGGACACCCTGAAGCCTGACCGCTGCGAAATTCGCGGCGAAGGGTTTCAGTGGCAGGGCGATGCGCTGGTGATTGGTATCGGCAATGGCCGTCAGGCAGGCGGCGGGCAGCAGCTATGCCCGGAGGCGCTGATCAATGACGGGCAATTGCAGCTACGCATTTTCACCGGAGATGGCCTGCTGCCAGCGCTGTTTACCACGCTGACGCAGCCAGAACAGAGCCCGAATATCATTGACGGGAAATCCGCGTGGTTTGAAGTCAATGCTCCGCACGGGATGACGTTTAATCTCGACGGAGAACCGTTGAGTGGGACGCAGTTCCGCATTGAGGTTATCCCAGGCGCGCTACAGTGCCGGTTGCCACCGGACTGCCCGCTTCTGCGCTGAGCATTTTGCCGGGTGGCGGCTACGCCTTACCCGGCCTGTATCACAAATCCGTTACGCGATCGTCACTTTACTATCCAGATACACATCCTGAACCGCATTGATCAGCTTCACGCCGTCGGCCATCGTTTTCTTAAACGCCTTACGGCCGAGGATCAGCCCCATGCCGCCCGCACGTTTGTTGATCACCGCGGTACGTACCGCATCGGACAGGTCAGTGTCACCGCCTGCCGCACCACCGGAGTTGATCAGCCCTGCACGGCCCATATAGCAGTTCGCCAGTTGGTAACGCACCAGATCGATTGGGTTATCGCTGGTCAGCTTGCTGTAAACACGGTCGTCGGTGTAACCGAAGTTCACCGCCTTATAACCGCCGTTATTTTCAGCCATTTTCTGCTTCACAATATCCGCGCCAATCGTCGCCGCCAGATGGTTCGCCTGGCCGGTCAGATCGGCGGAGACGTGGTAATCCACGCCGTCTTTTTTGAATGCATTGTTACGCAGATACGCCCACAGCACGGTCACCATACCCAGCTCATGCGCACGCTCGAAAGCAGCAGAAATTTCTTCTATTTGACGACGCGACTGTTCAGAACCGAAATAGATGGTCGCCCCTACCGCCACCGCGCCCATGTTGAACGCCTGCTCGACGCTGGCGTACAGCGTCTGGTCGTATTCGGTTGGGTAGCTGAGGGTTTCGTTGTGGTTCAGTTTGACGAGGAACGGAATGCGATGGGCATAGCGGCGCGACACGGAGGCCAGCACGCCGTAGGTTGACGCCACACAGTTACAGCCCGCTTCAATCGCCAGCTCGACGATGTTTTTCGGATCAAAGTACAGCGGGTTGGCGGCAAAGGACGCACCCGCAGAGTGCTCAACGCCCTGGTCAACCGGCAGAATAGAGAGATACCCGGTGCCGCCCAGACGCCCGGTATTGTAAAGCGTCTGCATATTTCGCAGCACGGCAGGCGGACGGTTATTATCCACCATCACGCGGTCTACATAGTCGTGGCCAGGCAGGTAGAGCTGGTCGGCTGGAATGGTCATACAACGATGCTGTAAAAGGCTGTCGGCGTCTTTGCCAAGCAACTGCGCAATATCAGTCATAGCGATGCTCCCGTAAGTCCGACGTTAAGTCGGAGCGTGTAATCCAAACCCACATTTTTGCGGGCAGACTAAGCCTGGTACCGACTTAACAGATTTTCCACCATCTGCAACTTTTTTAAGCACAATCTGCTGGCTCGTTTCGTGTACAACAATTTTGTTACACTGATCATATATTCGCCTCAAAGGTATTTAAAAGGTATTATTGAATGGTATGTTAAAGGCGTACCCTCTCTGACATGCAGGATTAAACAATGAAAACGAAAGTCCAACTGTCGTTCATGATGTTTGTTGAATGGTTTATCTGGGGCGCGTGGTTTGTGCCGCTGTGGCTCTGGCTGAGCAAAAGCGGTTTTACCGCCGGGGAGATTGGATGGTCTTATGCCTGTACCGCCATTGCCGCCATTCTCTCGCCAATCCTGGTCGGCTCGCTGACGGACCGCTTCTTTGCTGCCCAGAAAGTGCTGGCGATACTGATGTTCGCCGGTGCCGTGCTGATGTACTTCGCCGCCCAGCAAACCCAGTTCAGTACCTTCTTCCCGCTGCTGCTGGCCTACTCCCTGACCTATATGCCGACCATCGCGCTGACCAACAGCATCGCCTTCGCCAACGTGGATGATGTGGAGGCCGATTTCCCGCGCATCCGCGTGATGGGTACCATCGGCTGGATCGCCTCCGGCCTGGCATGTGGGTTCCTGCCGCAGATGATGGGCTATAGCGATATCTCGGATACCAATATCCCACTGCTGCTGACCGCCGCCAGCTCAGCCCTGCTCGGCGTATTCGCCCTGTTCCTGCCGAATACGCCGCCGAAGAGCACCGGCAAGCTGGACTTCAAAGTCATGCTGGGGCTGGATGCGCTGATCCTGCTGCGCGACAGAAACTTCCTGGTGTTCTTCTTCTGCTCGTTCCTGTTCGCGATGCCGCTGGCGTTCTATTACATCTTCGCCAACGGCTATCTCACCGAAGTGGGGATGAAAAATGCCACCGGCTGGATGACCCTCGGCCAGTTCTCCGAAATCTTCTTTATGCTGGCGCTGCCGTTCTTCACCAAACGCTTTGGTATTAAGAAGGTCTTACTGCTTGGTCTTATCACCGCGGCAATCCGCTATGGCTTCTTTGTTTACGGCGGTGCAGACCAATACTTCACCTACGCCCTGCTGTTCCTCGGCATTCTGCTGCACGGCGTGAGCTACGACTTCTATTACGTGACCGCGTACATCTACGTGGACAAAAAAGCGCCTGCGCACATGCGTACCGCCGCGCAAGGCTTGATTACGCTGTGCTGTCAGGGCTTTGGTAGCCTGCTGGGATACCGCCTGGGCGGCGTGATGATGGAAAAAATGTTCGCTTACAAAGAGCCGGTGAATGGGCTGACCTTCAACTGGGCCGGAATGTGGACATTTGGCGGGATCATGATTGCCGTGATCGCCGTACTGTTTATGCTGTTTTTCCGCGAATCGGATAAAGAGATCACCGCAATTGAGGTGGTTGATGGCGATACCGCGCTGACACAAGGGGAAGTTAAATGAAACAAGAACGTATTCTCGGTGCGCTTTACGGGCAGGCCTTAGGGGATGCGATGGGCATGCCGTCGGAACTGTGGCCGAGAAAACGCGTGAAAGCACACTTCGGCTGGATCGACCGCTTCCTGCCCGGTCCGGCAGAGAATAACGCGGCCTGCTATTTCAATCAGGCAGAGTTCACCGACGATACTTCAATGGCGCTGTGCCTGGCCGATGCGATTATCGAGTGCGACGGACAAATTAACGCGGATGTTATCGGCAAACATATTCTGCGCTGGGCGCTCGATTTCGATGCGTTTAATAAGAACGTGCTCGGTCCGACGTCGAAAATTGCCCTCAACGCTATTCGTGACGGCAAGCCGGTGAGCGAGCTGGAGAACAACGGCGTGACCAACGGTGCGGCGATGCGTGCCTCCCCGTTAGGCTGTCTGCTGCCCGCCACTCGTCTGGAGCACTTTGTTGAGCAGGTGGCGCTGGCCTCCAGCCCGACGCATAAATCTGACCTTGCGATTGCCGGTGCGGTCGTGATTGCCTGGGCGATATCGCGCGCCATCGACGGAGAAAGCTGGCAGAACATCGTGGATGCCCTGCCGGGTATCGCCCGCTATGCGCAGGAGGCGAAAACCACCACCTTCAGCGCATCGCTGGCGGCACGCATTGAACTGGCGCTCAAAACCGTGCGGGAAGCCAACGGCATTGAATCGGCCAGCGAGCAGGTGTACCAGCTTGTTGGGGCGGGAACCAGCACCATCGAATCCGTTCCGGCGGCCATTGCGATGGTTGAACTGGCAGGCACCAACCCGAACCGCTGCGCAATATTGTGCGCTAACCTCGGCGGTGATACGGACACCATCGGCACGATGGCGACGGCGATCTGCGGCGCGCTGCACGGTGTGCAGGCCGTTGACCCGGCGCTTAAGGCGGAACTTGACGCCGTTAACTCGCTCGATTTTGGTCATTATTGCGAGAAACTGCTGCACTATCGGGAGCAACGGGAGGGCGTATGAGTTATTTTGCCGAACGCCTTGCAACATTACACGCCACACGCCCGGTGACGGTGCTGGGCGCGGCGGTGATTGACGTCATCGCCGACGCTTATGCCCTGCCGTGGCGCGGCTGTGATATCGAGCTAAAACAGCAGGGTGTGAATATCGGCGGCTGCGCGCTCAATATCGCCATCGCCCTGAAACGGCTCGGGATTGCGGCACAAAACGCCCTGCCCGTCGGCCACGGCGTGTGGGCGGATATTATCCGTAACGCAATGGCGAAGCAGGATCTGCACAGCGCCGTGGAAGCCGAAACGGGCGATAACGGCTGGTGTCTGGCGCTGGTAGAGCCTGACGGTGAGCGCACCTTTATGTCGTTCAGCGGTGTGGAAAATCAGTGGCAGCAGGGCTGGCTGGATGCGCTGAACGTCCCGGCGGAGAGCCTGGTCTATCTGTCCGGCTATCAGCTGGCATCCCCTTGCGGCGAGCTGCTGACGGCCTGGCTGGAAGGGTTGCTGGGCGTCACTGCGTTTATCGATTTCGGCCCGCGCATCGCAGATATTCCCGACGCGCTGATGGCGCGGATCATGGCCTGCAAACCGATTGTGTCGCTCAACCGCCAGGAGGCGGAGATTGCCGCGGAAAGACTGGCTGTGAATGTTGAAAACCTGGGTGCAGAGTGGCAGCAACGATTCGGCTCAGCCCTGATTGTGCGTCACGACAAAGACGGTGCCGCCTGGTATGACGGTGACGCTTCGGGTTACGTTCCGGCGTTTCCGGCAACCGTCGTCGACACTATCGGCGCTGGCGACAGCCATGCGGGCGGTACGCTGGCCGGGCTGGCGGCAGGCTGGTCACTGGCGGATGCGGTACTGCTGGGCAATGCGGTTGCTGCATGGGTGGTCAGCCACCGCGGCGGGGACTGTGCGCCTGGGCGCGAGGAACTACTCCTCGCACACAAAGACGTATAGATCGCTGCGACAGTAGCTGATGCTGTACTCAATCGGCCGGTGCTGTTGGTCAAGCGCAACCTGCTTGATCACCAGCACCGGTATTTTGTCATCCATCTTTATGTGCGCCTGGAACTCGCTGTCCGGCATACGGGCGCTGACGCGCGAACGGGTGCGCTGTGGGAAGATATTCTGGCTGCGGAAGTAATCGTACAGCGAGATGCCAATCGCGTCCGGGTCGGGGATTAAGCCTACCGGAACCCAGGACTCTTCAATCGATACGGCATCATCATCAACGTAGCGGATGCGTTTAAGCAAAAAGACGTCGCTTTCCGCCTCTATCGACAAATGGCTGGCGACCTCTTCCGGGCATTTCACTACCCGTTTGTTGACCCACAGCGTGTTAGGCTTTTGTCCGCGCAGCACCACCTGTTGAGAAAATCCGCGCGCCTCTTTCAGCGAATACTCAAAGATATTATTGATTTGCGTTCCGTAGCCGCGCGCGCGCGTCACCACGCCCTCTTTTTCCAGCGCCTGCATTGCTTTGCGCACGGTAATGCGCGACACGCCAGTTAACTGACTCAGGTCCCGCTCGCCGGGCAGAATATTCCCGTGTTCCAGCACACCGCTGCGCACCGCGTTTTTTACCGTTTCAGCAAATTTCAGGTACAGCGGCGTGTTGTCCGGCGCGGCAATCCGTTCATTCAGTAGAGCGATTAACCGGGTATGCGCTTGTTCCATCTCTGTTTTTCTCAGGCCTGATGTTTCCAGCCAGTATACGGCTTACCACCAGGCATGAAAATGGTGTACCGGTCCAATACCGTGACCAACCTCCAGAGTATCGGCTTTTGCCAGCGCGGCTGAGAGCCAGTCTTTGGCCTCGCGCACGGTATCGGCCCAGTTATCATGCCGTGGACGCAGCGCCGCCAGTGCGGCAGAGAGCGTACAGCCCGTGCCGTGGGTGTTTTTGGTCTGCACGCGCGGGGCAGTGAAACGCAGCTCGCCGTCACGGGTGAAGAGCCAGTCCGGGCTTTCCGCATCATCCAGATGACCGCCTTTCATCAGCACCGCGCCACAGCCCATCACCAGCAGCGCGTTTCCCTGCTCTTTCATTTCGCGTTCGTTTTGCGCGTGCGGCGCATCCAGCAGCGCTGCAGCTTCAGGAAGATTTGGCGTAATGAGCGCGACCTGCGGCAGCAGTTTTTTACGCAGCGTTTCAACGGCGGACGCGGATAACAGCGGATCACCACTTTTTGCCAGCATCACGGTATCAAGCACCACATTTTGCACCTGGTAACGCGTTAGCCGTTCTGCCACGGCTTCCACAATATCGGTCTCCGCCAGCATGCCGATTTTAGTGGTATCGATGCGCACATCGCTGAATACTGAGTCAAGCTGCGCGGCGACAAAGTCCGGCTCAATGCGGTAAACCGACTGCACACCACGCGTATTTTGCGCCACCAGTGCCGTAATCACAGAACAACCGTATGCGCCCAGCGCGGAGAAGGTTTTCAGATCGGCCTGAATGCCTGCCCCGCCACTTGGATCGGTGCCGGCAATAGTGAGTGCGTTAATCCGTTTCATGCCTGTTCCTCCAGGTTATAAAGCGCGTCCAAAAAAGCGCTGGCAAAACTGCCGGGGCCACGGGAGTGCGCTGTAGCAACGCTTCCGGCGCGCTTCATAAATCCACAGGCAGCAACCACGTTATCCAGCCTGTCGCCAGGCAGTGAACAGCTGGCTGCCACAACCGCCGAAAGCGCACAACCAGTGCCCACCACGCGGGTCATCAGCGGATCGCCACCCGTTACCGTGCGGGTTCGCTGCCCGTCGGTGATGTAATCCACCTCGCCAGTGACCACCACAATCGCATTCGTCTGACGTGCCAGCGCCTGGGCAGCAGGCAGCGCCGTGGCGGCGGTGTCGGCGGTGTCGACGCCACGCCCGCCCGCGCTCATCCCCGCCAGCGCGAGAATTTCAGACGCATTGCCGCGAATGGCTGCAGGTTTAAGGGAAAGAATGTGATGGCAAAAACGGGTGCGAAACGTCAGCGCGCCGACTGCAACCGGATCGAGCGTCCAGGGTTTGCCTGCCGCCACAGCGCTTTCAATCGCCCGGCGCATCGACTGGGCGCGCGGCGCGGTGAGTGTGCCGACGTTGATAAGCACCGCATCGGCAAGCGCGGCAAACTGCTCGGCTTCTTCGGCTTCAATCACCATCGCCGGGGATGCGCCAAGCGCCAGCAGAACGTTGGCCGTAAAGGTTTGCACGACATCGTTGGTCATACAGTGCGTGAGCGGGGAATGGGTTCGGAACTGATGTAAAACGTGTAAATCGAGCAGGTCAGGCTGCATGGTATCGCTCCTGCCTTGCGTGAAGAAGCGATGACCGGGAAGGCATCTGACTTCCCTACGCTGGCATTATCCAGATCAGGTAATACGGGTATTTCTCAGCCCATCAGCGATGGGGCACCCCGAGTCATGAAGATTGAATCTCTATACTTTTTGCCAGCTTAGGGGAAGTGGGTTGCTAACGCAAGCCCGCCCTTCCGGTTATCGCTTCTTCACGCTGTACCTCAGTTTGTACCCCATATCTGTATGACAAAATTTATTGATTATCTAAACGTGCTTCTAAAAACGCCTCGCGTAGAAAACGTCACTGAAGAGTTTCGTCAGTGTAGTTCCTAAGTGTTCTTTTTTTCTGGATGCGGCTGGTGAATCGCCACGGATAATCTAGACACTTCTGAGCCGTTGAAAATATTGATTTTCATATTCCGTCGGTGGCATCTGATCACTCGAACCATGCCGACGCTTACTGTTATAAAACATTTCGATGTAATCAAAAATATCGCTGCGGGCTTCTCCCCGCGTCCCGTAGGTCTTTTTCTTTATCCGTTCACGCTTCAGTAGCTGGAAAAAACTTTCTGCAACTGCGTTGTCGTGACAGTTACCACGACGGCTCATACTGCCCTCCAGTCCGTGTGATTTCAGGAACGACTGCCACGCATGGCTTGTGTACTGACTACCCTGATCAGAATGAACCAGCACCTGTTTTTGGGGGTTACGTCGCCACACGGCCATCAGAAGCGCATTCAGGACAATATCTTTGGTCATCCGGGGTTGCATTGACCAGCCGATAACTTTGCGCGAGAACAGGTCAACAACTACGGCCAGATACAGCCAGCCTTCGTGGGTTCGGATGTAAGTTATGTCCGTTACCCAACGTTCATCCGGTGCTTCCGGGTTGAACTGCCGCTGGAGTCTGTTGGGTGTCACGATACTGGCTTCATCTTTACGCGCTCGTGGGCTTCGATACCCGACCTGAGCCTTTATCCCGGCACGCTTCATTAGCCGCCAGACACGGTTAATTCCGCATTGTTGCCCGCTATCTCGCAGGTCGAGATGGATCTTGCGATAGCCATAAACGCAACCGGACTCCAGCCAGAACTGTTTGATTTGTCCTGTCAGCCTGAGATCCGCCTGATGCCGTGGTGAATGCGGCTGTTGAAGCCAGGTGTAAAACCCACTCGGATGAACATTCAGCACCCGACAGAGTAGACGAACAGGCCAATAACAGGAGTTGTCACGGATAAAGACGTACCTCAGTCGGACAGCTTTGCGAAGTACGCCGCGGCTTTTTTTAATATATCCCGTTCGTCAGTAACCCGCTTCAGCTCCTTCTGGAGTCGGCGGATCTCGGCCTGAGCATCTGACTGCTCTTTGTTGGTGGAAGAGTCCGGCCCGTACTTCTTTATCCAGGCATAAAGACTGTGGGTAGTGATATCGAGACGTGTTGCAACACTGGAAACAGAATGGTCACGATCAACAACCTGTTTGACAGCTTCAATTTTAAACTCTTCAGGATAACGCTTACTGCTCATGTGCACCTCTCTTAAAGCCATTTTAAATGACTCTGAGGCGTCTGTTAAACCCGTGGCGATTCAATTTGAACAACTCTCTGATATTTGAGAATTCCTAATGTCATATTGGGGAGGTCCCCAAAGTTAACGTTTAACAGCTTAAAT
Source organism: Enterobacter oligotrophicus (assembly GCF_009176645.1). NCBI lineage: Bacteria > Pseudomonadati > Pseudomonadota > Gammaproteobacteria > Enterobacterales > Enterobacteriaceae > Enterobacter > Enterobacter oligotrophicus. The sequence goes on from NZ_AP019007.1 coordinate 857,759, forward strand.
AACCACGCTAATAATCCACGGAAAGTAGGCCTTTCTGAATGAAGCATACACTAAACCCTGTGTATGCCTTCATATCTTCAGAATTAAAATTAATTACTATATTGCTCCTTTATCCGTTATAACCTCCGCACCTTCCATCCTTTCAAAAAGATAAGAAATCAAACTTAAAACGTTTAAACAATCCAACTCTGAATATTGCTCAGGAACTAATTTATCCAATGGCATATGAGCAGCCGGGTTTCTAAAGGACTCAATAACTCCTTGAGATAATGAGCGCTGTCCACTTTGAATACTCATACCTGTTTTAGTTGAAGTATCACATAATTTAATGACAGGTTTATTAGGAGAGAATACTAAATTAACAAGTTCTGTACCATCAAGTGTTGAACCAGTAAGTTCACGAATCACCTCACAGTATATTTTCGTTCCTTGATCAGCTGCCATTCCATATTGTTTATTTGTATAGAATGCTTTTATTCTATCTTTAATTTTCTCATTCAGATACCGCCAGTGTAGCAAAGGATATTCTGGAACTATTGTATGCAGAGCTTCAATTACAGGAGTATACTTCTCCAGTGCGTCCTCTTCACCAAGAAAGTCAATAATTTTTGATGTTTGTTGCCTTATATCCTCAGGCATAGTACTCATCCATTGATTGGTATCTATGCCAGTTGTCACCTCAAGTTCTTTTTCCTTCTTCTCTTTCCTTTTATTTCTCCAATCATTATTAACTTGGTTAATGATTGTTGATAAATATTCTCGAAGAAGAGCCATTTCTTCATTATCCCAATCAATAGACTGCCGGTTGGTTGAGATGACATCATCATCAAGATCATCAATGAAATCAACAGATATCCATCCGGTCAAATATTGAAAGAAATGGCTTGACGTGCTGTTTGAAAAAAACTCGGGGTTATTAACGAGCTTCCCTCTTGAAAATAGCGAAATACCTCTTAATCCCGAATTTGGTCTTATAGGAGTTCGTGAAGTATACAATTTTCCTTTCAATTTATCTTTATAAGGGCTGTCATCTTTAACCAAAGACTCAACATCCCATTCGAACTGCTGCTCAAAACCACTATAACGACGAGCATTATTTACAGTTGCAACATGACCATGTTGGTCTTTAAGATTTATATTAAAATTATCATCAACGATAAATATTTTTGACAGGCTGTTAGCAATCGCTTCAAGATCAAATGGCGATTGTCGTTTGAGTTTGGATAATTTTATCGTCGTCCCATTTGGAGCATCTGTAGGCCCATCAGATAATTCAACCGTTGGATTATAAACACCATCAGCATTGAGCAGTGCATTCCAATCAAGTATAAATCTATTTCTTTTTCCATCCTTAACAGTATCAATAGTTATTTCTTTGGCAAGACCAAAAAGAGCTAATTTCCCTAAACCTTTTTTACCTGTAGCATAACGTCCAAACCGTGGTGTTGGCTTATCACCATCATGTCGGCGTCTATTTCTGCCTATGACTAAAAATCGTTGTTGAATATCTGTGGCACTCATCCCTGTACCATCATCTTTAATACTGATAAATTTGTTACTCCCTACTTCCAAAAAATCGAGAGTCACGTTTCCTGAGTCAGCATCATAGGCATTTGAAATCAGTTCAGCAAGAGCTGGTGGAAGCGTAGAATACATTTTCACGCCGAGATGTTCTATCGTATGAGGATCAAACTTCATTTCGTAATCAGACATGTGATTATTCCCTATTCTGTTTTCCTAATTGATTCAAATGCTCAATAATCTTGGTTGCATGTGCACAAATAAAAGCAGGTGGCAAGGCATTGCCGATCATTAGTGCAGCGAACTCTCTCCCTCTATCCAGCGAAAAGGCATAGTTTTTGGGAAAAGTTTGAAGTGCGGCAGCTTCACGCAACGTAATAGCTCTATCTTGTTCAGGATGCAAAAAACGTCCCTTTGAAGGATTGGTACACCCACCAGTAATGGTTGGAGAAACTTTATCCCATGACATTCGCCCATAAACATCTTTATATCCATCTGGATTTTTCAAATGGCAGGGTAGCCACAAGTGTTTGGGTAAATCTGATCTCGAACCACCATTTTTAGGAATATTTCTGATCATGGCTTTAATTTTATCGGTCCTGCTCGGAATAAAATCATGCAGAATATCATTACCTTCACCAGGAACAGGAAAATCTGCGATTGCATCTTTGACGGTCTTAGGAGAAGCTACTTTTAAAGGCTCATCGATATAACCAAACTTAGATGCGATAAGGATCATTCTTTTTCTACGTTGAGGAACTCCATAGCAAGCGGTATCTTTCACTTGCAATGTCTTTTCACCAATGGCATATCCACGATCATGGAGCTCGTCAATGACCTTATTTATTCTTTCATCTTTAGCCAGAGCAGGAACATTCTCGATCATGACTGTTTTAGGTTCAAATGCCCTCACAAATCTCATTAAATCAAAAATAAGGTCATTTCTAATATCTTCAACTGAAGTACATTTGTTTCGAGTGCGATGAGATGAGAAACCTTGGCATGGAGGGCAACCCGCTAATAAATCCAACTCTCCCGGTTTGAGCTGCAACTCCTCCATGATTTTTAAAGGATTTAACGAGCGAATATCAGCTTCGTAGAGTATATGATCGGCATGGTTAGTTTTGTAAGTTCTTGCAGCAACAGCTTCAAGCTCAACACCTGCGATAACTTTAAAGCCAGCTTCTTTTAAACCGCATGTCAATCCACCCGCACCGCAGAATAGGTCAATTGCTGTGAAATTCATTGATTAGATCCATGTGTTCGTTCCTTTCTGCAATTTTGCCATAGTATCAATTGCTTGAAAAGTAAAGAAGAAAGTATAATTAGTATTAATGAGTTAAAAACCATCATACATTTATCATTAACCCTTTGATCCAGCAAAAGTAAGCACCATTCAGAATAGCTGACTCACAACTTCTTTTCCTGCAATTTTAATGGTTGGAGTATATTTTTCGCACAGTAAACGCGGTTGCACTATCAAGCATTAAGGTTCGTTAGCTCGTCCAACTCAAGCCGTCTATCACATAACAGATCGTAGTGAGGGGAAATGTATGCAGATAACGCTTAGTTATTCCCCCGCTCTTCTCATGACCAACAGTCTGTTGCAAGTGTAGGATGTTCTTCACCCAACCAGCCATTGCAGCGGAACAGACCGAGTGACGGATAGAATGCAGTAACCTTCGCTGTCCATAATCGTCCAGGTAAGCAATACCTAACTGATCTCGAACTTCAGCAAACACTTTACCAACCTTAGTCATGTTCGTACCCGCCACGTCTGAGAATATCCGCTCCTTCCACTGGCAATTAACGTACTCCATGAAACCCCATTCGATTAACTTCGGGTTGATGACTACCTGTCTTGTAGCGTTTTCGGTTTTCCCCTGACCTCCTTCGGCAATTAGGAAATAGTAACGCTGGCTGTCCTTATCATACTTAATCTGTGACTTCTCCAGTTTGGCAATCTCTCCTCTTCTGGCTCCGGTATATGCCAATAGCAATATGATCCATTTTATCCAGTTGTCAGGCTGTTTTAACGCCCACTATACAAACTTTCTCATTTCTGTCGCACTGTATGCACCAAACCTCGCTTTAGACGGTGCAGCCACTACTCCATCAGTCGGAGACTTCTCCAGAATATCTTTATTGTCAGTCAGGAAGGTTTTAAACAGCGATTTGTAAATCTTCAAATGCTTGTGGATGGCCTCAACACCAACCAGTTCATCAGGAGAAACATCATCGCATTCGATTAGTTGCTGAATAGTCATTGAGCGATAAGGCTGAACAACACGCTTCGGGAGATTTTCAACGACCTCCATCACCTGTTTAATGTCCTGTTTGGTAATCGCCGTGACATCGGATTCCCCTCCCAAGACAGTCAACAACACTCCCACGTAACGCTCATTTGCCATTGAGATCGATTTTGTCCAGTTGCGCCCCAAAAAAGGCCAGCTTCAAGAATAATCTTAAAAATAAATTATCATCATAAATCAAAAAGATACATTTATCGTTTTTATCGATCATTACTTGATTATTGATCGTTATTATTGATCAATAATTTTTAAAGGTGCATTATCAGCCAGTTATCACTCAACTGGAACGTAACATGCACTCCGAATTCATTGCTGAACCCATAATGAACTTTGAAGGTAAGCTGTTAGGAGTCGAGCTTCTTACCCGGTTTATCTCTGAGTCCAGGCGGCCTCTTCACCCAGAGTTTGTCATTTCAGGCTGGGATTTCGATCGGAAACGCCTTTTCCTCTATGAACAGTTTGGGGTCATAGCCAGTAAGCAGGACTGGTTCGAGCATAACGGCTTGTTCTGCTCTCTCAACATTGATTACGATATGGCGACACTTTTAAGGCATGACGGTTTATTACAGTTAACAGTCAGTTCCATGCCGTTTATCAAACTTGAAGTTTCTGAAGAGTTTCCCGGTCTTGAGCAAGGGCTTAAAAGCCCAATACTGAAAGCACTGTGTCAGGGTGTTAACTCACTCTGGCTGGATGACCTGGGAGCCGGAAATGCAACAGTTGCCAGCCTGCTTGGAGGCTGCTTCGAAGTGGTGAAGATTGACCGTCATTTCTTCAATGATCAAATTGATAAACCCACATTTCCCTTGTTGATAAAAAATATAAAACGGTATTGCAATAAGATAGTGGTGGAAGGCGTAGAGAGTAGACAGTATCTCGAACGACTACAGGAGGTTGGTATTTGGGGACTGCAAGGATACCTCTTTGAATCAGCCCCCTTTCATAGCGTTGAGACATTGCTATAAAAAAGCCGGGCTTGACCCGGCTTTTATGGAACGGCACCCCGAGTCATTGATAAGAACTTACTCTCGTTTTGCAGAGCAGGTGAAGTCAATGCGCGATGCAAGACATGGCGGTGCCTCGCTGTCATGTTAGTTGTTATAGCAATCAGGCTTATTGAAAACGGTATTACGGATATGTCCCGGAATAAAAACAGCCTGACGTGTCTACCGTATTTGGCGGGTAATGCTGACACAATCAGGCAAAAGGGGCGTTCTGCCCTCATTATCCTCGTTCTGTGGCACGATTTGTCACATACTTTTCTCTATTTTTACAGTCCTGACAAATTGCACTTAACTGTCTGTTTTCATTTGGCATAAAGCGCAATTTCTTTTCTCAAAACGGGCATATTTCCGCCCCCACCCTCCGCGTCACAAAACCGTAAACAAATTAACCATTGAGCCCCGTGGCAAAAGGCTCTATATTGGCGGCGTTTTTTTCAGGCCCCATCTGTTTTTTAACTTTTTATTCAATCGTGGCTCATAACGAAGCGGCGGTTGTAGGAGTGATATGATGACGGATAAAGTCCGTATTGACACTGTAGATGCCCATAAAAGCAACGAAACCTATCTGGCCCGTCAGGCCGAGTTTGAATCTAACGTCAGGAGTTACCCGCGCAAGCTGCCTTTAGCGATCACTAAAGCAGAAGGCGTGTGGATCACCGATGCAGATAACAAAGAATACCTTGACTGTTTAGCTGGCGCAGGCACTCTCGCGCTGGGTCACAATCATCCTGATGTGCTGAAAAGCATCCAAAATGTCATTACCAGCGGCTTGCCGTTACATACCCTGGATCTGACGACGCCGTTAAAAGACGCGTTCTCAGAATACCTGCTCTCTCTGCTGCCTGGTCAGGGCAAAGAGTATTGCCTGCAGTTCACCGGTCCATCCGGTGCTGACGCCGTTGAAGCGGCGCTGAAGCTGGCGAAAAAAGTGACCGGCCGTAGCGGTATCATCAGCTTCTCTGGTGGTTACCACGGCATGACCCACGGCGCACTGTCCGTCACCGGCAACCTGTCTCCGAAAGAAGCCGTTGACGGTATGATGCCGGAAGTGCAGTTCATGCCTTACCCGCACGAGTACCGCTGCCCACTGGGTATCGGCGGTGAGGCGGGCGTGAAAGCGCTGACCTACTACTTCGACAACCTGATTAACGACGTTGAAAGCGGCGTGCGTAAACCTGCTGCGGTGATCCTGGAAGCCGTTCAGGGTGAAGGCGGCGTGAACCCGGCTCCGGCTGAGTGGCTGCAGCGCATCCGTAAAGTGACTCAGGAACACGGCATTCTGCTGATCCTCGACGAAGTTCAGGCTGGCTTTGCCCGTACCGGTAAGTTCTTCGCGTTTGAACACGCTGGCATCGAGCCAGACATCATCGTGATGTCCAAAGCGGTTGGCGGCGGTCTGCCACTGGCTGTGCTCGGTATCAAAAAGCAGTTCGATGCATGGGCACCAGGTCACCACACCGGCACCTTCCGCGGCAACCAGCTGGCGATGGCAACCGGTCTGACGACGCTGAAAATCCTGAAAGACCAGAACATCGCAGGCAAAGTCGCTGCTCAGGGTGAATGGCTGAAAGGCCAGCTGAAAGAGATGGCGAAACGCTACCCGGTTATCGGTCACGTTCGCGGTCTGGGCATGATGATCGGTATTGAGATCGTTAAGCCGCATGAAGCCGCTGACCACATGGGTTGCTTCCCTGGCGACGGTGAGCTGTCTGCGCTGATTCAGAAGAAGTGCTTTGAAGCCGGTCTGATTCTGGAGCGTGGCGGTCGTAACGGCATTGTGCTGCGTCTGCTGCCGTCTCTGCTGATCAGCGATGATGAGCTGAAAATCTTCCTGGATAAATTTGAGCAGGCACTGCTTGCTGCGGGCGTTCGCCCGGCGTAACCGGAGTTGTTGATTACGATGTCTGATTCAAACCCAATTTTGTTCTCCTCTGCGCAGAGCATTGAGGCTTACCAGCAGGCGATTGAACAAAGCTCTCAGGCTGTGATGCAGTGGCTGAAACAGCCTGAGATGTACCAGGGCAAAACGGTCGCGGAACTGCGCGACCGTATTAAGCTGGATTTCAACCCGAAAGGGCTGGGTAACGAAGCGGCGATTGAACGTGCCGTGGAGTTTTTCCTGAAAGACAGTTTGTCTGTTCATCACCCGCAGTGTGTGGCGCACCTGCACTGCCCAAGCCTGGTGGTAAGCCAGGCGGCGGAAGTGCTGATCAACGCCACTAACCAGAGTATGGACTCCTGGGATCAAAGCCCGTCCGCAACCATTATCGAGATCAAACTGATCGAATGGCTGCGTACCCGCGTGGGTTATCAGGCTGGCGACGCAGGTGTCTTCACCAGCGGCGGCACCCAGAGCAACCTGATGGGTCTGATGCTGGCGCGCGATGCGTTCTTTGCGCGCCAGGGTCACTCCGTTCAGCAGGACGGTCTGGTGGGCGATCTGCGTAAAATTCGCGTGCTGTGCTCCGAGAATGCGCACTTCTCCGTGCAGAAAAACATGGCGCTGATGGGCCTCGGCTATCAGTCCGTGGTGCAGGTGAAAACGGACGAATTCTCGCGTATGGATCTGACCGACCTGGCGGCGAAAATTGAGCAGTGTAATGCCAACGGCGAGCAGATTCTGGCGATTGTGGCGACAGCAGGTACGACCGATGCGGGCGCTATCGATCCGCTGCGCGCGATTGCTGAGCTGGCGGCGAAGCAGAACATCTGGGTACACGTTGATGCGGCCTGGGGCGGCGCGCTGCTGATGTCTGAGCAGTATCGTCACTATCTGGACGGCATTGAGCTGGTGGATTCCGTGACGCTGGACTTCCACAAGCAGTTCTTCCAGACCATCAGCTGCGGCGCGTTCCTGCTGAAAGAAGCGCGTCACTATGAGCTGATGCGCTATCAGGCGGCTTACCTGAACTCTGAGTTCGACGAAGAGGCAGGCGTGCCTAACCTGGTGTCCAAATCTCTGCAGACCACGCGCCGCTTCGACGCGCTCAAGCTGTGGATGAGCCTGGAAGCACTGGGGCAGGAGCAATACGCGGCGATCATCGATCACGGCGTGACGCTGGCACAGCAGGTTGCGGCTTACGTGAAAGAGCAGTCTGCTCTGGAGCTGGTGATGCAGCCACAGCTGGCAAGTGTCCTGTTCCGCTTCCGTGGACAGGTACAGATGGATGATGCGGGCATCGCCCTGCTGAACCAGAAAATTGGTGATGCGCTGCTGGAATCCGGCCGTGCCAACGTTGGCGTGACCGAGCACAACGGCGTCACCTGCCTGAAGCTGACCCTGCTGAACCCAACCGTGACGCTGGAGGATGTTAAAGTCCTGCTGTCTCTGGTGGAACGCACCGCGCAGGAAGTTCTGGCGAAGTAAGACTTACCCCTCTCCCTTCCGGGAGAGGGTATTTCCCCTGCCCCATCCCCTCAGTTTGTTCGCAAGGTTTCAACCATCAGCGTAAAGCAGGATTCTATCAGCGGCGGCAATGCCTGCGGCGCGCGCATTAATGCCACTGTTCGGGTCAGTGCCGGTTGTTGAAGATGAACCACCCTGAGCTGCGGGTCCTGAAGATGCGTGGTGTAAAGCTGCGGTAAAATCGCCACGGCCAGCCGCGAGCGCACCAGGCCGTACAGCGTTTCAATGTAATCCACCTGATAGCGCGTCTGCAGCGACAGACGATGACTTTCCGCAAGCGCCCCGACCAGACGCTGAATGTTACCTTTCGAGAAGACAGCAATCTCCCGGCCAACCAGCTGCTTCCAGGGCACATGTGCCGAAGCCGCCAGGGGATCGTCACAGTGGATCACCGCAACAAACGGATCGTCCTGCAGCGGAAAGACCTCCAGCCCATCGGGAACCGAGTTATCCAGCGCGCCAATACCAAAATCAATCTGCCCTTTCAGCAACTGTGCCAGAAGCGCATCATTGGTCTGATCGTGAAATTCCACCTTCAGGCGGGGAAAAGCCTGCGCAAGAGTCTGCGGAAGCGAGGGAAACAGCAGAGAACTGACGGATGGAATAAGCCCGATGCGTACCGTGCCGTCGCCGCCCGCCTGTACAATCTGCTGCATGTCGTCAAATGCGAGCTGGGCCACGCTAAGCACCCGCTGCGCATGCGGCAGGATGGCGTTACCCAGCTCCGTCAACGTAACGGACGAGGCGGTACGGTTCACCAGCTTTCCACCGAGCACCGTTTCGATTTGCCGCAGTGCGCTGCTGAGCGCAGGCTGGCTGATCGCCAGCTTACTGGCGGTATCCGTAAAATGACGCAGTTGCGCCAGGGTGACAAAATACTGAAGCTGCCGAAGAGAAAGCGCGGGCAAGCGCTGCCAGGGTTCCGTCGTCATTATCTTTTTCACGCTTCTCAGAATAAGCCGGAGTTATCGGGCGATAAATTTTATCAGCTGGGCAAACGTTTGCCGGGTGCATAGAGTATCGTCAATGTTTGAATGCTGGAACCGTTAATTGCATGACTGCTGAAACCCGACGCCGCGCCGTTCAGGCCGCGCGAGGCGAAACACCTTTCGACCTGCTACTCACGCATGTCCGAATTGTTGATATGGCTACAGGCGAGATCCGCAATGCCGATGTCGGCATTGTCGGAGAACTGATCGCCAGCGTCCATCCGCGCGGAAGCCGAAGCGATGCGCTTGAGACGCACGATCTGCAAGGCCACTTCCTGTCCCCAGGCCTGATGGACACGCACGTCCACCTCGAAAGTTCTCACCTCCTGCCTGCCCGCTACGCGGAAATTGTACTGGCGCAGGGCACCACGGCGGTGTTCTGGGACCCACATGAGCTGGCAAACGTACTGGGTATTGAGGGCGTGCGTTTTGCAATCGAGTCCAGCCGCAACCTGCCGCTGCAGGTGATGGTGGCCGCCCCCTCAAGTGTCCCCTCCACGCCGGGGCTGGAGATGTCGGGTGCTGATTTCGCCGGAGACGAGATGAATACCCTGCTCCGCTGGCCGGAAGTACGCGGCGTAGCGGAGGTGATGGACATGCACGGCGTGCTTAACGGCAGCCAGCGAATGCTGGAGATCCTGCAGGCGGGGCTTGAAAGCGGTAAGCTCATTGAAGGCCATGCGCGCGGGCTCAGCGGTGCAGATTTACAGGCTTACCTGGCCGCTGGCGTGACCTCTGATCATGAGTTGACCTCCGCCGAAGATGCGCTGGAAAAATTACGCGCCGGGCTAACGCTGGAAATTCGCGGTTCGCACCCCTATCTGCTGCCGGATATCGTCAGGGCGCTGAAAACCCTGCCGCATCTTTCATCGCAGATCACGGTCTGTACTGACGATGTTCCGCCGGACATACTGCTGGAAAAAGGTGGAATTATTGCGTTGCTGAATCTGCTTATTGAGCACGGATTACCGGCAACGGACGCGCTGCGCTTTGCCACGCTGAACGCCTCCCTTCGTCTGCAGCGCAACGACCTGGGGCTGATTGCTGCCGGACGTCGTGCCGATTTGGTGGTCTTCGATTCCCTTGAAAAACTGACGGCTCGCCAGGTTTACGTGGCCGGGAAAATGATTGCTCGGGACGGAGCGATGATTGAACCGATTGCAGATGCCGCACTGGCACTGCCACGCGATACCGTGCATTTGTCTTCGCTGAGCGCCGATGATTTTCACATGCATATTGCCGGTGCGCACCACGGTGTCGCCCGTCTGCGCCACATCAGCGGCGCACGGTTTACCCGCTGGGGGGAGACTGACGCGCAGGTGCGTAACGGAAAGGTGCAGATCCCGGAGGGCTTTAGTGTGATCTGGGTTCAGCATCGTCACGCACGCCATGCGGCAAAACCGCAGATTGCCCTGCTGGAAGGCTGGGGAGCGCTGCGCGGTGCAATCGCCACCAGCTACTCCCACGATTCGCATAATCTGGTGGTACTGGGCCGCGATCCTGACGATATGGCGCTGGCCGCCAATGCGCTGATCCAGAGCGGCGGCGGCATGGCCCTGGCGCAAAACGGCAAATTAATTGCCCATGTTGAAATGCCGATTGCAGGCATGCTGTCGGACCAGCCCCCTGCCGGGCTGGCGCGCCAGTTCCGGGAGCTGCGCGAACGCAGCAGCCTGATTGCCGACTGGGAACCGCCGTACCGGGTATTTAAAGCGATTGAGGGAACCTGCCTTGCCTGTAATGCCGGGCCACATTTAACCGATCTTGGGCTGACCGATGGCACCACGCGCCAGATTGTCGATCCGCTGATTTCTTACCGGGAAACCCCGGACACAACACAATAATACCGAAGGAGAGCCGGATAATGGCCGACAATACCGTTAATTCGCCAGCACCAGGGAGCTGGCTCGAACGTCGTTTTGCACTGCATTCGCGCGGCAGTACGGTGCGCACTGAATGTCTCGCCGGGATCACCGGCTTTCTCGCAGCGGCCTATTTACTGGTGGTGATCCCCGGTCTTCTGGCGACAGGCGGCATGGATAAAGGCGCGGCAACCACGGGGACGATTCTGGTGTTTGTTGCCGGTACGCTGCTGATGGCGTTCTATGCGAACTTGCCGTTCATCGTCGGACCGGGCATTGGCGGCTCAGTCCTGGTCGGCGTAACCCTTGCCGGAAGTGAAGGGATTGGCTGGCAAATTGGCCTGGGGATCGCCTGCTGGTCCGGCATTCTGTTCTTCCTCTTGACCCGTTTTGGCCTGCGCGAAGTGGTCACCCGTTCCGTACCTCAGTCTATCAAACTGGGGCTGACGGCCTCCATCGGTCTGTTTGTCGCGGTCCTCGGTTTTCGCAATGCCGGGCTGGTGCTGGCAAACGCTAAAACCAACGCACTGATGCTGGGCGATTTTCTTTCACCCGGCGCGCTCGTGGCACTGTCTGGTTTGTTCCTGGCAATCGCGTTGCAGGCCCGTCGTATTCCGGGCGCGATTTTGTGGGCCATCCTGTTCGCGACCCTGGTCGGGCTTCCGTTGGGCGTGACGAAATTGCCATCCAGCTTTATTGACGTTCCTCATTCGCTGACGCCGGTGTTGGGTCACATCGACATGTTGGGCGCACTGAATATTGCTTTCCTGCCTTTCCTGTTTGTCTTTTTCGCTTCTGAGTTTTTCTCTACGATGGGGACCACCCTGGCGGTGGGCGGTGAGGCTGGCTTGCTTGATGAAGAGGGCAACATGCCGCAAATTAACCGCCCGTTTATGGTCGATTCGATTGCCGCCGCCATCGGACCGTGGGTAGGGATACCGGCTGCGACAGCGCTTATAGAGTCGTCGGCAGCAGCAGAAGCGGGTGGCAAAACCGGCATGACGGCGCTGGCTGCCGCGGTGATGTTCCTGCTGATGCTGCTTTTCACGCCCATCGCGCTGATGATCCCGAAAGAAGCGACCGCGCCCGCACTTATCCTGATTGGTCTGAATATGTTCAGCGGCTTGCGAAAGGTTGATCTGACAAACTTCACCGAAGGTCTTCCGGTCCTGATGATGGTGATGATCACCCTGATTGCCAATAGCTTCGGGACGGGTATTGCAGGAGGGTTACTGTTTTACATCATCATCAAGACGATTGCCGGGAAATGGCGCGAAATCCCGGTTGGACTTTGGGTTCTCGCCATCCCCCTTGTGTACTACTTCGCTACGCTAGTGAAGCACTAATCCTGCAGTCACTTTTGCTTCGGGGTGTAGTCGTAGTCCTGATAACTACACCCTGAGCTGTAATAAAGTGCTCTGGATTTCACAATATCGTTCAGAATAGTGCCGCTCACCTTCACGCCCGCCTGATGCAGACGTTTCAGGCTGGTCTCCATCTCTTTCATTGTGGTTTTACCGAAGCGAGCAACCAGTACCGTTGTTGCGGCCTCTTTTGCAGCCAGCGCAGCATCCGTTACGGCAAGCACGGGCGGTGTGTCGAGGACAACCAGATCATAATGTTCGTCAGCCCATGACATTACAGCCTTAAAACGATCGTTCAGCAGCAACAGTGAAGGATGAGACAGCACCGGACCACAGGTCATCACATCAATACCGCCTTTTTCATAACGCTGAATGACATCCTGACACTCCTGTTTTCCGGCGAGCACGCTGGTTAGCCCGATATGATTACGCAGACCAAAGATGTTATGGACATACCCTTTGCGCATATCCGCATCAATAAACAGCACCCGTTGCCCCGCCTGAGCCGCAATGGCTGCCAGCGATGTGCTGACCAGGGTCTTTCCGCAGTCCTGAGTCGGGCCGGAAATCATCACAATGCGATTTGCGGCATCCATCATGGTGAAATGCAGACTGGTACGCAGCCCCCGCACCGCCTCAATGAACATATCCGTCGGTCTCTCTACAGGCAGGAAGGGGATTTCCGACGTTTTATGTTTCCACTGGGAAGCAAATGGATTCGTCCTGCGCAGGTGTGTTTTTTTCCATAGCCAAACCGAGTGTGGCAGCGTCGCGAGTACCGGAATTCCGTGGGCTTCCAGCTCCTCAGAAATCATAATACCGCGCTTCAAAGCGACAATTACCAGCAGATAGCCCATTGAGACCATCATGCCCGCCAGCATGCCAACGAGAATAATCAGCGCTTTTTTGGGCTTTAACGGCTCTGGTTGAGTCACTGCAGTATCGATGATCCGCACATTTCCGATGACACTGGAGCGCGAGATATTTAACTCTTGCTGACGCGTCAGCAGTTGCAAATAGATGGCCCGCCCGGATTCCACGTCCCGACTCAGACGTAAAATTTCCTGTTGCGTCGAAGGCATCGTTGAGACACGCCCATTCAGGCGCGCCCTCTGCTGTTCCAGTGTGTGGCGTTTTTCTCTTAAAGCACGATAAGTAGGGTGATCCTTTTTAAAAAACTGTGAGATTTCAGCTTCGCGAAAGGTCAGTTCGTTCAACTGGTTTTCTACATTCACCACCTGATCCAGAACCGATTTGGCTTCAAGGGATAAGTCGACGGAATCGCGCTGCTCACGGTAAGTATTAAGCCGCGCCTCGGCCTGATCCAGTTCACCGCTGATTTTTGGTAACTGGTGCTTTAAAAACGCAAGGCTACGGGCATCCTGAGCTTCCTGGCGGGCAATATTTTGCTTGAGATAATTGCCTGCGATACTGTTGAGTATTGCCGGAATTTTTTCAGGATCTTCACCCGTCAACGTTAGCACCAGCATGCCGCTCTGCTTAGACGATTCAGTAACGATAAAGCGTTTAAACAGCCGGTTTATGGTGTCGAGCCTCGTAAACGTTTTTAACGTGAATTGCGCCCCTGTTGCCGCAGCAAGTGACGTGACCTGCAACGATACGCCATTTTTGGTGAGCAGCTTTCCGACAACCCCTTCAGCATGAACGTTATCCCCGTCAACGCGGTATTTCCCCTGCCCCAGAACCGTCAGTACCAGCTCTTGCGGCTTCCCCTCACGAAGGGGGATCTGCAGTGACTGAAGCGTTATTTTACCCGGCGTCTCCCCCCTAAGCCGCCCCCACAACGAGCCCAGCACCGGCATCACTCGGGGTTTAACCTGCTGCGTTAACCCTAACTCATCGACGGTCTCACCCAGAATCATGCGTGATTTAAGGAGCAACAGTTCTGGCGCAACATCAGGTGAAAGCTCACTGCCAAGCTGGCTCAGGTTCTTCAGCAGGCTGTTATTCTGTTTCGCTTCAATCTGTATCAGGGCATCAGCCTGATAAACAGGCGTGGTGGAAAACGCATAAATCCCCGCAAATAACGTGAACAGGAAGGTGACGCTCAATATCATTACGCGGTGATCGACCATCTCGCCGAGAAAACGGACGATATCAATTTCATTTTTTTCAGGTGCTGCGGCACCATAATTGTCTGCTGAATAAGACGACATTAATGCTTCATTCCTTTTTGCCCTAAACGGCGTGCCCATTCCTGGCTGGCTTTACCCAACTGCCCGAAAACGTATTCGAATGCTTCATGGCTTTTACGGTACGGATCGGGAATGATCTGCGGGTCCAGCCATTGCCCGAACAGCAGCGATTTGCCGCGAATCTCCGGTGCCATAGCGGAAATAAAGTGAAGATGCTCTGGCTCCATCACCAGAATCAGATCGGATTTTTGCATCAGGCTACGCGTCAGTTTGCGCGCCACATGACCATCAAGTGAAATGCCGTGACGCAACGCGACAACCTGGGCATCTTGATCTGCCGGGCTTCCTTCCTGCCCCCAAATACCCGCAGAAGAGACCTGCTTCCCCGGTAAAAGCTGGCGCAAAAGTCGCTCCCCGATGGGAGAGCGACAAATATTGCCGGTACAAACCACTAATATGGAATTAAACATTATTGCGGCCACGATCTGATGTAGCGGACCGTTTCTGTCAGGTCATGTACGCCACTGATTGTCGGCACAAGCTGTGTGATCACCCGGTTCCAGCGTGACAGCGGTGCCGTGGTGACATAGACGATGTCATACGGTTCCAGCTGGAATTCCGTTCCCAGCACCATTGCGGAGGCATCCTTCGCATTGAGCTGGTAGATGTTGGCAATCTTGCCCGCCTGCCCGGATTGGGCTACCGAACGAATGACAAAAATCCCGGTGGCATCCGCCATGTCCTGGTTTAAACCGCCTGCACTTCCCAGGGCTTCGGCCAGCGTCATGCCGCTACGATCCATCTTCAGCGTGCTCTGTTTAACCACCTCCCCCATCACGAACACTTTCAGCGCATCGTTACGCGGCACGAAAAGAATATCGCCAGGATAGAGCAGCTTATTTTGTGTGAGATCGCCGTGCTGCATCAGCGCATACAGGGAGAGACGTAAGTCCTGACCATTGTGCGTAAGCACAACATTGCGCCAGTCAGCATCGGCGGAGAGGCCACCAGCAGCATTGACGGCATCCATCACCGTTAATGGAATATTGGTGATAGCCTGCTGACCCGATTTCACCACCTCCCCCGTGACGTAGGCTTTTTGTGAACGGAAAGCGGCGACGCTGACATCCACCTGGGGGCTTTCGATAACATTTTCCAGCCGGGCGGTGATCTCATCACGCACCTCAGCAACCGTTTTTCCGGCCGCATGCAGTTTGCCGACGTAAGGATAGAAGAGTGTGCCGTCGGCATTGACCCAGTTACCTGCATCACTCGCGCTACGGTATTGTCCGGCTGGCGTCGTCAGTTCAGGGTGGTCCCAGACGGTCACCGTCAAAATGTCACCGGTTCCAATGCGGTATTCCCAGTTTTTGATCTGCTCATCCAGATTAGGATTTGCCTGAGATTTCAGTGCGGGAGAGCGGAGTTTTTCAACAAGCGAAGGCGTAAGGGGATAAATATCCATACGTTTGTCTATATAATTAAGTTCTTCCGTAGACGTAATTCGATTTTTTCCTCCCGTGCTTATAGTTTGCCCTGGAGAAAATACGCACCCTGTCAACTGGCTTAGTGTTAAGAATATTACAGAGAGAGCTGTTATTTTTTTCATTTAAAGTGATTTGTCATCCATGAACGAGTGAAAGACGTACAACCAACCAGCCACAAGCTATTCGCAC
This sequence comes from Enterobacter oligotrophicus, assembly GCF_009176645.1. Taxonomy (NCBI): domain Bacteria; kingdom Pseudomonadati; phylum Pseudomonadota; class Gammaproteobacteria; order Enterobacterales; family Enterobacteriaceae; genus Enterobacter; species Enterobacter oligotrophicus. Next base: position 874,049 of record NZ_AP019007.1, read on the forward strand.
CATTAAACACAGTTGTTTTCAGTTAATTAAACAGACAATTTCATCATAACGTGAAATAAAACAACCAGACGATTGAATTAACTACAGGCGAATTATTCGATTCCATTTTTTATAATCTTATATCTTATTTCATTAAAATGCATGCCACATTTCTGATAAAGCAATATTTAACATGCATTTTCAGAATTAATTAAAAAAACCATAACCCCAGTGAAATAGTCCGACCAAAATACATTCACGCAAAGAATAGCGCTGGCCTGTTGCACTACACAAAACCGTTCACTTTTGTTACATTTTTTATCAAACACACCAGGCGCTGATCCTTAGAATGGTCTGCCTGCCAGGCTGTCAACGCAACAGCAGGCTGTGAGTATCTGTAACGGTATAACTGGAGAAAAAATGGCTAAATGTAAATGGCTGCTTCTGGGTGCAGTAATGTCTCTGGCGAGTGTGGCCTCTGCCGCCCCACAAACGGGGTCTGCGCCTTCTGGCATCAAAGCCTATGAAGAGCAAGAGTTTATTGCCGATTTCACAAAGTTCAAGATCGGCGACACGGCTCCCGCGCTGTATCAAACCCCTGAATACACCATTAAACAGTATCAGCTGCGAAATCTGCCCGCGCCGGATGCAGGTACACACTGGACCTACATGGGCGAAAACTATGTCCTGATTGGCGATGCGGATGGCAAAATCTACAAAGCCTATAACGGAGACATCTTCTATCACCGCTAAGGCGATGTTAATCCGGCCGTGGCAGGAGAGCGATCGCCCTTTCCTGCGCACGCTCTATCTCCACGCCCGGCGTGACGCCTGGCCATGGCTGGACAGCGCAGCGTGGCAGCTTGAAGATTTTGACGCGGCAATCCTGGACGAAGAGATTTGGGTGGCGGTGCAGGATGGACATCGACTTGGTTTCGCCTCAGTCTGGACGAACGATAATTTTCTGCACAATCTGTTTGTCGACCCGCAGTATCAGAGCCTGGGCGTCGGGCATATGTTGCTTGAGCACGTACAGAAGACGTTTACCAGTACGGGGGCGCTCAAGTGTCTGGTGAAAAATACGCGGGCGATTGCCTTTTACCAGCGACACGGCTGGCATATTGAGGCATCCGGGAATTCTCCGGACGGAGAGTATTATTTGATGCACTATCGGTTGGGTTAAAGTCGGGTGGCGGCTTCGCCTTACCCGACCTACGTGATAGTGCCATTTGTAGTTTCGTAGGCCGGGTAAGGCGAAGCCGCCACCCGGCACTAAAACGCAGAGGCGTTACACCGCGCGGAACGCGATTTCGCTCGGGATCACTTCGCCCTGCCAGTAAAGCTGCGCCGCAACGCGCCCCGCCAGCTGACGATACATCTCCGCAAATTCGCTGTCCGGACGGCTGACCACCGTCGGTTTCCCGCTGTCCAGATCTTCACGCAGCGTGATGTGCAGCGGCATCTGCCCCAGCAGTTGGGTGTGATACTGCGCCGCCAGCTTTTCCGCACCGCCAGTACCGAAGATCGGCTCATGGTGCCCACAGTTGCTGCAGATATGCATGCTCATGTTCTCGACGATACCGAGCACCGGCACTTCGACTTTCTCGAACATCACGATGCCTTTTTTGGCGTCGATCAGGGCGATATCCTGTGGCGTCGTGACCACGACCGCACCGGTAACAGGAATGTTCTGCGCCAGCGTCAGCTGAATATCACCGGTGCCCGGCGGCATATCCAGCACCAGATAATCGAGATCCGGCCACATTGTCTCCTGCAGCATTTGCATCAGTGCTTTGCTGGCCATCGGGCCACGCCAGACCATCGCGTTGTCGTCAGTGACCAGATAACCGATGGAGTTGGTCGCAAGACCATGCGCCATGATCGGTGCCATGTGCGTGCCGTCCGGCGAAGTTGGACGCTGGTTTTCTGCGCCCAGCATGTTCGGAATGGACGGGCCGTAAATATCCGCATCCAGAATGCCGACCTTCGCCCCTTCGGCAGCCAGCGCCAGTGCGAGGTTTACCGCGGTGGAGGATTTACCCACCCCGCCCTTACCTGAACTCACGGCGATGATGTTTTTCACACCGTTAACGCCCGGCTGGTTTTTCACGCGTTTCAGCGTGGCGATGCTGTGGCTCAGCTTCCAGTCGATCGCTTTTGCGCCGGTAATGCGCAGCAGCTCGGAGCTGGTTTGTTCTTTCAGCACATCAAATGCACTCGTCCAGACAAACGGCATCTGCAGTTCGATGTGCAGCGTGTCGTCCAGCCAGGCGACGTGGTGCAGCGCTTTCAGCGTGGTGAGATTGTGCTTCAGGGTTGGATGCTGAAAATTAGCCAGCGTCCCGGCGACCATTGCTCGTAAGGCTTCCGGTGATTTGGCCTGGGATTGAGAACTCATCCCGACTCCTTTGTAGTAGTTCTGAAAAAGACATGTAACTACCAAGTTTACCCCAGAGGTAACAATTATTCATTTATGGATTAATGCCCTTATCACTTGGCGGAGTTATTACCTTTCAGGTAACATCGAAAACCCTTTTCACAGTTAAAAGAAGTAATGCCTACTATGACTCAAGTCGCGAAGAAAATTCTGGTAACGTGCGCCCTGCCGTACGCCAACGGCTCAATCCACCTCGGCCACATGCTGGAGCATATCCAGGCTGATGTCTGGGTCCGTTACCAGCGAATGCGCGGCCACGAGGTTAACTTCATCTGCGCCGATGATGCCCACGGCACGCCGATCATGCTGAAAGCACAGCAACTGGGGATTTCCCCGGAGCAGATGATTGCCGAAATGAGTCAGGAGCATCAGACCGATTTTGCTGGCTTTGACATCAGCTATGACAACTATCACTCCACACACAGCGACGAAAACCGCGAGCTGTCGGAGCTGATCTACACCCGTCTGAAAGAGAACGGTTTTATCAAAAACCGTACCATTTCTCAGCTGTACGATCCGGAAAAAGGCATGTTCCTGCCGGACCGTTTCGTCAAAGGCACCTGTCCGAAATGTAAATCCCCGGACCAGTACGGCGATAACTGCGAAGTGTGCGGCGCGACCTACAGCCCGACCGAGCTTATCGAGCCGAAATCCGTGGTCTCCGGCGCGACGCCTGTGATGCGTGACTCCGAGCACTTCTTCTTCGACCTGCCGTCGTTTAGCGAAATGCTGCAGGCGTGGACCCGCAGCGGCGCGCTGCAGGAGCAGGTGGCGAACAAGATGCAGGAGTGGTTCGAATCCGGCCTGCAGCAGTGGGATATCTCCCGCGATGCACCGTACTTCGGCTTTGAAATCCCGAACGCGCCGGGCAAATATTTCTACGTCTGGCTGGACGCGCCAATCGGCTACATGGGCTCCTTCAAGAACCTGTGCGACAAGCGCGGCGACACCACCAGCTTTGACGCCTACTGGAAGAAAGATTCCGATGCCGAGCTGTACCACTTCATCGGCAAAGACATCGTTTACTTCCACAGCCTGTTCTGGCCAGCGATGCTGGAAGGCAGCAACTTCCGCAAACCGACTAATCTGTTTGTTCATGGCTATGTGACGGTCAACGGCGCGAAGATGTCCAAATCTCGCGGCACGTTCATCAAAGCCAGCACCTGGCTGAACCACTTCGACGCCGACAGCCTGCGCTACTACTACACCGCGAAGCTCTCTTCCCGCATCGACGATATCGACCTGAACCTGGAAGATTTCGTGCAGCGCGTGAACGCGGACATCGTCAACAAGGTAGTGAACCTGGCGTCCCGTAATGCGGGCTTTATCGCTAAACGCTTTGACGGCGTGCTGTCTGCTGAACTGGCCGATCCTGAGCTGTATAAAACCTTCACCGATGCCGCCGCCGCGGTTGGCGAAGCGTGGGAAAGCCGTGAATTCGGTAAAGCGATTCGTGAAATCATGGCGCTGGCCGACGTGGCTAACCGCTACGTGGACGAGCAGGCACCGTGGGTTGTCGCGAAACAGGAAGGCCGCGATGCCGATCTGCAGGCCATCTGCACCATGGGTCTGAACATGTTCCGCGTGCTGATGACCTGGCTGAAGCCGGTTCTGCCACAGCTTGCTGAACGTGCTGAAGCGTTCCTGAACACCGAACTGACCTGGGACGCAATCCAGCAGCCGCTGCTCAGCCACAAAGTGAACACCTTCAAAGCGCTGTACAACCGCATCGAAATGAAGCAGGTTGAAGCGCTGGTGGAAGCCTCTAAGGAAGAAGTGAAGGCTGCTGCGGCACCGGTAACCGGCCCGCTGGCGGACGATCCGATTCAGGAGACCATCACCTTTGATGATTTCGCGAAAGTTGACCTGCGCGTGGCGCTGATTGAAAACGCGGAATTCGTGGAAGGCTCTGACAAACTGCTGCGTCTGACGCTGGATCTGGGCGGCGAGAAGCGTAACGTCTTCTCTGGCATCCGTTCTGCGTATCCTGATCCGCAGGTGCTGATTGGCCGTCAGACGGTGATGGTTGCCAACCTGGCACCACGTAAAATGCGCTTCGGCATCTCTGAAGGGATGGTGATGGCCGCAGGCCCTGGCGGGAAAGATATCTTCCTGTTAAGCCCTGACGAAGGCGCGAAGCCGGGTCAGCAGGTGAAATAACAAAAAAGCCGGAGATAATCTCCGGCTTTTTTTTGCCCGGCGGCGCTCCGCTTGCACGGGCCTGCGGGTTTTGTAGGCCGGGTAAGGCGAAGCCACCACCCGGCTAAATCACGCCTTCGGATGATGCACCCGGTGAGTCAGCCCGCGCAGGAAATTACGCAAAAACTGGTCGCCGCACTCGCGGTAGTTTTTGTGGTCCGGCGCGCGCATCATGGCGGTGATTTCCGGCATCGACACGCGGTATTTCTGCTCGGTCATGATCGTCAGGATATCGTCGGTTTTCAGTGAAAACGCAATCCGCAGCTTTTTCAGTACCGTGTTGTTGTTCACCCGACGCTCCAGCGCCAGCTCCGGCGCAGATTCATCTTTGCCGCGCTTGTCGTAGATAAGGCCGTTCAGAAAACCAGACAGAATAATGTCCGGGCAGCGAACGAAACCCTCTTCATCTTCTTTGGTCATCCAGGTATCGAAGCTGGCCGACGTGGCTTCCATATCGGAAAGCGCAAGAATGCGCACCATGTCGTTATTATTTGCTTTCAGGGTGTAGCGCAGGCTACGAAGAATATCATTACTAATCATGAGTGCCTTTAACTGTCGATGATGCAATGCCGCGCAGTGTACCAGCTTTACAGGCCTATCGCCTCTTTCAAACTCTTCAGATAGCGACGGCTAACGGGCACGGTTTGCCCGGCACGCAGCACCAGCTCCGCCTGGCCGTTATCTTCCAGACGGATCTCCTTCAGGTGCGCCATATTTACCAGGTACTGTCGGTGGCAGCGAATCAGCGGCGTGCGGCTCTCCAGCGTGCGCAGCGTCAGCTCTGTAAACCCTTCGTTACCTTCAGCGCTGGTGACATACACCCCGCTCAGACGGCTGCTGACAAAGGCGACATCATCCATCTGCAGCAGGTAAATTCGGCTATGGCCGGTGCACGGAATAAATTTCAACGGCTGCTGATTGTCCGGAAGCAGCGTCATATCCTGCACGGTGCGCTCCTGACGTAAACGGGTGAGCGTTTTTTCCAGACGCTTCTCTTCTATCGGCTTCAGCAGATAATCAAACGCATGTTCTTCAAACGCTTTGACGGCATATTCATCAAAGGCCGTCAGAAACACGATGTAAGGGCGGTGCTCAGGATCAAGCATCCCGACCATCTCCAGCCCGCTTATCCGCGGCATCTGAATATCCAGGAACAGCACGTCCGGGCGCAGCTTATGAACCGCGCCGATGCCCTCAATGGCGTTTGCGCACTCACCCACAATCTCAATGTCAGGCTGCTCCTGCAACAGAACGCGCAGGTTTTCCCGTGCTAACGGCTCATCGTCAACAATCAGCACTCTCAACATGCGTTTTCCTCCAGCGGCAGTCGTAGGGTAATTCGGGTAAAGCAATCTGGCTCACAGGCGACAGTGATGCCACAGTCGTCACCAAAATGCGCGCGCAGGCGTTTATCCACCAGGCTCATGCCTAACCCACCTGAGGCGGATTGTTCATACAGACCGGCGTTATCTTCAATATCCAGCACCAGATGGTGGTTAAACCGGCTGGCAGAAATGGTGATCTCCCCCATTCCCAACAGTTGCGACGTGCCGTGCTTGATGGCGTTTTCCACGATGGGCTGCAACGTAAAGGCCGGAAGATGCTGGTACGCCAGTTCATCGGGAACGGAGAGCGACACCTGCAGGCGCGACTGAAAACGCGCTTTCTCAATCTGCAGATAGGCATTTACATGTTCTATCTCATCGGCCAGCGTAACAATTTCCGACGGGCGCTTGAGGTTCTTGCGGAAAAAGGTCGACAGGAACTGCACCAGCTGTGCCGCCTGATCGCTGTCGCGGCGAATCACCGCTTTGAGCGTATTGAGGGCGTTAAACAGGAAGTGCGGATTCACCTGAGCATGCAGGAGTTTAATTTCCGACTGCGTCAGCAATGCCTTCTGCCGTTCATACTGCCCCGCCAGAATTTGTGCGGAAAGCAGCTGCGCAATCCCCTCCCCCAGCGTGCGGTTGATGGAGCTGAACAGTCGGTTTTTTGCCTCATAGAGTTTGATCGTGCCCATCACCCGCTGATTTTCACCGCGCAGTGGGATCACGAGCGTCGAGCCGAGTTTGCACTGCGGATGGAGCGAACAGCGATACGGCACTTCGTTACCGTCGGCATAGACCACTTCCCCGGTTTCAATGGCGCGCAGAGTATAGGCAGAAGAGATCGGTTTACCCGGCAGGTGGTGATCGTCCCCGGTGCCGGTAAACGCCAGCAGCCGCTCACGATCCGTTATTGCCACCGCACCGATATCCAGTTCTTTATAAAGTACCAGCGCCACTTTCATGCTGTTCTCTTCGTTAAAGCCCTGACGCAGTATCCCTTCCGTCGATGCGGCAACTTTTAAGGCGGTGGCGGAAAATGCCGACGTGTATTTCTCAAACATCGCGCGCTTATCGAGCAAAATACGCATAAAGAGGGCCGCGCCCACGGTGTTTGTCACCATCATTGGAGCGGCAATACTGCTGACCAGGTGGAGCGCATCGTCAAACGGCCGGGCAATCAGCAGAATGATCGCCATCTGCGCCATTTCTGCCACAAAGGTAATAGCCCCTGCGGTTATCGGGCTGAAGACTTTATCCGGCCGTCCACGTTTGATCATGTAGCTGTGGACCAGGCCCCCCAGCAGCCCTTCGACGATCGTTGAGATCATGCAGCTTAGCGCCGTCATCCCGCCCATCGAATAGCGATGCAGGCCGCCGGTTAACCCGACAAGCCCTCCCACGACGGGGCCGCCGAGCAACCCGCCCATCACTGCGCCAATGGCGCGCGTATTGGCAATAGAATCTTCAATGTGAAGACCAAACCAGGTCCCCATGATGCAGAATATGGAAAAGACAACGTAGCAGAGGAATTTGTGCGGCAGGCGTACGGTGACCTGCATTAGCGGGATAAACAAGCGCGTTTTACTCATCAACCAGGCGATGACCAGAAACACACACATCTGCTGAAGCAACAGCAGTACCAGATTAAACTCGTACATACTCACAAACCGCACACTCTAAAAACGCGTAACATACACTGAAGGAGCTTAACTTTCTTTGAAGCAGCCCATAAAAGGTATAAATCGTGTCCGTCATCACACCTTTTGCTGAACATAACGTATGCTTCGCATTATTTGTTCAAAAAACGGACAATTCTTCCTGGTTCGGCAAAGTGGGTCTACAGTTAAGCTGGGGACGCGCAAGCCAGGGGGCGAATATGGCGCTGTACACGATAGGTGAAGTGGCACTCCTTTGTGATATCAATCCCGTTACGCTACGGGCGTGGCAGCGACGGTATGGTCTACTCAAACCGCAGAGAACGGACGGCGGCCACCGTCTTTTCAATGATGCGGATATCGATCGAATCCGTGAGATCAAAAGCTGGATTGACAACGGCGTTCAGGTCGGCAAAGTGAAATCGCTGCTCAGCCAGGATGACCCTGACACACAACATCTCTGGCGCGAACAGCAGGAAACCCTCCTGCGCCTCCTGCAGGCCGGTAACCTGCAGCGCCTGCGTGGGTGGATCAAAGAGCAAGGGCGAGACTATCCGGCGCAAACCTTGATCACGCATCTTTTTATCCCGCTACGTCGCCGTCTGCAGTGTCAGCAGTCCACCTTGCAGGCGCTGCTCAGCATGCTCGACGGCGTGCTCATTAACTATATTTCCGTCTGTCTTGCTTCAGCGAGAAACAAGAGCGGCAAAGATGCGCTGGTTGTCGGCTGGAACGTTCATGACACCACGCGTCTGTGGCTTGAAGCCTGGATCGCCACCCAGCGCGGCTGGCGCGTGGACGTTCTGGCGCACTCTCTCGCCCAGCTACGGCCTGAGTTGTTTGACGGACAAACGCTGCTGGTCTGGTGTGGTGAAGTCCCGTCCGCCTCGCAGCAACAGTTGCTGACGGAGTGGCGTGAGCATGGTTATCCAGTTTATCCGCTTGGCCCAAATGAACCGTAACGGCATTTAATGGTTCATTAACAGCTGCGCTTCACCGTATAATTGTTCCGTTAACAACAGGAGCACATGATGAAGGCAACGAAACTGGCCGTAATTACCCTTTTTGTTCTGATGGCCGTCAGCGGTATCGGCGGCGTGATGCTGGCAGGTTACTCGTTTATTGTTCGTGGCGGTGTCGGCTGAGGTACACAGCCAGGCGCTCAAACAGGCGATCGACAACAATCGCCGCCAGCGCAACCAGTATCGCCCCCTGTACAATGTAAGCCGTATTAAACCCGCTTAAGCCGATAATAATTGGCGTTCCCAGCGTGTTTGCTCCCACCGTTGAGGCAATGGTCGCCGTCCCGATGTTAATGATCACCGAGGTACGGACCCCGGCCAGGATAACGGGCGCAGCCAGAGGCAGCTCAACTTTACGCAGCCGCTGCCAGGCGCTCATTCCCATGCCTTCTGCCACGCTCAATACCGATGCAGGAACAGCCGCAATCCCGGCCAGCGTGCCCTGAAGAATGGGCAGGACGCCGTACAAAATCAGCGCAATAATGGCGGGCTCCTGACCAAAGCCAATCACCGGAACGGCAATCGCCAGCACCGCTACCGGTGGAAATGTCTGGCCGATCGCCGCAATGGTCTCCACCAGCGGTCGAAACTCACGGCCTGAAGGACGCGTCACCGCAATCCCCGCCCCGACACCCAGCGCAATGGCAATAACGCTTGAGAGCGCCACCAGCCAGAAGTGTGCCAGCGTGAGATTAATAAAACTCTCCTGCTGGTAGACCGGACGCGGCAGGCCAGGAAAAAGCGAGCTAAACAGCGCCGCACTGTGTGGCATCAGGAAAAGTAAGGCGATAAAAACGCCAGCCAGCCAGAGTAACGGATCACGCACCCACTTCACGCGTCACCTCCCCGGCAAGCAAATCACGAAAATGTAGCGTACCGCATGGCGTGCCCTGCTCGTCAGAAACAGGCAATTCCTCGCATTGATGCGCAACAAACGCCGACAGCGCATCGCGCAAGCTCATCTGCTCCCGTAGTGGTTCGCCACTCACCTGAGAACCCTGTCGACGCATATAATCGCCCACGGTGCGCAGAGAAAGCAGCCTGACGCCCAGCTCGCTGTGACCAAAAAACTCGCGCACAAAATCGTTCGCCGGATGGGTGAGTAGCTCAAGCGGCGTTCCCTGCTGGACCACTTCGCCGTGATCCATCAGCACCAGATGGTCAGCAAGGCGCAGCGCTTCATCGATATCATGGGTGACCAGAATAATAGTGCGACCCAGAATACGGTGAATGCGCGTCATCTCCGTCTGCAACGCACCACGTGTGACCGGGTCCAGCGCGCCAAACGGCTCATCCATCAGCAACACCTGCGGATTAGCAGCCAATGCACGCGCCACCCCGACCCGCTGCTGCTGCCCGCCAGAAAGCTGGTGCGGGTAGCGATCGCGCAACGCAGGCTCTAACCCCAGCAGCGCCATCAGTTCGTCGATCCGATCATGAATGTTAGCCTGTGACCATTTTTCCAGTTGCAGCACGGTGGCGATGTTTTGCGCGACCGTCCAGTGTGGAAACAGGCCGATAGACTGGATGGCATATCCCATGCGGCGGCGCAGCTCCAGTACCGGCAGGCTACGGATCTCTTCTCCGGCAAAACGAATCAACCCACTGTCGTGCTCCACCAGCCGGTTGATCATCTTCAGCGTGGTCGATTTCCCCGAACCGGACGTACCAATCAGCACGGAAAACGCCCCCTCGGCAAAATGCAGGTTCAGGTGGCTCGCCGCCGGGCGGCCCGCAAAGGTTTTACTCACATCGTGAAATTCAATCATTGGCTCTCCCTCTGAGCAACGCGAGCCATAAGGCAAACAGCGCATCAAGCACCACCGCCAGCGCGATGGTGGGCACCACGCCCAATAACACCAGATCCAGCGCACTGCTGAGCAATCCCTGGAATACCAGCGCACCAAAGCCACCTGCGCCGATCAACGCCGCGATCACCGCCATCCCCACGGTTTGCACCGTCACCACTCGCAGGCTACGCAAGAGTAACGGCAGCGCAAGCGGAAGCTGAATTTTCCAGAAACACTGCCGCGCGCTCATTCCCATCGCCTGGGCGCTTTCCAGCACATCCGGCGCAACCTGGCTTAAGCCTGCCACCACGCCGCGCACCAGCGGTAACAATGCATACAGCACCAGGGCGATCAGCGCAGGCGTTAACCCGGTCCCGGCAATGCCAATCGTTCCCAGCGCAGGAAACGATTTCACCAGCCCTGCCAGTGGTGCAATCAGCAGGCCGAACAGCGCAACGGAAGGAATGGTCTGAATGATATTGAGAACCGTAAAGACGCCATCCTGACGGGCAGGATGGCGATAGCACCACATGCCCAGCGGTACGCCCAGCAACAGCGCGGGGAAAAGCGTACCGAAGAGGATCGTCAGATGCTGTACCAGCGCACCGTCAAACACATCCTGGCGGTTGGCGTACTCTTTTAACAGCGAGAGATTATTCAGCTCACCGCTAAACAGCAGCACTAACGGGATACACCAGATTTGTGCGTTCAATAACCAACGCCAGACCGACCCCATCATCAGGCGGCGGATCGCATCGCTACAGGCCAGCAGACACAGCGCCAGCCAGAGCCACAGGCCGCTGCCTACAGAGGTACGCGCAAGCGGGCTTTCGACAGACGTCATATGCGTCGCCGCCTGCCCTGCGCTCCAGAACAGCGCAATAAAGAGCACTTCGCAGAGCAGAAGCGTCAGCCATTGCGCCGCGCGCGTTGACGAGAACGATAAGGCGACCACAACAGCGAGCGTTACGCCCAACGGCACCGGCATAAACGACCAGATCTGCCAGAGCGCGCGTCCTTCGCCCGACATCAGGCGATTAGGCGCGACATTCACAAACGGTAGCGCAACCGCTGCAATGGCCACGCAGGCCAACAGCAGCAGTACGCGGTTATGACATTTTATTGGCACAGCCCTGTCCTGTTACTTCACAAGCCCTTGTTGTTTCAGGAAGTCGGCCGCCACTTTTTTGGCATCCAGTCCCTCAACGGCAATGCTGGCATTCAGCTGTTGCAGCGTTTTCTCATCCAGCTTTTCAAAAACCGGTTTGAGCCATTCAGCAATATCCGGGTACGCTTTCAGCACCGCTTCGCGCACCACTGGCGTTGGGGCATAAATCGGCTGAACGCCTTTCGGATCGGTTAACGTCTGCAGACCCAACGCCGCCACCGGGCCATCAGTACCGTAGGCCATCGCCGCATTGACACCGGAGGTTTGCTGTGCCGCCGCTTTGATGGTCACCGCGGTATCACCACCTGCCAGAGAGAGCAACTGTGCCTGGTCGAGTTTGAAATCGTAGGCTTTTTCAAACGCGGGCAGCGCGTCAGGACGTTCGATAAACTCAGCGGACGCCGCAAGTTTGAACTCACCTTTCTCTTTGATGTAGCGGCTGAGATCCTCAAGCGAGGTCAGCTTACCTTTTTCGGCAACGTCCTTGCGCACCGCAATGGTCCAGGTATTGTTGGCAGGCGCTGGCGTCAGCCAGACCAGCTTGTTCTGCTCAGCATCCAGCTTTTTGACTTTCTCATATCCTGCTTTGGCATTTTTCCACGCCGGATCGTTTTCATCTTTGAAGAAGAAGGCCCCGTTACCGGTATATTCCGGATAGATATCCAGCTCGCCGGAGGTAATCGCCCCACGCACGACCGGCGTGGTGCCAAGCTGAACTTTATTGACCGTTTTCACGCCGTGACTTTCGAGCACCTGCAAAATGATATTGCCGAGTAATGCCCCCTCGGTATCAATTTTAGACCCTACTTTCACCGGCTCTGCCGCCTGCAAAGGCAAGCTCAGCGCCGCCAGTAACGCCGCAGAACCTAAAATCCCCTTTTTAATCGTCATTCCGCTGTCCTCGTTTTTTTGTCGCCTTTTTCAGAGGCTTGAGAGAAAAGCGTAGCTTAAAACGGCGGATTTAACCGTCAAAATGCCTTTTTAGCATAAGATAAGACACATCCCCCGGCTGGCGGGGGATGGAGTGGAAGGAAAGGTTACAGCAGCTCGAACTCGCCTTTATTGACGCGGGCAGAATCCACGCCGATAAAGACATTAAACTTGCCTGGCTCGGCGTCGTATTTCATCTGCTGGTTCCAGAATTTCAGTGCGTCCACGTCAATCGGGAAGCTGACAGTTTTAGTTTCGCCAGGCTTGAGGTCCACCTTCTCAAAACCACGCAGCTGTTTCACCGGACGGCTCATGGAGGCGGTCACATCCTGAACGTACATCTGAATCACCGTTGCCCCTTCACGTTTACCGGTGTTGGTCACATCCACACTGGCGGTGACCTTGCCGTCACGCTTCATCGTTGGCGCTGACATTTTCACGTCAGAGACCTTAAAGGTGGTGTAGCTCAGGCCGTAACCAAAGGGATACAGCGGGCCATTGGCTTCATCGAAGTAGCGCGAAGTGTACTTGTTCGGCTTATCGGCATTGTAAGGACGGCCGGTATTCAGGTGGCTGTAGTACACCGGGATCTGCCCGACGGAGCGCGGGAAGGACATCGGCAGCTTGCCTGACGGGTTGTAATCACCAAACAGCACGTCGGCAATGGCGTTACCGCCTTCTGTCCCGGCGAACCAGGTTTCCAGAATCGCATCAGCCTGCTGGTTTTCTTTCACCAGCGCCAGCGGGCGACCGTTCATCAGCACCAGCACCAGCGGTTTGCCGGTCGCTTTCAGCGCAGCGATCAGATCGCGCTGGCTTTGTGGAAGGGTGATATCGGTACGGCTGGAGGCTTCGTGCGCCATGCCCTGCGCTTCACCAACGACGGCCACGACAACGTCAGACTGCTTCGCCGCGTTCACCGCTTCGTCAATCATCGCTTTCGCCGGGCGCGGATCGACCTTCACCGCTTCCTCGTACTGATTGAGGAAAGTAACGATATCGTTATCGTTAGTGACGTTCGCTCCTTTGGCGTAAACCACTTTCGCGTTTTCCCCGACCGCGTTTTTAATCCCGGTCAGCACGGTCACGGACTGGTCGGCCACACCTGCCGCAGACCAGCTCCCCATCACGTCACGCTTGCTGTCGGCCAGCGGGCCAACCACGGCAATGGTGCCGGATTTCTTCAGCGGCAGCGTCTCCAGGCGGTTTTTCAACAGCACCAGGCTTTCGCGCGCCACGTCGCGGGCTTCTTTACGGTGCAGTCGGCTTTCCGCGTTGGTATCCACCGGGTCTGACCCTTTCGGCCCCAGGTGGCTATACGGATCGTTAAACAGCCCCATGTCATATTTCACATTCAGCACGTGGCGCGTCGCGTCGTCCAGCTCCGCCATCGTTACCTTGCCGCTCTTCACCAGCCCCGGCAGGTATTTGCTGTAGTATTCGTCGCTCATGCTCATGTTGATGCCGGACTTGAGCGCCACGCGCACCGCGTCTTCCGGGTCGGAGGCGGTACCGTGCTTAATAAGCTCCTTAATCGCGCCGTGGTCAGAGACGGTGATGCCCTTAAAGCCCCACTGGTCGCGCAGCACATCTTTCAGCAGCCAGGAATCAGACGTCGCGGGTGTGCCGTTGAGTGAGTTCAGCGCGACCATCACCGCGCCGCTGCCCGCGTCCAGCCCCGCTTTGTACGGCGGCATGTAATCGTTGAACAGACGCTGCGGGCTCATGTCGACGGTGTTGTACTCTTTACCGCCTTCAACGGCACCGTAGGCCGCGAAGTGTTTGACGCTGGTCATCACCGAGTAGCGATCTGCCGGGCTCTTGCCCTGCATCGCTTCCACCATGGTTTTTCCCATCGTGGCGGTTAAATACGTATCTTCGCCAAAGCCTTCCGAGGCACGGCCCCAGCGCGGATCGCGGGAGACGTCCACCATCGGTGCCCAGGTCATGTTCAGGCCGTCGTCTGCTGCTTCATAGGCAGAAACGCGCCCGACGGTTTTCACCGCGTCGAGGTTAAAAGAGGAAGCGAGTCCGAGGCTGATCGGGAAGACAGTACGCTGGCCGTGCAGCACATCATAGGCGAAGAAAAGAGGAATTTTCAGGCGGCTGAGTTCCATCACCTGATCCTGCATTTTGCGGATATCCGGGCGGGTGACCGTGTTAAAGATCGCGCCAACCTGTCCGTCTTTGATCATCTCACGGATGGCCTCTTTCGGGTTATCCGGGCCGACGCTTATCAGGCGTAACTGGCCGATTTTCTCATCGACCGTCATCTTTTTGAGCAATTCCGTGACAAACGCATCCCGTGCTTCAGGCGTGAGCGGGTGATTGCCAAATAAATCCTCTGCCAGCGCAGGTTGCAGCGCCAGGCTAACGGCGACACCTACAGAACATAGCCATTTCATGTCGTTTTACTCTCTCATCAATAACCGCCGGAAGAACTCGGCCAGACCGTGCGAAAAGCGCAGTGTGCCACAAACCCTCTGAACGTTGCAGGGTTATTCTCTGATTTTTCTCATGAATATTAGACCGCTTAAGGGTTAATCGCGCTATGCTTTACAGCGAGAAATTTGCCCCACCACAAGGAGTGGAAGATGTCTTCTGTTCGAACTGACGATAACAACGCATTTATTAACGAACTGTCGCGCCTGGTTGGTCACTCTCACCTGCTTACCGACCCGGCCAAAACCGCCCGTTACCGCAAGGGCTTTCGTTCCGGCCAGGGCGACGCGCTGGCGGTGGTATTCCCCGGCACGCTGCTGGAGCTGTGGCGCGTACTGAGCGCCTGCGTCGTCGCCGATAAAATTATCTTAATGCAGGCCGCCAATACCGGCCTGACCGAAGGTTCAACGCCAAACGGCAATGATTACGATCGCGACATTGTCATCATCAGCACCCTGCGCCTCGACAAACTGCACCTGCTGGACAAAGGTGAACAGGTGCTCGCCTTCCCCGGCACCACGCTTTATTCGCTGGAAAAAGCGCTTAAGCCGCTGGGGCGTGAACCGCATTCTGTGATCGGCTCCTCCTGCATTGGTGCGTCGGTGATTGGCGGGATCTGCAATAACTCCGGGGGCTCGCTGGTGCAGCGTGGCCCCGCTTACACCGAGATGTCGCTCTACGCCCGTATCGATGAAAACGGCAAGCTGACGCTGGTGAACCATCTGGGTATCGATCTGGGCGTCACGCCAGAACAGATCCTCAGCAAACTCGACGATGACCGCGTGAAGGACGAAGACGTTCAGCATGATGGCCGCCACGCGCATGACCACGACTACGTGACCCGCGTGCGCGATATCGAGGCGGACACGCCTGCGCGTTATAACGCTGACCCGGACCGCCTGTTTGAATCCTCCGGTTGTGCGGGCAAACTTGCGGTCTTTGCCGTGCGCCTCGATACCTTCCCGGCCGAGAAAAAGCAGCAGGTGTTTTATATCGGCACCAACCAGCCTGAGGTACTGACCGAAATTCGACGTCATATTCTGGGCGAATTCACCCATCTGCCGGTGGCAGGCGAGTATATGCACCGGGACATTTACGACATCGCCGAACGCTACGGGAAAGACACCTTCCTGATGATCGACAAGCTCGGCACCGACAAAATGCCGTTCTTCTTCACCATGAAGGGGCGCACCGACGCCATGCTGGATAAGGTGTCGCTGTTTAAGCCACACTTTACTGACCGCTTCATGCAGAAACTGGGCAATGTCTTCCCGGCACATTTACCGGAGCGAATGAAGACCTGGCGCGACAAGTATGAACACCATCTGCTGCTGAAAATGGCCGGGGACGGGATTGCCGAAGCGCAAACCTGGCTGACCGAATTCTTCAAAACCGCCGACGGGGATTTCTTTGCCTGTACGCCTGAAGAAGGGAGCAAAGCCTTCCTGCACCGTTTCGCGGCTGCGGGTGCGGCCATTCGGTATCAGGCCGTTCATTCCGAAGAGGTGGAAGACATTCTGGCGCTGGATATCGCTCTGCGTCGAAACGATACCGAATGGTTTGAACACCTGCCGCCGGAGATCGACAGCAAGCTGGTGCACAAGCTCTATTACGGCCATTTTATGTGCTACGTTTTCCACCAGGATTACATCGTCAAAAAAGGCGTCGACGCGCATGAGTTGAAAGAGCAAATGCTCGCCCTGCTGCGCGAGCGCGGCGCACAATATCCTGCGGAACATAACGTCGGTCATCTGTATAAAGCGCCAGAGACACTTAAGCGGTTTTATCGCGAAAATGACCCTACAAACAGTATGAATCCCGGCATTGGTAAAACAACGCGGAAGAAATACTGGAAAGAGAGTGCCGAAACCGAGCAGCACAATACGCAAGCCTCTGATTGAAGCACACCGTCATATTTAAGAGATTGTTAAGCGCGTCTCAAACGTAATAGAGTAATTGCCTGTTGCCGGAGAAACCTTTCTCCGGCCTTCAATGATGAGGAGCAGGCACATCATGTCGGCAGTAGAGGCGTTATCCGAAACCGAAGTGGAAGTGCGCGATGCCCTTCCTGACGATGTGCATGCCATCTCGGCCATCTATGCCTGGCATGTGCTCCATGGTCGCGCATCGTTTGAAGAAGTTCCCCCCACCGTCGACGAAATGCGTGAGCGTTTGAAAAACGTGACCGGAAGCGGTTTACCGTGGCTGGTTGCGCTGTATCGCGGCATCGTCGTAGGCTATTGCTATGCCACGCCCTATCGCCCGCGTCATGCCTACCGCTATACGCTTGAGGAGTCCATTTATGTGGATGCCAGCACTACCGGACGCGGTTTTGGTACGGCGCTGATGGATGCCCTGATTGCACGGTGTGAGCAAGGTCCCTGGCGGCAGATGATTGCTGTGGTCGGTGACGGAAACAATAATGCGGGATCGTTACGACTGCATAAAAAGCATGGCTTCGAGGTTGTCGGTCAGTTGCGCAGCGTAGGCTATAAGAAGGGGGACTGGCGGGATACGTTGATCATGCAGCGTCCACTCAACGATGGTGACTGGACGCTGCCGGAGTAGGCGCTTTCGCCCGGTGGCGCTTCGCTTACCTGGCCTACGTGTTGGGCTGCTTTAGGGCCGTAGGCCGGGTAAGGCGAAGCCGCCACCCGGCACAGACAGGCGACTCAGTCGTTTTGCGCCGTCGCCATCTGTTCCGCTTTCTGCTTTTTATACGTCAACGCAGCGGCCGGAACCGGCTGCACTTTCCCGGTCTCAATCCAGGTACGCAGACGGCTGGCATCCGCAAAATGGGTATATTTGCCGAAGGCATCCATCACCACCAGCGCCACCGGCTTACCGTTAAACACGGTGCGCATCACCAGGCAGTGTCCTGCCGCATTGGTAAACCCGGTTTTGGTTAACTGGATATTCCAGTTTTCACGGTAGACCAGATGGTTGGTATTGCGAAACGGCAGCGTATACGCAGGATTCGAGAATGTCGCCATATTTTCACGCGTGGTACTGAGCTGGCCAATCAGCGGGTACTGTTTGCTGGCAATCAGCAGCTTCGTCAAATCCCGCGCCGTAGAGACGTTATGGATCGACAGGCCGGTTGGCTCAACGTAATGCGTGTTAGTCATGCCCAGCGATTTAGCCTTGGCATTCATCGCCCGTATAAACGCGTCATAGCCGCCCGGATAGTGGTGAGCCAGGCTCGCCGCTGCGCGGTTTTCTGAGGACATCAGCGCCAGCAGCAGCATATTTTTACGGCTGATTTCACTGTTCAGACGCACGCGAGAGTAGATCCCTTTCATCTCAGGCGTATGGCTGATATCCACTTTCAGCTTTTCATCCAGCGGCAGTCGTGCATCAAGCACCACCATCGCGGTCATTAATTTGGTAATCGAGGCGATTGGACGCACCAGATCCGGGTGGCTGGCGTAGATCACCTTATTGGTATTTAGATCAACAATCATCGCGCTACCGGAAGCGATTTGCGGTTGGGTAGCGGCGGTGGTCACCGCGGGCGTTTTGGCCATCGCTGGCGCGGCAACAGATGCCCCCAGGATAAGCGCAAGGCTAAGTAATGAAACTCGGAATTTCAGCATGGTGAGACTTCTGATAATTATTCACGCACGTAATGACGTACACCGCCTGTGTTAACGGACAATCACAGGCTGGCTTTGGCATCATAGCGGTGACCGTGCGTTGTCGCCAGCGGATAATCGTGAACAGATGCTGCATTGCTGGCATTTACGCCAGCAATGCAGTGAGCTTAAAAGAGACGGTATCCATAACCCCAAAGAATAACCGTCAGCGCCAGTAGCGCCTCCAGGACCAGCACGCCGATGGCGAGCGTTGAGCTGGAGAAGCTCAGGCCCTCTTCTTTATTGATATTCAGGAAGGTGGGCACTCCCAGATACAGCAGATAGCCTGTGTAAAAGAGAGCGACAGTACCGATCAGCGCGCACAACCAGACCAGTGGATAAAGCGCAACAATACCGCTTAAAAACAGCGGGGTCGCGACATATCCGGCAAAGACCATACAGTGTGCCAGCGACGGACGTTGTGGGTAATTACGTGCCATCCAGTAAATGACGCGCCCCATGACCGCCACCCCTGCCAGCATCAGGCCATAAAACAGAATGGCGAGGTATAAACCCGTAAACCAGGAGAGCTGAACGACGGTGCCATCACCAAAGTTCCAGCCGATTTGTGTTGTACCAATAAACGCGCAGATCACCGGCACCGCAGCCATCAGCAGCACATGGTGCGTATAGTGATGCGCGACCGTTTCATTCTCGTTTCTGATGACCTGCATTTCACGGTCGGGATGGGAGAAGAGTCCCCAGACATGGTTCATAACGCCCCCTTGTTGTCGGCCCGTCAGCGATAGGGTAAGTATAATGCAGAGGTTAGATTATTTTCTGTACAGTGGGAAATTTCCGTTGATTGCCGCGATATTTATTCATGAGGTATATGATTAAGGCAGGCATGTGTAGGGAGATTAGGCTTACTTAATGGATATCAACGGTCTTATTGAACAATACGGATACGCTGCGCTGGTGATCGGTAGCGTGGCAGAAGGTGAAACCATTACGCTTTTAGGCGGTGTCGCCGCGCATCAGGGATTGCTGAAATTTCCTCTGGTGGTCGCTGCGGTCGCTCTCGGTGGCATGATTGGCGATCAGTTGCTCTACTTTCTGGGCCTGCGTTTTGGACCCACGCTTTTAAAGCGTTTTGCGAAACATCAAAAGAAAATCCGCCGTGCGCAACGGCTTATCCAGCGTAATCCTTACCTTTTCGTCATTGGCACCCGCTTTATGTACGGCTTTCGGATTATCGGGCCAATTCTGATTGGTGCCAGCCGCTTACCGCCCAAACTATTTCTGCCGCTCAATATTATTGGCGCAATTGCCTGGGCGCTTATCTTTACCACGCTCGGCTACGTGGGTGGGGAAGTGATTGGCCCGTGGCTACATAACCTTGATCAGCATATTAAACACTGGGCGTGGTTGATTCTGGTGGTTGTGGCGGTGATTGGGGTAAGGCTTTGGCTCAGGCATCGTGAGAAGACGCGGCGGGAGGAAGGGTAAGTGCGCGACGCACTTACCCTTCACTCTACCCTGCTGGCTTAAACTGCGGGTTTGCCAGCATAAATCCGCCATCGACAATAAACGACTGTCCGGTGGCGTAACTGGCGTCGTTGTCACACAGCCATGCCACCAGGCTGGCAATCTCTTTGGTGTGTCCCGGTCTTGCCAGCGGGATTTCTGGCATCGATCCCGCCTTTACTTCGCTGTCGTCCATATCATTCATCGGGGTGGCTATCGCGCCAGGGGCAACGGCGTTCACCAGGATTTTATGCTCCACCAGTTCAAGCGCCATCGATTTGGTTAACCCTCCCAGCGCATGTTTGGCTGCCGTATACGCACTCGCCTCCGGAAGGGGCGTGTGTTCATGCACCGAAGTGATATTCACTATGCGGCCCCCTTCTCCTTGTTTCACCATCTGACGTGCCGCGATTTGTGAACAGAGAAACGCGCCGTCGACATCCACGGTAAAAATGCTCCGCCAGTCGTCAAACTTCATATCCAGAAATGGAGCTTTGGTCATCGCGCCAGCATTATTGACCAGCACATCCAGCCGACCAAAACGCCCGATAAGCGTTTCAATCGCCTTCGCGCCTTCTGGCAGCGCGCTTAAATCAAGCTGGATAGCTTCTGCCCGCTGCCCCAGCGCTTCAACCTCGCGACACGTCTCCAGCGCCCCTTTTTCGTCAGAATGCCAGGTGACGCCGACATCAAAACCCCGCTCAGCCAGCATCAGCGCCGTGGTTTTGCCAATCCCCGAATCAGATGCGGTAACAATTGCCACTCTGGTCATACTCACCTCCTCAATATCATCAAAGAGGTAAGTATAGATAATGACCGTTTTTACCCGTGATGATAGCCGCCGCCCAGCGCAGAAGTGAGCTGTAGCGTAGCGTCCACATACTGCCCTTTGAGCATGATCCCGGCGATGTGTTCTTTTAATGCCGGAATTTTGGCTTCGCTGACGCGTGAGCCAGCAATGATTCCAGCGCTAAAGCGAGCCTGTGCCAGCGCAACCACGCGCGCGGCATCTTTTTCCACCTGCTGTTGCTGCTGATTTTTGGCCGTCAGCGTTTCGACTTCACTGGCCGTCCGCGCAACCTGGTTCACGGCATCCACCACGGCTTTGTTGTAGTTCGCTACCGACAGATTGTTCTGAGCCTGGGCAATATCAAGGTTCGCATTCAGCCTGCCGCTGTCGAAAATCGGCAACGTTAACCCGGCAGTGACGCCCATTTGTTGCGCAGAAGAGCGGAACAGATCGCTCAGATGCAGAGCATCCTGTTGTAAGAATGCCATCAGGTTGATATCCGGGTAGAAGGCTGCTCTGGCGGCCTCGACGTCGCTCATGGAGGCTTCGATATACCAGTGTGCTTCCTGTAAATCAGGACGACGAGCCAGCAACTCATAGCCGAGCGTGGTCGGTAACGACGCTTCTGTAGCAGGCAGTGCGTGGCGCGAAAGTTTCATTGTCGGGGACTGGGTCAGCGCCGCCAGGCGCGCCTCCACCGCTTTCATTTTGCCGTTCACTTCTGCCAGCTGTTCATCCGTCTTGCTGGCATTGATATCGGTTTCGACACCTTCAACGGAGGAGGTAATACCGTGCTGATACAGTTCCCGGTCGGCGTGGATGATATTTTCCTGCTCCCGTTTGATCTCTGCCAGAACATCACCCACAGCGGCCTGGGTTTGCCAGTCCCAGTAAAGCCGGGCCACGCTGCTGGCAAGCAGTTGACGGGTCTGTTCCAGCTCCGCTTTTTGTGCATTCACCTTGCCGATTCTTGCTTCTACCTGGTCCCGGTTTTTCCCCCACAGATCCAGATCCCAGCCTGCCGTCAGTCCAAATGTGCCGTTGGTGTACCACGGTCCGGTGGTTCCCGCCGCAGGATCGGTGATAGCAAACGGCCCCATCAGCCCTTCTGCCGACATCTTCTGGCGCTCCGCGTCAGCAGAAAAGTCGATCTGCGGGCCGTCAGCAGCCATCGCAGCTTTTGCCTGTGCTTCTGCCAGGGTAATGCGTTGCCGCGCAATTTGCATATCCGGCGCATCATTCAGGGCTTTTGCAACCAGCGAATCAAGCTGGGGATCGTTATACGCTTTCCACCACTCATTTTTCGGCCAGTCAGTGTGGCTCAATTGTGTATTAACAGACGTTGCGACGGCTTGCGTTTGTACGGGTGAGACAGTGGCATGTTCAGGCGCGCACGCCGACAAAATGAAAACAACGGGAGCACTCAGAGATAAAATAAGAGAACGTTTCATTACGGCATTACCAAAAAAATAAAGGCGCACGTTACGCCCGATATCGTTATTTTTTTTAGTAACGCGTGGCAATCAGCAATTTGTCATACATTTACACAATCAGAAAAATATTCTCTTTAAGAATCAGTTAATTAAATTCATTTATTGTAATTATGAATTGTTAACGTGAAGGGCTGCTACACTTAATATCGATAACCAGACGCAGGAGAGCCGAATGAAAATATTATTGTGGGTAATTTTAATTATTTTTCTGATAGGGCTGTTAGTGGTGACGGGTGTATTCAAGATGATTTTCTGATTTATTTGCCCGGCACTTTACCGGGCAAATTCAAAGAAATGCCCCTTCAGCGTTTTGCCTGGATAACGCGCGCAATATCAGCAGACGTCTGCAGCGTGCGGATCTCCTGAAATAAGCCCAGCGCCTCGCTGTACTCTTTACGCAAATAACTTAGCCACTGTTTAATACGCGCAACGTGATACAAACCCGTATCGCCCTGCTTTTCCAGACGACTGTATTTTTGCAGCAGTGTCACCACCTCATGCCACGGCATACGCGGCGCGTTATATTTCACCACCCGGCTAAGGTTCGGCACGTTCAGCGCACCGCGACCTATCATCACCGCATCGCAGCCCGTCTCTTTCAGGCACGCTTGCGCGCTTTCGTAATCCCAGATTTCGCCATTGGCAATAACCGGAATGGTGAGCCTTTTGCGGATCTCACCGATCGCCTGCCAGTTAATGCGATCGGCTTTGTAGCCATCTTCTTTGGTGCGGCCATGTACTACCAGCTCTGTTGCCCCGGCCTGCTGCACCGCATCGGCAATTTCAAACTGGCGCGCGTCGCTGTCCCAGCCCAGGCGCACTTTGACCGTCACCGGCAGATGCGACGGCACGGCTTCACGCATCGCCTTCGCGCCACGGTATATGAGTTCAGGATCTTTCAGCAGCGTTGCCCCGCCGCCGCTGCCGTTGACCAGCTTCGACGGACAACCGCAGTTGAGATCGACACCGTAAGAACCCAGCTCGACCGCGCGAGCGGCGTTTTCCGCCAGCCACTCCGGATACTGACCTAATAACTGGATGCGCACCAGCGTACCGGAGGTGGTTCGGCTCTGACGGTGCAGCTCCGGGCAGAGTCGGTAGAAAGACTTTACCGGCAACAACATATCGACCACGCGCAAAAACTCCGTCACGCAGAGATCGTAATCGTTCACCTCGGTCAGCAGCTCGCGCACGAGAGAATCGAGCACGCCTTCCATTGGGGCCAGCAAAACACGCATAAGATTACCTGTGAAAAAAGACGCGCTATAGTAGCTGCTCTCCAGGCATGAGGAAATACCCGACGTTCCATTTGGGAATGTCTGGTATGCTCAAAATTCATGATGTGATCCGTGGCACATTTCCGGGTTTAATTGTATGATGAATGCGTTTCATCAAGGACTTTAATCATGAGCAAATCACTGAATACTCTCTGGCAATATCTGCGCGCATTCGTCCTGATTTATGCCTGTCTTTACGCCGGGATCTTCATTGCTACCCTGCTGCCCATCACCATTCCAGGCAGCATTATCGGGATGTTGATCCTGTTTGTGCTCCTGGCGCTGCAAATTCTGCCCGCAAAATGGGTTAACCCTGGCTGCTTCGTTCTCATCCGCTATATGGCGCTGCTGTTCGTGCCCATCGGCGTGGGCGTGATGCAATATTTCGATTTGCTCAAAGCGCAGTTCGGCCCGATTGTCGTCTCCTGCGCGGTCAGTACGCTGGTGGTTTTCCTGGTGGTAAGCTGGAGTTCGCATCTGGTACATGGCGAACGTAAAGTGGTCGGGCAGAAAGGAACAAAACAATGATGGCCAATATCTGGTGGTCGCTGCCGTTAACGCTGGTGGTGTTCTTCGCCGCTCGTAAACTTGCGGTACGCTTCAAAATGCCGTTGCTGAACCCGCTGCTGGTCGCGATGGTGGTGATCATTCCTTTCCTGCTGCTCACCGGCATTCCCTATGAGCGTTACTTTGCCGGGAGCAAAATTCTCAACGACCTTTTGCAACCTGCCGTTGTGGCGCTGGCGTTTCCTCTTTATGAGCAACTGCACCAGATCCGCGCCCGCTGGAAGTCCATCATTACTATCTGTTTCGTCGGCAGCCTGGTGGCGATGATCACCGGAACATCGGTGGCTCTGCTGATGGGAGCGTCGCCACAGATTGCCGCCTCCATCCTGCCAAAATCAGTCACCACGCCTATCGCAATGGCCGTGGGTGGCAGTATCGGCGGTATTCCGGCGATAAGCGCTATGTGCGTGATTTTCGTCGGGATTCTGGGTGCGGTATTTGGTCATACCCTGCTGAATGCGATGCGTATCCACACGAAAGCCGCGCGCGGCCTGGCAATGGGCACGGCGTCGCATGCTCTGGGCACCGCGCGTTGCGCTGAAACAGATTATCAGGAAGGGGCATTTAGCTCGCTGGCGCTGGTGATTTGCGGGATTATTACCTCTCTGATTGCTCCGTTCGTGTTCCCGGTTATTCTGGCGGTGGTGGGATAAAATTTGCGATGCGTCGCGCAAATTTCATTTTGATTTCATAAGTTGCATAAACAATGAGAAGTGGATCACATATAAAGCCGTAACGGCTCCGTACACTACCGATCCATTAACCTTTAAGAGGCAACGCCATGCATCCACGTTTTCAATCTGCTTTCGCCCAGCTTGCAGAGAATTTGCAATCAGCCCTGGCTCCGGTTCTGGCGGATACGCATTTCCCCGCCCTGCTGACGGCCGGGCAGGTCGCGACGCTTAAACAAGCAACGGGACTGGACGAAGACGCGCTGGCTTTCGCACTGCTGCCGCTGGCTGCCGCCTGCGCGCGCGCCGATCTCTCCCACTTTAATGTCGGCGCAATTGCACGCGGCGTGAGCGGGACATGGTACTTCGGCGGAAACATGGAGTTCCTGGGTGCGACCATGCAGCAAACCGTCCATGCGGAACAAAGCGCCATCAGCCACGCCTGGCTGCGCGGTGAAAAAGCGCTGAGCGCCATTACCGTAAACTACACGCCCTGCGGTCACTGCCGTCAGTTTATGAATGAGCTGAACAGCGGTTTGCAGCTGCGCATCAACCTGCCAGGCCGCGAGCCGCATACGCTGGGCGATTATCTGCCGGACGCCTTCGGGCCGAAAGATCTGGAGATTAAAACGCTGCTGATGGACGACCAGAACCACGGCTTCGCCCTGTCCGGTGATGAGCTGAGCCAGGCGGCCATTACTGCCGCAAATAAAAGTCATACCCCGTACAGCAAATCGCCAAGCGGCGTGGCGCTGCAGTGTCGTGACGGCCGTATCTTCACCGGCAGCTATGCAGAAAACGCTGCGTTTAACCCGACGCTGCCTCCGCTGCAGGGTGCCCTGAACCTGCTGAGTCTGAACGGCTATGACTACCCGGATATCCAGCGTGCCATTCTGGCAGAAAAAGCCAATGCGCCGCTGATTCAATGGGACGCCACCGCCGCCACGCTGAAAGCACTGGGCTGCTCGACCATCGACCGCGTACTGCTTGCGTAAATTTCCGGCGGGCAGAAATGCCCGCCGACTGATGAAAAACCCTTCAGTTGATTCGCTGTTTCTTGCGCTAACCAGGCGGGTAAAGTAGCCTGAGTTAAATTTCACCTCAGGTATGAGCCATCTGCATGTTAAAGCGCGTTTTTTACAGCCTGTCTGTCCTGGTCGGCATACTGCTGTTGATCGTGCTGGGTCTCGACCGGTGGATGAGCTGGAAAACGGCTCCTTATATCTTCGATGATCTTCAGGACCTGCCCTACCGTCAGGTCGGTGTCGTACTTGGCACCGCCAAATATTACCGCACCGGCGTGATCAACCAGTATTATCGCTACCGTATTCAGGGCGCGCTGAATGCCTATAACAGTGGCAAGGTAAATTACCTGCTGCTGAGCGGCGATAACGCGCTGCAAAGCTATAACGAACCCGTGACGATGCGAAAAGATCTGATTGCCGCAGGCGTCGATCCGGCGGATATCGTGCTGGATTATGCCGGGTTCCGCACCCTGGATTCCATCGTGCGTACCCGTAAAGTATTCGACACGAACGATTTCATTATTATTACTCAGCGCTTCCACTGCGAGCGCGCGCTGTTTATCGCGCTGCATATGGGCATCCAGGCCCAGTGCTATGCCGTGCCGTCGCCTAAGGATATGCTGAGCGTGCGTGTGCGTGAGTTTGGCGCGCGGTTTGGCGCGTTGGCAGATCTGTATATCTTCAAACGCGAACCGCGCTTCTTAGGCCCGCTGGTGCCCATTCCGGCGATGCATGAAGTGCCGGAAGATGCCCAGGGTTATCCGGCGGTAACGCCAGAGCAGTTGCTGGATATACAAAAAAAACAAGGAAAGTAACGACAGAAGGCAGGATATGAAAATTGAGCATCTTTTATTTACTGCTGCAGTCGAAGTCGTCGGTATGTGGCTGCTTATCCAAAATATCAAAGCCTGGAAAAAAGGCGTAACCCACATCTATTACTATCCTTTTTTTGGCTCCCGTCGACTTGATCCAGTGTATCGTCATGAAGAACCCATAATTTTTCACATCATATTGTTATGGGAAACGCTGTTGATTATTGGCGTGATGGCAACAATGCTTTATTGCATCATCGGGGTTTATCTCTATGACCATGGTCTTGCAGAATTGATGTTATCGCTGTAGAAAAAAAAGCCCGTCACAGCACTAACTGCAACGGGTTTTTCGTTATTCAGAATCTTATTTCTTACGTGCGTATTTCAGTGAATCCAGCGCAACCGCGAAGATAATAATCGCGCCTTTGATAATGTACTGCCAGTACGGGTTCACGCCGATGTAGGTCAGACCGTAGTTGATAACGGTGAAGATGATCACACCGGTCACCACACCCAGCACCGTACCCACGCCGCCGCTGAAGGAGACGCCGCCAACCACACAAGCGGCAATCGCATCCAGTTCGTACATAAAGCCGAGGTTGTTGGTCGCAGAGCCGATACGTCCCGCTTCCAGCATCCCGCCGAAAGCGTAGAACACGCCTGACAGGGCATAAATCATCAGCAGATTCAGAGCAACGTTAACGCCGGAGACTTTCGCCGCTTCCGGGTTGCCACCGATAGCGAAGATGTTTTTACCGAAGCGGGTTTTGTTCCACAGCACCCAGACGAAGGCCACCGCAATCAGCGCATAGAAAGTAATGTACGACAGGCGGAAGCTGCCCAGCGCGACGAACCCCTGCGTGAAGGTCGAGAAGCCGCTGTCGAAGCCAGAAATCGGGGATGCCCCCACGAAGTCGTAATAGAGGGAGTTGATCCCGTAGACGATGATCATCGTACCTAACGTGGTGATGAATGGCGTCACGTTCAGGTAAGCAATGATAATACCGTTAATCAGACCAATCACCGCGCCGATAGCGCACACAATCAGGATCACCACGAAAATCGGCATGGTTGCCATTTCCGGGAACACCTTGTTAGCGTTTTCCATCGACTGCAGCAGCGTTGCCGCAATAACCGCCGCCAGACCGACCTGACGCCCTGCAGAAAGGTCCGTCCCCTGGGTGACGATAAGCCCTGCCACGCCCAGCGCGATGATGATACGCACGGAAGACTGGGTCAGAATGTTACTCAAGTTCAGCAAACTTAAGAACGTAGGGTCCTGGAAAATAATAATGGCCAGTAACACTAAAAGAACAACGTAAATACCGCCTTCTTTCAGATAAGTGAGAAAACTTTTTTTATTTAACGCACTCATGAGGAGCCCCTGATCTTAAAGGTGCAAAGACGCAAGACGCAAAATTTCGTTTTGCGTTGTCGTTTTGGTGTCAACAATACCGGCAACGAGACCATTGCTCATAACCAGAATACGATCTGTGATCCCTAACAATTCCGGCATTTCGGAAGATATAATAATGATCCCTTTATTCTTTTTAGCCAGCTCAGCAATCAACTGATAAATCTCAAATTTTGCACCTACATCAATACCACGGGTAGGTTCATCCAGCATCAGAATTTCCGGTTGGGTTAACAACCAACGACCGATAATAACCTTTTGCTGGTTCCCCCCCGAAAGCGAACCGATTTGTGTACGGTGGCCCGGTGTTTTCACGCGCATAGCGTCAATAACCCACTGGGTATCACTCTTCATGCGGGAATTATCCAGCAGACCCACTTTATTTTTATAGTTGCGAATATTCGAGATTAACGAGTTAAAATTAATGTCGAGATACGCATAAATCCCGGTCGAGCGTCGCTCTTCCGTCACCAGCGCAAAACCATTATTAATGGCTTCGTTGGCGTTGTGGTTATTAATTTTCTTGCCGTGCAGCGTAATCGTACCGCCCGATTTTTCACGGATACCAAACAGGGTCTCCACAATATCGGTACGTTTCGCCCCCACCAGCCCGGCAATGCCCAGAATCTCGCCTTTGTGCAGGTCGAAGGAGACATCGCGAATGGACGGCTGGCGCAGCGACGTGAGGTTACGCACCTCCAGAATCACTTCACCCGGCTTGTTTTCTTTGTCCGGGAAGCGCTGGTTGAGGGAACGGCCCACCATCATGGCGATGATCTTGTCCATGTCCAGCCCTTCCAGCGGCTGGGTGGCAATCCACTGGCCGTCACGGAGGATGGTAATTTCGTCACACAGCTGGAAGATCTCTTCCATTTTATGCGAGATATAGACAATGCCGCAGCCGCGATCTTTCAGCTTACGAATAATGGTAAAAAGGTGGTTAACCTCTTTTTCCGTTAATGACGATGTCGGTTCATCCATGATGACAATTTTGGCATCATAGGAGAACGCCTTGGCAATTTCGATCATCTGCATCTGAGAAACGGATAACGTCCCGACGCGGGCGCGCGGATCGATATCAATATCCAGTTCATCGAAAATAGCTTTGGTGTCGCGATACATTTTATCCTGATCGACAAAGACACCTTTGGTTGGATAACGGCCCAGCCACATATTATCCATAACCGAGCGTTGCAGTACCAGGTTCAATTCCTGGTGAACCATTGAGATACCGTTTTCCAGCGCTTCTTTCGCTGAATGGAAATCGATCTCTTTCCCCTGAAAAAGAATGCTGCCAGAATCTTTTTGATAGATCCCAAAAAGACATTTTAATAATGTTGATTTACCCGCCCCGTTTTCACCCATTAAGGCATGAATAGAGTGGGGACGAACTTTTAAATTAACATTATCGAGTGCCTTAACACCGGGAAAAGACTTGTTGATGCCGCTCATTTCCAACAAGTATTCACCGGACGACTGAGTATTTGTGCTGACCATAATTATACCTTGTTGGCCTCGCATATCGCGTTATAAAAGGGCGCAACGAATTGCGCCCAGTGGAGACATGTCGATTAACTTATTTACCGATAAACTCAGCCAGGTTGGACTGGTCTACGCCCACGTAAGGTACGCGAACGATTTTATTGTCGATTTTCCAGTTGGTGCCATCAGCTGCACCTTTGCCATCGGCCAGGTTTTTCGCCAGATCAAAGGTCGCTTTCGCCTGGTTGTTGGCATCGTTCAGAACAGTACCGGCCATCGCACCTGACTTAACGAGCGCCAGTGCTTCTGGCAGAGCATCCACACCGAAGACAGGAATGGACGATTTGTTGTGTGCTTTCAGCGCTTCGACTGCACCCATTGCCATCGCATCGTTGTTGGCGATAACCACTTCGATTTTGTTGGCGTTAGGGCCGGACAGCCATGCGTCCATCTTATCTTTCGCCTGAGCGGTATCCCACATTGCCGTATCCAGCGCTAACTGCTGGGTTTTCAGGCCCTTGTCGTTCAGCTCTTTGATAACGTAAGTGGTACGGGCTTCAGCATCCGGGTGGCCTGGCTCGCCTTTCAGCAGAACAAACTGGATCTGACCATCTTTGTTCAGGTCCCAGTTCGGGTTCGCCGCCCAGTGTTTAGCGATCAGATCGCCCTGGATAATACCGGACTCTTTGGAGTCAGTACCCACGTAATACGCTTTGTCGTAGCTATCCAGCGCTTTACGAGAAGGTTCTTTGTTGAAGAAGACGATTGGCACGTTCTGGCCACGTGCTTTCTCAATTACTGTGCCTGCCGCTGCCGGGTCAACCAGGTTGATTGCCAGCGCTTTCACGCCTTTTGCCAGCAGAACATCGATCTGGTCGTTCTGTTTGGACTGGTCGTTCTGGGAGTCATTCATCAGCAGCTGAACGTCTGGCGCTGCCTTAGCATCTTTCTCAATTGCTTTACGCACAACAGACATGAAGTTGTCGTCGTATTTATAGATGGTCACGCCAATACGGGTATCCGCAGCGTGCGCTGCTGCACCAAAAAGCATGCTTGCCATTACAGCAGACAGAGTCAACACCTTCTTATTCATGGTATCTCCGGTTTTTTTTATGCAGGGTAGTTCTTGTGAATAACGGACGGCGGGCAGGTGTTAATAAAACGTTACTGATCGCCGAAGTTCACTTATAAAATTTCTATCTTCCGTGTTCGGTAACGCTCCAGAAATGCGTTTTTTTGGTTGTTTACGGCGCGTTGGCTATAGTCAAAGTGAATAATCACCGTTACATAGCGTTTCAGCCCTTAAAACGCTGACATCATAGTCAGCGGCTTGTTAAGATACTGTGAATTTACTCACAGATTGAAAACGGTTACATCACCACATGTAATCAGTTAGTGATCGGAACCACAATTTGTCGAATGGCTACCGAATGACGACGCACTAAAGTCGGCATGAAACAGTGCGTTGCACCGGGATCTAACTGCCCTGCCGCTCCCTGTAACGCCAGTTCTGTCGCCAGTTTTGCCATCGAAGCAATGGGGTAACGCACTGTGGTGAGCTGCGGGTCGGTGTAACGGGCGATGGGGATGTCATCGAAACCAATCAACGACAAATGCTGTGGCACCGCAATGCCGTTATCTTTCAGGGCCGTGAGTGCCCCTGCCGCCATGCTATCGTTATAGGCAAAGACTGCAGACAACTGCAGATTGCGGCCCAATAACTCTACCATTGCCGCTTCACCGCCCTGCATATCTGGCGTACCTGTTCCCACCCAGCTCTCAAGCGGCACGATGCCCTGCTCTTTCAGGGCGTTTTGCCAGCCTTCGCGGCGCATCGTGTCGTCTTCAATATGATGGCTGGAGGCCAGATAACCGATGCGCTGGTGTCCATTATTGATCAGCATCCGCGTCGCCATCATTGCACCGCTGACATTGTCCAGCCCTACGCAGCGATGGGCGTAACCTGGCACAATGCGGTTGATCAGCACCATGCCGGGAATTTGCTCCATAAACCCGGCCAGTTCTTCATCGCTCAGGGCTTTCGAGTGGACAATCAACGCGTTACAGCGCTGGCGGATCAGCACTTCGATGGCATGACGCTCTTTTTCCGCTTCATGATAGCTGTTCCCGATCAGCACATACTTATGATGCTGCTGGGCGACAACGTCCACCGCTTTAACCAGTGCACCAAAAAACGCATCTGATACGTCCATCACCACCACGCCAATGGTGTCGCTGACCTGCGTCGCGAGCGCCTGGGCATTAGCATTTGGCCGGTATCCCAACTGGGTGACGGCTTTCATTACGGTTTCACGGGTTTCAGGGCTGACCAGCGCGCTGTTGTTCAGCACGCGAGAGACGGTAGCAACAGAAACACCCGCCTGACGGGCGACGTCACGAATGGTGATCATATTCACCATCCTTCAAAGGATTGCAGCAACTCACAGACACCCCCTGTGTTTAGCAAGGTGGCTATTTTGGCAGCGAGAGAAAAGGGACTACGTGAAGAAGCTCACACGGATGAAAACGCTTACATCCGTTTTGTTAATGATTGTGATCCAGATCGTTATCTGGATGTATTACTCAATGATACACCCGAAGCATGTGCGGTTAATCGCCGCCACACCCACTCCAGCGGCCCCTGGCGGAAAAAGCGTAGCCAGATAACGGAAAACACCACGTTAACAACCCAGACCGGAATAACGAACGCCAGCAGCGTAAGACGGTCGAATTTCATAAACAGGCCGAATCGATAGAAAAGCGTGGTGCAAATCAGCGTCTGCAAAATGTAATTGCTTAACGCCATGCGCCCGACGCAGGCGACGGCACTGACGATCCACAGACGTGAGAGCTGCGGCCAGAAGCCATAAATGAGCGCCGCGTAGCCAATGGTCTGAAACGGTGCACTCAGCTCGCGCGGCACCTGCAGCAGGAACGCACACCAGCGATAGTCCCAGTGAATATGCCACTGGGTGATGATGGCCGGAAGGTTAATCAGCACGCCCAGCAGAACCAGACCTGCGCCCGTGCGGCGATAGTGGCGCAGGCTAAATTCACCTTTCAACCAGCCAGTACGCATCAGGGACGCGCCCATCAGCATCATTCCCGCCAATTGCCAGCCGTACTGAGCACCCAGCGCCAGAAGATTATCCCCCAGCATATCCGCACGGTTACCGATCGCCTCTGTTCCGCCTTTCAGTTTCCAGAACTGTTCATACTGAAGGTTTGCCGCATCCGGTATCCATGAACGGTTAGTCGCATCGCCGGAGATAAGCCCCAACAGCAGTAATACGCCAAGCCCCATGACATAGAGCATCACGCCGGTATTAAACAGGCTTTTTACGCTATGCGCATCGCGGATGAGCCGCCAGCAGATCAGCCCCACCAGCCCATAGGCGAGCAGAATATCACCATCCCAGAAAAACAGGCCGTGAATAAAACCGAGGATCACCAGCAGCGTCAGGCGAGACTGTATCCAGCGCGTGCCGCGTTTAAGCAAAAGCTGAAGACCTGCGCCAAACAGCAGTGCAAACAGGGTGAGGAATTTGACCTGAGCAAAGAGATCGAGGATCGCCCACGTCCAGGCATCGCTACGGGTAATGTCGCCATACCAGGCAGGATTGAGATAAGCCGCCTTCGGCAAACCGAAGGCGCTGATATTCAGCAGCAGGATACCGAGAATGGCGACGCCGCGAACAAAATCGAGCGTGACGTTTCGCTCCATGGTCCCTGCCCTGTCTGATTAGTTATGGTGACGCACGGCGCGCAGGAACTCCTGGCGGGTGTTCTGGCTGGATTTAAACAGACCGCCCAGCGACGTGGTAGTGGTCGCACTGGTGGCATCACGCACACCACGCGCTTTTACACAATAGTGAACCGCGTCGATAGAGACCGCCACGTTATTGGTGCCCAGCAGGGTTTGCAACGCGGTGAGGATCTGCTGCGTCAGGCGCTCCTGCACCTGTGGACGCTGCGAGAAGAACTGCACGATGCGGTTGATCTTGGACAGGCCAATCACCGTATCTTTTGGAATGTAAGCCACGGTCGCTTTACCATCAATAGTCACGAAGTGGTGCTCGCAGGTGCTGGTCAGCGTGATATCACGCACCGTCACCATCTCATCCACCTTCATCTTATTTTCGATGACCGTGATTTTCGGGAAATTGGCGTAATCGAGGCCGGAGAAGATCTCGTCGACATACATTTTTGCGATGCGGTGCGGCGTCTCCATCAGACTGTCATCGCTCAGATCGAGATTCAGCAGTTGCATGATCTCGGTCATGTGCCCGGAAATCAGTCGCTTACGGGTTTCATTATCTAACTCCTGAACCGGCGGGCGCAGCGGTGTTTCAAGGCCGCGTGCAACCAGGGCTTCATGGACCAGGGCAGCTTCTTTACTGAGTGATGACATTATTTTCTCCTGCAGGTGTGGCGTCTTTTGCCCTCGTTGTGGCAAAAGTGTGCGCTCATTGTGCGTGAGGCGGCGCACATAATCCAGTATTCACGACGATAATTATTGCAATTGCTGTTGCCTTTCGGCCTGACGGTTCCAGACCAATGCGCCGCCGATAAACAGCGCCACGCCCGCCAGCCCCAGCGCAGGCTCCAGCCGGTGCGTCAGCCAGGTCGATAAGGCAGAGGTTACCGGGCCAACCAGCTGGCCGATGGCATAACCGGTGGTGAGCAGTCCGGCCATATAGCGCGTGTGGCTCGGTGCCAGCTCACGACCATATAAAAGAGAGAGCTGTACGGCACACAAGAATCCGCCGCCGACCAGCAGGCCGCCCGTCAGCAAACCGCCAATCCCCGGCAACAGCCAGGCGGCCAGCACGCCAGCGCCCTGCAACCACAGGACAATCGCCAGCCTGCGGTTAGACGTTGAGGTGTGGCGCAAAACAATGCTGAGAGCGATGCCTGCCACCGATGCCGCACCAAATATTGGCCAGACAAACTGGGCAAACAGGCTGCCGGGAAAACGGGCCGCAGCCATTTGCGATAAGAATGTCGCCGGAAGGATATAACCAAACCCGGCCAGGCTGTAGCTCCAGACCAGACGCTTTAGATCCGCCGTCAGCACCAGCGGCTCCGGTGCAGTGCCTGGCCGATGAAGTTGCCCTGCGCGTGGCAGATATCGCGCCACCACGGCAACAAGCACCAATGCCAGGACGCCATAGATTTGCCATGCGGCCCCCGCCGACAGCGCTTTCGCCTGAATATAGACCGCGAGCAGCCCGCTCAGGGCAATACCCGCTCCAGGCCCGGCAAACACGGCGGCACTGAGCCCCGGTTTACCCAGTTGCCCCAGCCGCTCGTTGGTCCATGCGGCAATTAATACCATTGACCAGCCGCTCATGCAGCCGATGACAAAGCGCAGCAGGCCGTGAACAAGGGCGTTATCCGCCACGGCGGAGAGCAATGTGAGCGCCACCGCACCAAAAATCCCCAGCCAGAGGCGGGTTTCAACGAAGCGATGAGCCCGCATCGCATCCCATGCCCCTACCAGATAGCCCAGATAGTTCATCGCCGCCACCAGTCCCGCGCTGGTAAGCGTGAGTTGTCCGGCAGCAATCATCAGCGGCACCTGAGGCGTAAAGGCAAAGCGCCCTATCCCCATCGCCACCACCAGAACCACAAAGCCACTGAGCGCGATTCGCAGCGCCATGATCACTCCAGTTGTTAAATAAAAGTTAATTTATGATGCAGCATCTCGCCGCCTTGCGAAAGTGAAAGTTGCTCACAGGTAAATGAAAACTCTGTATTATGGGTTTTATGAATAGCAAACCGCACTGAGGAGCCCTGCATGGAACTGCTCGAAGAGCATCGTTGTTTTGAAGGCCGACAGCAGCGCTGGCGGCACGACTCCACCGTTCTGCACTGCGCCATGACGTTCAGCATTTTTCTGCCGCCGGCCAAAGATGGCGCTAAGCCTCCGGTTCTGTTCTGGCTGTCGGGTTTAACCTGCAACGACGAAAATTTCACCACTAAAGCTGGTGCGCAGCGCATTGCGGCGGAACTGGGCATTGCACTGGTCATGCCAGACACCAGCCCGCGCGGGGATGATGTCGCCGATGATGCCGGATATGATTTAGGTAAAGGTGCCGGGTTCTATCTGAACGCCACCCGTCAGCCGTGGGCGAGCCATTACCGTATGTACGACTACGTTCGCGACGAACTGCCTGCGCTGGTGCAAACGCAGTTTGACGTCAGCGAACGCTGCGCGATCAGCGGCCATTCTATGGGCGGACACGGCGCGCTGATTCTGGCGCTGAAAAACCCAGGAAAATATACCAGCGTGTCAGCCTTTGCGCCGATCGTGAATCCAGCGCAGGTGCCGTGGGGGCAGAAAGCGTTCGCGAATTATCTGGGTGATGATGCGAAAAAATGGCAGGCGTGGGACAGCTGTGCCCTGTTGCTGGCAAGCGAGGCGAAAGATGCGATTCCGACGCTTATCGATCAGGGCGATGCAGATCAGTTCCTCGCCGGTCAGCTACAGCCTGCGGTACTGGCTGAAGCAGCACGCCAGAAAGACTGGCCGCTGACGCTGCGTATTCAACCCGGCTACGATCACAGCTACTACTTTATTGCGTCCTTTATTGAGGATCATCTCCGCTTCCATGCGGAGCATCTGTTCAGATAAAGGCCCTCCTGCTATGCCCGGTGGCGTTTCGTTTACCGGGCCTTCTCCCCTCTTACATTCTTTACATTAATCTATCCGTTTGAATCCGCGCTATTTTCCCGCCACACAATCAAACACAAATGATTTCAATTATCATTTGTGTTTACAATTCTACATTCTTTTGTACAATTCCAGGCTCTTCTCCATCACAAAGAGTTCTTACAAGACAAATACATACAGTTCTCAGGGTTATCCCGATGGAGTTTTTTTCATTTTTATACGGAATGTACAAATGACTATACCTCGCGTTAAGGCACTGGCCGTCGCCATTGGCGTCGCCACACTTCCCCCATTCGTTTACGCAGCCGATCAGGATACCGTTGTCGTCACCGCGACGGGTTTTGAACAAAAGATCCAGAATGCTCCCGCGTCAATCTCCGTCATTTCAAAACAGCAGATTGAAGATAAGGCTTATCGCGACGTCACCGATGCGCTGAAAGATGTGCCGGGCGTCGTTGTCACCGGCGGTGGCAGCAGCAGCGATATTAGCATCCGCGGCATGGCTTCCCAGTACACGCTTTTCCTGGTCAACGGTAAGCGTATCAGCACCCGAAGCACCCGCCCTAATAGCGACAACTCGGGTATCGAACAGGGCTGGCTGCCGCCGCTGGAATCCATCGAGCGCATTGAGGTTATTCGTGGGCCAATGTCTTCCCTCTATGGTTCTGATGCGATGGGTGGCGTAATTAACGTCATCACCAAAAAAGTATCAAATACCAAAGCCTGGACCGGCTCATTGCACGGCGATGCCACATTCCAGGAAAACAATGATTCCGGTGATATTTTCCAGACCAACGCCTACGCCTCTGGTCCACTGATTGACGGCCTGCTTGGGGCAAAAGTGACGGGGCTGCTGTCACGTCGCGCAGAAGATAAAATTGAGAACGGCTATAACGAGCAGAAGATGCGTAACGGTGGCATCACGCTGAACTTCACGCCGGACGAGCAAAATGATTTCGACCTCGATTTTGCCCGTGAACTTCAGGACAGGAACAGCACGCCGGGTATGTCAAAAGCGGAAGAAACCTGTCGCGGAAATACCTGTACGCCAAACACCAAAAGTGAAACGCGTTACGAACATACGACCTGGGCTTTAACCCACAGCGGTTATTACAGCGACTTCAATACCACCAGCTATATCCAGCAGGAAGAGACCAATAACCCGGAACGCGAAATGCGTTCTTACAACACCACGTTCAACAACCAGAACCAGATCTTCCTGGGCGATCATACCCTGACGCTGGGTGGACAGTATCGCTACGAGAAACTGCGCGATAACGGCAACCAGCTGGAAGCAGCCGATGGGCTGAATAAGCTGACACGCTGGAGCTGGGCGCTGTTTGCCGAAGATGAATGGGCAATGACCGATACCTTCACGCTGACCGGCGGTCTGCGTATGGATAAAGACCAGAACTACGGTACGAACTGGACGCCACGCGGCTACGGTGTGTGGCATCTGGCCGATCAGTGGACGCTGAAAGGCGGGGTTTCTGCGGGCTATCGTGCGCCGGATCTGCGCCAGTCTTCTGCGAACTGGGGCCAGGTCACCGGTGGTGGACGCCTTGACGGTATTATCGTCGGTAACCCGGATTTGAAACCCGAAAAGAGCCTGAGCGAAGAGATTGCCCTGCTCTGGGATAACAACGACAACCTGAACGCCGGGGTGACGCTGTTTAATACCGACTTTAAAGACAAGATCACCGAAGTTCGCCGCTGTAACAGCAGGTCCGATCCCGCGTGTACTATTGGCGACTACACCTATGATTTCGTCAGCGACCGTGTCAACGTCGATAAAGCTAACATGCGCGGCGTGGAATCCACCTTCGGCTGGAAAATCACGCGAGATGTGAACTGGACGGCAAACTACACCTATACGGAATCTGAGCAGAAAAGCGGCCAGTTCTCCGGCAAACCGTTGAACAAAATGCCGAAGCATATGTTCAACACCACTCTGGACTGGCAGGCAACGCCGGACGTTGGCTTCTGGAGCCGTCTGAATCTTCGTGGCAAAACCTCTGAGTACCTGAGCCGTACCTCTATGTCTCAGGGCACGCCTTCTTATACTCAGGTTGATGTTGGTCTGCGCTACAACGCGAATAAGAACCTGCTGGTTACTGCCGGGGTTTACAACGTGCTTGATAAGCAGATTGATTACGACACCTATGACACCGTACTTGATGGCCGTCGTTACACCGTTGGCATGACGTACAGCTTCTGATCCTCATACAAAAAAGCCCGCTCAACTGAGCGGGCTTAAAGAGAGGAAGTGCGGTTATTGTTTAAATCGTTCCGGGAAATCCATTTCACTGTAGCGAACGAAGTGCGTGCCTTTCACCAGTTTGTAACCAAACCAGATAGCCAGAAACAGCGGAATACCAATGTAGGTCGCCATCACGCCACCCCAGTCGATGGTGTCTGACAAGAACGCCTCGTAATTCTGACCAAGCGTAATAATCAGGCACAGCACGAAGGCAAAAATCGGCCCCAGCGGGAAGAAACCTGAACGGTACGGCAGGTCATTCAGATCATGCCCCTGCATCACATAGCCGCGGCGGAAACGATAGTGGCTAATAGCAATGCCCAGCCAGGCGATAAAGCCCGTCATCCCGGAGGTGTTAAGCAGCCACAGGTACACCGTCTGGTTACCGAACATTGAGGTCAGGAAGCACAGACCCGCAATCACCGTAGTGGCATACAGCGCGTTGCGCGGCACGCCGCCGCGAGACAGTTTCGAGAAAATGCGCGGCGCTTTGCCGTCGCAGGCCAGGGTGTAGAGCATACGGGTGGAGGCGTACATGCCGGAGTTACCCGCAGAGAGCACCGCCGTCAGGATAACCGCATTCATCACCGCCGCCGCAGAAAGCAGACCAGCATGCTGGAAGACCAGGGTGAACGGGCTAACGCTGATGTCTTTCACGTCATTACGCAGCAGGCTTGGATCGGTATACGGGATGATCAGGCTGATGATCAGAATAGCGAACACATAGAACAGCAGGATACGCCAGAACACCTGACGCACCGCGCGCGGAATATTCTTCTCCGGGTTTTCGGATTCACCGGCCGCGATACCAATCAGTTCGGTTCCCTGGAAGGAGAAGCCAACAATCATTGCCACGCCAATCATCGCCGAGAAGCCACCGGCAAACGGCGCATCACCTATGGTCCAGTTGCTCCAGCCCGCCGGTTCAGTGCCTTTGAAAATACCAACGATCATCGCCACACCGACGACGATAAAGATGATGACGGTTGCCACTTTAATCAAAGAGAACCAGTATTCCGCTTCACCAAAACCGCGAACGGAGATGTAGTTCAGCAGGAAGATCACGGCCAGGAACAGCGCACTCCAGATCCAGCCTGGCGTATCCGGGAACCACCAGGTCATCACCAGCTGTGCGGCGACCAGGTCAACGGCGATGGTTACCGCCCAGTTGTACCAGTAGTTCCAGCCCAGTGCGAAACCGAAGCCTTCTTCAACGTATTTTTGACCGTAGGTTGAAAACGAACCCGACACCGGCATATATGCCGCCAGTTCGCCCAGACTGGTCATCAGGAAATAGACCATCAGGCCAATCAGGATATAAGAGAAAAGTGCCCCACCAGGGCCTGCTGCCGAAATGGTTGCGCCAGAGGCAACGAAAAGACCTGTACCGATTGAACCGCCGATGGCGATCATCGTCAGGTGACGCGCCTTGAGTTCGCGACGTAGCGCGGGCGCTTCTGTGGTTTTAGTTTCTGAAACCATGTGAAAATGCTGTCCATCTAATAAATGAGGCGCGATTGTAGCAGACGATACGCGTTCCATCTGGCAGAAATACGCAGTTATAAGAGAGCTTCATGACTCGGCCAGGATTATAAGTAAAGCAGAAAAAGACGGGGTGAAAAGTACGAGTAGCCCCGGAAAGCGAAGCGCCACCGGGGAGTTTTTCAGATTTCGCAATAGCGCAAAAAGCGCTGCAAAGAACTGGAAAGATGTTTCTGGCGGTGATGAATGCACCACAACGTGCGCACCAGTTTCGGCAACGGAATCGGGATTTCAACCAGTGTGCCGGCCTCAAGCTGCTCGACAATCACCCGGCGAGAGAGGCAACTGATCCCCAGACCGTGGCGTACCGCGTGCTTGATGGCTTCGGAGTTCCCCAGTTCCATCCCAAGCTGGAACTGCGGCAGGTGCGACAGCAGCAGGTAATCGACAATTTCACGCGTACCGGAGCCTTGCTCACGCAAAATCCACTGCGCCTGAGCAAGGCGCTCCAGCGTGACTTCGCCCTGTAATAATGAAGAGGCCGGTGAGGCGAACACCACCAGTTCATCTTCCAGCCAGGGCTCTGCAATGATATCCACGTTATGGCATGGCCCTTCGATCAGGCCAATATCCACGCGGAAATCGATCACCGCGTTAATCACATCCTGGCTATTACCGACGCTCATCTCCAGCGGCAGGGTCGGGAAATCCCGGCGATAGCGGGCAATCACTTCCGGCAGGATGTAGTTCCCAATCGTACTACTGGCATAAACACGGATCGCACCGTTGTCTTCGCGGAACAATTGTTCTATTTCCATCGCCTGCTCCAGCAGCGCCAGCGCGCGCGGGTAAAGCAGGCGGCCATGTTCATTGACCACCAGCCGCTTCCCTACCCTGTCGAAAAGCTGCACGCCAAGCTGCCCTTCAAGATCGGTTAACGCGGCGCTGACCGCAGACTGCGAGAGAGCCAGCATCTGCGACGCCTGTGTCGTCGACCCGCTTTTCAGCACCTCGGCAAAAACTTCCAGCTGACGCAATGTAATGTGCATGATTGCTTACCACTTATAAAGATTGATTATAAATATATAATCAATTTTATTTTTAAGCCAGCGCGCCGTAACCTTTTAGCCAGACAAAGGAGAAGGTTATGTCAGAACTCACCTTACAGCATCATCGTACATTGTGGCACGTCGTGCCGGGCCTGGCGCTCAGCGCCGTGGTGACTGGCGTGGCGTTATGGAGCGGCAGCATTCCGGCTGTCGCGGGGGCAGGATTCAGTGCCTTAACGCTGGCTATTTTGCTCGGCATGGTGGTTGGAAACACCGTTTATCCGCATATCTGGAAATCCTGCGACGGCGGCGTGATTTTTGCTAAGCAGCACTTGCTGCGCCTGGGGATCATTCTTTACGGCTTCCGTCTCACCTTTTCGCAGATTGCGGATGTCGGCGTAAGCGGGATCGCCATTGACGTCCTGACGCTGACCAGCACGTTTTTACTGGCGTGCGTTATCGGACAGAAAGTATTCGGACTGGATAAACAAACCAGCTGGCTGATTGGCGCGGGCAGCAGCATCTGCGGTGCGGCGGCAGTGCTGGCAACGGAACCGGTGGTGAAAGCGGAATCC
Organism: Enterobacter oligotrophicus; assembly: GCF_009176645.1. Lineage (NCBI taxonomy): Bacteria > Pseudomonadati > Pseudomonadota > Gammaproteobacteria > Enterobacterales > Enterobacteriaceae > Enterobacter > Enterobacter oligotrophicus. Next base: position 915,674 of record NZ_AP019007.1, read on the forward strand.
AGCAAAGTGACCGTAGCGGTAGCGACCGTCGTTATCTTCGGTACGCTGGCGATTTTCCTTTACCCGGCCATGTATCCACTGGTTGCTCACTGGTTTAGCCCGGAAACCTATGGCATCTATATTGGCTCAACCATGCATGAAGTGGCGCAGGTGGTGGCGGCTGGTCACGCCATTAATCCGGAAGCGGAAAACGCGGCGGTGATAGCCAAAATGCTGCGCTTGATGATGCTGGCCCCGTTCCTGATTATCCTGGCGGCAAGAGTCAAACAGCTGGCTCCGGCAGGCGGTAACCAGAAAAGCAAAATCACCATTCCGTGGTTTGCGATCCTGTTTATCGTGGTAGCGATATTTAACTCTTTCCATCTGTTGCCAAAAGCGCTGGTGGATATGCTGGTCACGCTGGATACGGTACTGCTGGCGATGGCAATGGCGGCGCTGGGGGTGACCACTCACGTCAGTGCGCTGAAAAAAGCCGGTGCGAAACCGCTGCTGATGGCACTGGTGCTCTTTATCTGGCTGATTGTTGGCGGTGGCGCGATTAACCTCGCGGTTCACAGCCTGATGGCATAAACCACTACATCCTTCTTCTGTTAACCCGCTATCATAGGCATTTCGGGTTAACAGGAGTCCCTTTATGAAATACGTTGGAGCGCACGTCAGCGCTGCAGGTGGCCTGGCGAATGCCGCCATTCGTGCCGCCGAAATCGAGGCGACCGCTTTCGCCCTGTTCACCAAAAACCAGCGCCAGTGGCGTGCTGCCGCGCTTACCACTGAAGTGATTGATGATTTCAAAGCCGCCTGCGAGAAATACCACTTCGGGCCGGGCCAAATTCTCCCTCATGACAGCTATCTGATTAACCTCGGCCACCCGGTCGAAGAGGCGCTGGAAAAATCCCGTGAGGCGTTTCTCGATGAAGTGCAGCGCTGCGAACAGCTTGGGCTGACGCTGCTGAACTTCCATCCCGGTAGTCATCTGATGCAGATTGACGAAGATGCCTGTCTGGCGCGCATTGCTGAGTCCATTAACATCACGCTGGATAAAACCAAAGGCGTCACCGCAGTGATCGAAAATACCGCCGGTCAGGGCAGCAACCTCGGCTTTAAGTTTGAACATCTGGCGGCGATTATTGACGGCGTGGAAGACAAGTCCCGCGTGGGCGTGTGCATTGATACCTGCCACGCGTTTGCGGCCGGGTATGACCTGCGCACTACCGAGGCAACAAAAGATACCTTCGATGAGTTCGAGCGCATCGTGGGCTTTCAGTACCTGCGCGGGATGCACCTGAACGATGCGAAAAGCGCGTTCGGCAGCCGCGTCGACCGCCACCACAGCCTCGGTGAAGGCAATATCGGCCACGATGCGTTCCGGTTTATTATGCAGGATGCCCGCTTCGACGGTATTCCGATGGTGCTTGAGACTATTAATCCGGATATCTGGGCGGAAGAGATTGCCTGGCTGAAGGCACAGCAAACCGCAGAACATGCGGCATAAAAAAAGCCGGGTGCTTAATGCGACCCGGCTTTTTTGCAGGTCGGGTAAGGCGTAACCGCCACCCGACACATCGTTTAGGCTGCTTTCGCTACCACGTCCGCTTCCGGGCGCTTCAGCACCGCATATGACAGACCCGCCACCAGCGTACCCGCGATAATTGCCAGCAGGTAACCCAGCACCGGCGTGATTGCGCCAGGGATCAGCAGTACGAACAGACCGCCGTGCGGAGCCATCAGTTTCGCGCCGACCGCCATGGAAATCGCACCCGTAACCGCACCGCCGATGATACAGCAAGGCAGAACACGCATTGGGTCACGCGCCGCGAACGGGATCGCCCCTTCGGTGATGAAGCACAAGCCCAGCACCAGCGCCGCTTTGCCACCTTCCTGCTGTGCTTTATCGAACTTACGACGGGCAACGATCGTTGCCAGACCGAGAGCCAATGGAGGCACCATACCCGCCGCCATAATCGCTGCCATCGGCGCGTAGGTCTGGGTACTCAGCAGGCCCACGCCAAACGCGTATGCCGCTTTGTTTACCGGACCACCCATATCGGTACACATCATGCCACCGAGGATAGCGCCCAGCAGAACCGCGTTCGCCGTCCCCATGGTTTGCAGCCAGTGGGTCAGACCTTCCAGAATACCCGCAACCGGTTTGCCAATGAGGTAAATCATCGCCAGACCGACCACCAGACTGGAGATCAGCGGAATGATCAGGATCGGTTTCAGCGCTTCCATACTTTGCGGCAGCTTCAGCTTCGAGCTGATCAGTTTCGCGACATAACCCGCCAGGAAGCCCGCAATGATACCGCCGATAAAACCGGAACCGGTGCTCACGGCCAGCATACCGCCGATCAGACCCGGCGTCAGGCCAGGACGGTCAGCAATGGAGAAGGCAATAAAACCAGCCAGCACCGGGACCATCAGCGCAAACGCGGAGCCACCACCAATCTGCATCAACGCAGCAGCCAGCGTGCCCTGCTCTTTAAACGCTTCAATACCAAATGCAAAAGAAAGCGCGATGCACAGACCGCCTGCCACTACCATCGGCAGCATGTAAGAGACACCGGTCAGCAGGTGGCGATACGCGCCCGCAGACTCTTTTTTCCCTTCGGTAGCGGTTTTCGCCGCGCCGCTTGCCTGATAAGGCCTGGCTTCAGCCAGCGCTTTATCAAACTCCTGCGCCGTCTTTTTCAGCGCCAGGCCGGTAGAGGTGCGGTACATCGGTTTTCCGGCAAACTTCGCCAGATCCACTTCGATATCCGCCGCGACAATCACCAGATCGGCTTCAGCCACCTCTTCAGGCGTGATCGCATTGCCTGCACCTACGGAGCCACGTGTTTCAACTTTCACCCACCAGCCGCGCTTTTTCGCTTCGGTTTCAATGGCTTCAGCCGCCATAAAGGTATGTGCCACACCCGTCGGGCAAGCCGTTACGGCGACAATGCGTTTCGGGCCAGACGCCGCAACAGGTGCCTCAGCAACGGGGGCACTGTAGACCGACGCATGGCTTTTCGCTTCACTCAGGAACAGCTCCGGATGCGCAACCGCGCGATTGATATCGCCCAGCCACACTTTTTTGCCGTTCAGTGCGCTGTCCACCGGGATTTTATCGCCCAGAACAATCGCCAGCTCGGCATCACCTGGGTTATCGATAATCTCCAGGTGTGCTTTTTGTGCCGCCGCGCCCAGCAGCGTCTTCGCCATATAGGCGCGAGCCTGTCCGAGACCGGAGTCAATGATCAGCAGCGTTTTCATTATTCCTCTCCTGCTGTTAGTTAAAAGGTTTTAAGTCAACGCGCGCCATCATCGCGGCTAACTGGGTACGATCGGTAATACCGACATTGCTCTGGCTAACGGCCAGGGCCGCAACGGCGGTGGCAAGACGTAACGTATGTTCACTGGATTCTCGCATCAGCAGGCCGTAAATCAGGCCGCCGACCATGGAATCCCCTGCGCCAACGGTGCTGACAACATCGACCGACGGCGGTTTGGCAATCCATTCGCCAGAGGCGTTAACCCACAGCGCACCTTCTGCACCGAGAGAAATCACCACGTGAGCGATACCCTGCTCGCGCAACGCATGAGCAGCTTCAATGACATCTTTTAATTCTGGCAGCTTACGCCCAGCCCAGATCTCCAGTTCACGACGGTTTGGCTTCACCAGCCACGGCGCGGCTTTCAGACCTGCGACCAGCGCATCACGGCTGCTGTCGAAAATAATGCACGGACACTGGCTGCGCAGGCGCGTCATCCAGTCGGTGAAGGCTTCAGGGCTTACGCCGGACGGCAGACTGCCGCTCACGCACACCATGTCGAACTGTCCGAGCCAGGTCAGGGAATCGTTAACAAAACGTTCCCAGTCGGACGGCGTGACTTCAAAACCAGAGAAGTTCAGATCGGTCACTTCACCGTCTTTCTCCGTCAGCTTTACGTTGATACGGGTACGGCCCTGGACCACCTGGAAACGGTTCGCAATACCCAGCTCGCTGAACAGCTGCTGGAAACCGTCCTGGTTATCTTTGCCGAGGAAGCCGCCCACGGTGACATCAATACCCAGATCTTTAAGCACTTTCGCTACGTTAATCCCTTTACCCGCAGCATGCAGGCCAGTGGTACGCACGAGGTTAACTTCACCGCGCTCAATTTCCGGGCAGAAGCCCACCAGGTCGTAAGCCGGGTTCAGCGTGATTGTCGCAACACGTCTGCTCATTATGCGCCCTCCCCCAGACCGGCCGCGATGGCATCGCCAATCGCTTTCAGCGCCTGTTCAGCATCTGCCCCCTGTGCGGTAAAACGCAGACGGTGACCTTTCTTCACGCCCAGCGCGACAACCTTCATCAGGCTACGGCCATTGGCCGGCTTGCCAGAACCGTCCAGATTGGTGACGGTGATTTCACTTTCGAACTGCTTGATGGTGTTCACCAGCATGGTGCCCGGACGCGCATGCAGACCGTGTTCATTTCGGACCACAAACTCAGCACTCAGCACGTCGTCAGTCAGCGCATCGTCACTGGTCAGCAGGGCCAGCAGAGTGGCAGCATCCGCATTCAGCAGTTTTTCAGCTTTATTGTTCATAAGCAGATCGCCCAGACGCTTCAGCACGGAAACCGGCTGTTCATCGGCCATCGCGACGGTAACGAGCACTGCAGCGCGTTCACCTTCAACGTCAAACGCGGTGGCCGCGCGGCTGACGGCAATAGCGCTACGCAGGTTCCCTTCAGCACTGTCGTTCAGCCAGATACCCTGGCCCAGATTCAACGGCTTATCATTAATCGCACGTGTCACGAAGCTGGCATCTGCCGCACCGGCTTCTTTCAGACGACCCGCATTCAGTGCCTGCAGCGTGACCAGATCGGAAGCGGCGACATCCAGCGTCAGCGTTTCATTATCCAGTTTCAGCGCTTCGCTCTGTTTTTCACCCATCAGCAAGGCGCGCAACTCTTCCGCTGTCGTGGCGGATTTCAGCTGTTCAGCCACGGAGTCATCACTCAGCACATGCGTCAGCTGACGCAGCAGACCTAAATGTTCGTCGCTGCTGGCGGCAATACCGATAGCCACATAAGCCACCTGGCCCTCGCCCCACACCACACCCTGAGGGAACTGATAAACCTGAACGCCGGTTTTCAGCACCTGGTCGCGTGTGTCGGTCGTGCCGTGTGGAATGGCAATGCCATTGCCAAGGAAGGTCGACGTCTGCTGCTCGCGAGCCAGCATGCCATCAACATAGCCTTCAGCCACGTTGCCCGCCTGCACAAGGGCAGCGGCAACCTGGCGAATAGCCTCTTCTTTATTCCCGGCCTGCGCGGCCGGGTGGATATCCTGAACAGATAACTGGAACATGGTTCTCCTCTCCTGCTGAAATTGAATCGTTTCAGCTTAATTGAGAAAAAATGCGCTAACCTGCTCCGTTAGTTAAAACAAGGTAGCGCTGAAACGTTTCAAGAAGTCTTGCTCTTTCTCCAGTATGTTGCAAGAAAAGTTACAATTCTGATTTCAGAAGTTAGATACGCAGCACATTTCTTCATCGTTCAGCTAATATTGCTGACGTTCAGCAGACCCTTTTCAGCAATGTTCAGCCTGAAATCGTAACCTGAAATGCTATTTTGATTTTTCGTGGCGAAATTGATCGGAGCATCTGTTTATTTTCTGACAGGCGGCGTACACTCCGCGTCTCTTTATGAACTGCCGATCGTGAAAGATGCATAACACCCCCGCTGCCGCCTCACCAAAGCCCTTTGATTTGACGTCAACGGCGTTTTTGATTGTTGCCTTCCTCACCGGAATTGCCGGTGCGTTACAAACACCAACGCTGAGTTTATTTCTGACCAACGAAGTCCATGCCCGTCCGGCGATGGTCGGCTTCTTCTTTACCGGAAGCGCCATTATCGGCATTCTGGTCAGCCAGTTTCTCGCCGGACGCTCCGACAAAAAAGGCGACCGCAAAAGCCTGATCGTCTTCTGCTGCTTACTGGGCGTCTTTGCCTGTGTGCTGTTTGCCTGGAACCGTAACTATTTCGTTCTGCTGTTTGTGGGCGTATTCCTGAGCAGCTTCGGCTCTACCGCTAACCCGCAGATGTTCGCACTTGCCCGCGAGCATGCCGACCATACCGGACGTGAAGCGGTGATGTTCAGCTCTATATTACGCGCGCAGGTGTCGCTGGCTTGGGTGATTGGTCCGCCGCTGGCTTACGCACTGGCGATGGGCTTTGGCTTTACGGTGATGTACCTGAGCGCGGCTGTCGCGTTTGTGGTGTGCGGCGCGATGGTGTGGTTCTTCCTCCCGTCGATGCGCAAAGAGCCAAAAGTCGCGACCGGAACGCTCGAAGCTCCGCGCCGCAACCGCCGTGATGCGTTGTTGTTATTCATCATCTGTACGCTGATGTGGGGAACCAATAGCCTCTACATTATTAATATGCCGCTGTTTATTATTGATGAGCTGCATCTGCCGGAGAAGCTGGCGGGGATCATGATGGGCACCGCAGCAGGGCTTGAGATCCCGACGATGCTGATCGCGGGCTATTACGCGAAGCGTTTCGGGAAGCGTTTTTTAATGCGGATTGCCGCCGTCGCGGGGCTGCTGTTCTACATCGGTATGCTGACGGTACATACGCCGGCGTTGCTGCTGGCTTTACAGCTGCTGAACGCCATCTATATCGGCATTCTGGCCGGGATTGGCATGCTCTACTTCCAGGATCTGATGCCAGGACAGGCAGGCTCCGCCACCACCCTTTATACTAATACGACCCGTGTAGGCTGGATTATTGCAGGCTCAATGGCGGGTATCGTTGCTGAGATCTGGAATTATCATTCAGTGTTCTGGATTGCACTGGTGATGTGCGTCCTGACCATAACCTGCCTGACGCGGATTAAAGACGTTTAAGGTGCGGTGAGCGACTCAAGCTCAAGAAGATATGTCATGGCCTCGGCGCGCGTGCTGCCGCACATTTCCGCTGAAGGCTGAAGCCCGGCACACACCTTCGGGCGCAGGGGCGAGCCAAAGATCATACACAGGTTGGTTTCAGAGAGCTGAACGCAACGGGTATTGGCAGGCTTGCCCTCCGGCATTCCTGGAATGGGGCTTGAAATGGACGGTGCGGTACAGCACGCGCCACAATCTGGACGACAATCCATAAATGCTCTCTATTGGTGACGAACGCCCGCGCAGTCAGGCATTGGACGCACAGTAACACCTTTTATGTATTGATAGCAAAAGCCACGAATTCCGCTTGCCTGAAAGGCCGCGCGCGAGTAATTTGGCGCGATATTTTTACCTCCCGTAAACAGGATTACTGCAATGCCAAGAGCGAATGAAATTAAGAAAGGTATGGTACTGAATTACAACGGCAAGCTGCTGATTGTGAAAGACATCGATATTCAGGCCCCCAGCGCCCGTGGTGCAGCAACGCTGTACAAAATGCGTTTCGCCGATGTTCGTACCGGCCTGAAGGTTGAAGAACGTTTCAAAGGTGACGATATCGTTGATACCGTGACCCTGACCCGTCGCTATGTTGATTTCTCTTATATCGACGGCAACGAGTACGTGTTCATGGATAAAGAAGATTACACCCCCTATATCTTCACCAAAGATCAGATCGAAGAAGAACTGCTGTTCATTCCTGAAGGCGGTATGCCGGACATGCAGGTTCTGACGTGGGATGGCGTGCTGCTGGCGCTGGAACTGCCACAGACGGTGGATCTTGAAATCGTTGAAACCGCACCAGGCATCAAAGGCGCGTCTGCAAGTGCGCGCAACAAACCGGCTACCCTGACCACCGGTCTGGTTGTGCAGGTTCCTGAGTATCTGTCTGCTGGCGAGAAAATCCGCATCCATATCGAAGAAAAACGCTATATGGGTCGCGCTGACTGATTGCGGCATTTGTAGGGTGGCGGCTTCGCCTTACCCGACCTACAAAACACGAAAAACCGGCTCTCAGGCCGGTTTTTCGTAGGCACGTTAAGCGTAGCGCCACCAGGCGACAGAGCTTACAGAAGCTCCGGATACTTCGTCATCTTCAGCGCCAGCTCCACGCCGCGCACTTCCGCCATCCCTTTCAGACGGCCAATCGCCGAATAGCCTGGATTGGTTTTCTTGCGAAGATCGTCCAGCATCTGATGTCCGTGGTCAGGACGGAACGGGATCGGGCGGGTATCTCCCGCGTGCTTACGACGCAGCTCTTCGGCCAGAATGGCATCCACCACCGCGACCATGTTCACGTCGCCGCCAAGATGCGCCGCTTCGTGGAAGGTTTTTGGGTTCTCTTCACGGCAGGTTGCCCGCAGGTGCGTGAAGTGAATGCGATCGCCAAAGGTTTCGATCATCCGGACCAGGTCGTTATCTGCCCGCACGCCGTAAGAGCCGGTGCACATGGTGAAGCCGTTATAAATGCTATCTACCGTCTCTTTCAGCCACTGCATGTCTTCAATGGTAGAAACGATACGCGGCAGACCGAGGATTGGACGCGGTGGATCGTCAGGATGAATAGCCAGTCGCACGCCCGCCTCTTCTGCAACAGGCACAATCGCGCGCAGGAAGTACGCCATGTTTTCACGCAGCTGATTTTTATCGATATCGCCATACTCCGCCAGACGCGCACGGAACTGATCCAGGGTATAACCTTCTTCTGCTCCCGGCAGGCCCGCGATAATGTTGCGGGTCAGCTTTTCGATGTCCGCTTCGCTGGCTGCATTGAACCACTGCAGGGCCTGCTGCTGCTCTTCCGCGGTGTAGTCCGCTTCTGCGCCAGGACGTTTCAGGATATGCAGCTCGAATGCGGCAAATGCGATCTGGTCAAATCGCAGCGCTCTGGAGCCGTCAGCAAGTTGATACTCAAGGTCGGTACGCGTCCAGTCCAGAATCGGCATAAAGTTATAGCAGACGGTATCAATACCGCAGGCTGCGAGGTTACGAATGCTCTGCTGGTAGTTGGCGATCCAGGTTTTATATTCGCCGGAATGGGTTTTAATATCTTCATGAACCGGAATGCTTTCAACAACAGACCAGGTTAAGCCTTTTTCCGCCAGCAGTGCCTGGCGCTTTTTAATTTCGTCTACCGGCCATACCTGGCCGTTAGGAATGTGATGCAGTGCCGTAACGACACCCGTTGCGCCAGCCTGACGCACATCATCAAGAGAAACCGGATCGTTCGGCCCGTACCAACGCCAGGTTTGTTCCATTACCCACCCCTCAAGTTGTTATACCAATATGTGATACTGCGATGACGACTACCATACATGTTTACGAAAAAGGGTCAACACAGCCCGCTGCATTGATTGATCAATCTCACATAACAGGGATATTTACGGCTTACCAATTCAATTTGTTGTCATATAACTTTACACTGCCATTGTTAATTAATGGTTAATCAGGTGTGTATTTCATGAAGACTATTGCCTCCACCGCGCTTCCTGCCCATGTCCAGCAGCCTCGCTACGATCGCACGCTATTACGCTCGCGCATCGTCCACTTTGGGTTTGGTGCGTTTCACCGCGCGCATCAGGCGTTGTTAACAAACAGAGTGCTCAATGCCAAAGGCGGTGACTGGGGGATATGTGAGATTAGCCTGTTCAGCGGCGATGTCCTGATGAGCCAGCTTCGCGCGCAGGATCACCTCTTCACCGTGCTGGAAAAAGGCGCGGAAGGAAATCAACCGATCATCGTGGGGGCTGTTCATGAGTGCCTGAATGCAAAACTGGACTCGCTGGCTGCCATTATTGAGAAATTTTGCGAACCGCAGGTGGCGATTGTTTCGCTTACCATTACCGAAAAAGGCTATTGCATCGACCCGGCCACCGGCAAGCTGGATATGCAAAATGCCCGTATTCTTCATGACCTGGAAAACCCGACTGAACCCCATTCCGCGCCCGGTATTCTGGTCGAAGCACTCAGCCGTCGTCGCGATCGCAATCTGCCGGCCTTCACCGTGCTCTCCTGCGACAACATTCCTGATAACGGTCACGTGGTAAAAAATGCCGTACTCGGTATGGCTCAGAAGCGTTCCCCGGCGCTTGCCGGGTGGATCGATGCCCATGTCAGCTTCCCTGGCACCATGGTCGACAGGATTGTCCCGGCCGCCACCGACGCTTCGCTGGCGGAAATCACGCAGGAACTGGGTGTTGAAGATCCTTGCGCCATCAGCTGTGAACCGTTTATTCAGTGGGTTGTGGAAGATAAGTTTGTCGCCGGACGCCCGGACTGGGAAGTGGCGGGTGTGCAAATGGTGGAGGACGTTTTACCCTGGGAGCAAATGAAATTGCGAATGCTCAACGGCAGCCACTCTTTCCTCGCGTACCTCGGTTATCTCGCTGGCTACGCGCATATTAATGAATGTATGCAGGATGACAGCTTCCGTGAGGCCGCGCGCCGTTTAATGCTGGATGAACAAGCCCCTACGCTGCATATCAATGGCGTCGACCTTATTGCTTACGCCGATAGCCTCATTGACCGTTTTGCCAACCCGGCGTTACAGCACCGGACCTGGCAAATCGCGATGGATGGTAGCCAGAAACTGCCTCAGCGCATGCTGGACGGTGTCCGGGTGCATCTTGAGCACAAAACCGCGTGGCCATTACTGGCGCTGGGTATCGCAGGCTGGATGCGCTACGTCAGCGGCGTAGATGAACGCGGCCACAGCATTGATGTTCGCGACCCGCTCAGCGATAAGATCCGCGCCATTGTTGACGCCAGCAGCGATGCGGAACGTGTTAATGCTCTGCTTGGGCTGAGTGAAATCTTTGGTCACGACCTGCCGCAGTATCCTGAGTTCGTAGAGGCCGTCAGCCAGGCGTACCAGCGTGTTGCTCGCCACGGTGCGCGTCAGGCCGTTGTCGAGACGTTAAATATTTAACGATTATTGCGTTTAAGGCGAACGGAAATGCCCTCCGTTCGCCCGCCCTCTTCTCATTGCACCGTTTTTTCGTCAGGATGATAGATAATTGTTAAAGCATCACGATTATTTATCGGAGCGCACGTGACCAAAACCAACCTGATCACCGGTTTTCTCGGTAGCGGTAAAACCACCTCGATTCTGCATCTGCTGGCAAATAAAGATCCGGCAGAGAAATGGGCCGTTCTGGTCAATGAATTTGGCGAAGTCGGTATTGATGGCGCGTTGCTGGCCGACAGCGGCGCGATGATTAAAGAGATCCCCGGCGGATGTATGTGCTGCGTGAATGGCCTGCCCATGCAGGTTGGACTGAACACGCTGCTGCGCCAGGGCAAACCCGATCGTCTGTTGATTGAACCCACCGGTCTGGGCCACCCGAAGCAAATTCTCGATTTATTGACCGCGCCGGTTTATGAGCCGTGGATCGACCTGCGAGCCACGCTGTGCCTTCTCGATCCTCGCCAGTTGCTGGATGAGAAAACGGTGAATAATGAGAACTTCCGCGATCAACTCGCTTCTGCAGACATCATCGTGGCGAATAAAGAAGATCGCGCTACGGCAGAAAGCCAGGCCGCGTTCGATGCCTGGTGGCAACGTTCAGGTAACGGGCGTCAGCGTATTCAGACCACTCAGGGGAAGATTGACAGCGCCCTGCTGGATCGCCCTCGCCTGAACCTGGCTGAACTGCCATCCAGCGCAGAACACAACCATAGTCATAGCGTAAAGCAAGGTCTGGCGGCATTGAGCCTGCCGGAACATCAGCGCTGGCGGCGAAACCTGAACAGCGGCCAGGGACATCAGGCGTGCGGGTGGATTTTCGATGCCGATACGGTTTTCGACACCATTGGTATACTTGAGTGGGCGAGGCTGGCACCCGTCGATCGCGTTAAAGGCATTATGCGCACCCAGGACGGTCTGGTTCGTATTAATCGTCAGGGTGAAGATTTCTTTATTGAAACGCAGAATGTTGCGCCGCCTGATAGTCGAATAGAGCTAATTAGTGCGGTTAACACCGACTGGAACACATTACAGTCCAGCCTGTTGAAGATTCGTTTAACTTCCGGCGGCTAACGTTGCCCCTGATTTAACTGCTTGCTGAAGAATGATGACAACTCGATTTCCTTTGATTCTGCTGCTTAACGCCGCTGGCCTGGCGCTGTTCTTCTCCTGGTATTTGCCGGTGAACCACGGTTTTTGGTTCCCGCTGGATTCCGGGCTTTTTCACTTCTTTAACCAGGCGCTGGTAAAGAGTCAGGCGTTCCTGTGGCTGGTAGCCATCACCAACAACCGCGCCTTCGACGGCTGCTCGCTGCTGGCGATGGGCTGCCTGATGCTCTCTTTCTGGCTGAAGGAGGACAAGTCAGGACGCCGCCGCATTATGATTATTGGTCTGGTAATGCTGCTGACCGCGGTAATCGTTAACCAGCTGGCACAACATCTGATGCCGGTAAAACGCGCCAGCCCTTCACTCTATTTCCCGAATATTAACCGCGTCAGCGAATTGCTGCATATTTCAACGAAAGACGCCTCGAAGGATAGTTTCCCCGGCGATCATGGCATGATGCTGCTTATTTTTTCCGCGTTCATGCTGCGTTATTTCGGCAAAAAAGCGTTCGCTATAGCCCTTATGATTGTTGTGGTATTTGCATTCCCGCGCGTCATGATCGGCGCTCACTGGCTGTCGGATATTGCGGTTGGTTCACTTTCCGCCGTGTTGATTGGTTTGCCGTGGTGCCTGATGACGCCATTAAGCGATCGGCTTATTGCGCTTTTTGATCGCTATCTTCCCGGCAAAATGCAACAAGCAATAAACAAATAATTAACTCAAATTAACCTCATCCATCAGGGATCATTGTCGATCCCTGATACATTCTCCCGCCTTTTTCACGTTTTCTGCCATCATTACGTCACATTATTCATGATATAAATGAACATGTTGCATGCTTTTTAACCCGATCTGCTGCCATTTTAAGCAATCCCGGTTATTCACTTTCTGTATCACAATTTCTTATAAAAAAATGGTTATTTTTACTCGCAATGCCCTACGCAATCGGTTAATCTCAGACTCGTTTTGCCTCACTGAGATAATTATTATCGTGGTGAATAAATTTGTGCGTTACACCACAAATCTGACCAGAAAGAATTGTCTCAATGTGAACAGATATTTAGTCTCGTCACGGTTGGCATTTTTATAACGATATTTGTCGTTAAGGACTTCAAGGGAAAATAAACAAAATGGTCAAATCTCAACCGATTTTGAGATATATCTTGCGGGGTATCCCGGCGATAGCAGTGGCGGTTCTGCTTTCTGCATGTAGTACAACGAACACCGCGAAGAATATGCATCCTGAGACGCGTGTTGTGGGAATGGAAGATTCCTCTTCACTGCAAGCCTCTCAGGATGAATTTGAAAACATGGTACGTAATCTGGACGTGAAGTCCCGTATTATGGACCAGTATGCTGACTGGAAAGGCGTGCGTTATCGTCTGGGCGGCAGCACGAAAAAAGGTATTGATTGTTCCGGCTTCGTACAGCGTACTTTCCGCGAGCAATTTGGGTTAGATCTTCCGCGTTCAACCTATGAACAGCAGGAAATGGGCAAGTCGATTTCTCGTACCAAGCTGCGCACGGGTGATTTAGTCCTGTTCCGTGCAGGTTCTACAGGTCGACATGTTGGCATCTATATTGGCAACGACCAGTTCGTACACGCGTCCACCAGCAGCGGTGTGACGATCTCCAGCATGAACGAGCCATACTGGAAGAAGCGTTACAACGAAGCGCGCCGTGTTCTGACCCGTAGTTAATATTACTGTCGTATCGTTGGTTATCCCTTGGCTGGCGATACGATAAAAAAAGCACTGCTCCGGCGGTGTTTTTTTTTGCCCGTTACACTGAGTACATTCAGCGGCAATTCAGGAAGCACGACGTCTATGTTCACCCGCTACTTCTCCAGCAACCGTAAGATCCTCGTCCTCAGTATCTTTACTGGCCTGTTCATTGCCCTGCTCCTGGGTTCGTTGCAATTTTTCTGGAGCTACCACAAAAGAGACGTGAAGTCCGATACCCTGATTTCGGACTTGAGCGTGTACATGGAAAGCTATTTTGAGGAGCTTAAAGCCTCGATCGATACGCTCCAGCCTCTCACGCTGAATAACTGTCAGGAGGTGAGCGCAGAGCTGACTTCTCGCGCGGCCTTTAGTATCAACGTGCGGGCCTTTTTACTGGTCCGGGATAAAAAAGCATTCTGCTCATCGGCAACAGGCCCGATGGACACCCCCATGGAGGAGCTTATTCCGGAGCTTCATATCACTAAACCGATCGATATGGCGCTCCTGCCAGGCACGCCAATGCTGCCCAACAAACCGGCGATAGCCATCTGGTATCGAAACCCGCTGGTAAAAGATGGCGGTGTGTTTACTTCCGTTAATATCAATTTAACACCGTACCTTCTTTATACGGCGCGCCAGGATGAGTTCGCGGGCATCGCCGTGATCATTGGTGATCAGGCGTTAACAACCATGTCCGGTGCCCTGATTAAAGCGCAAGATTTGCACGAAAAACCGGCCCGCACCGCCACGCTTAGAGGAGTTCCTCTTACCATCAAGCTCTATGCCGAAGCATGGACGACCGATGAACTGCTGTTTGCCCTGTTTTTCGGTCTGGTTTGCGGCATCGCAGCCGGTTCGCTTAATTACTACATTCTCACCATTCGCCTGAATCCAGGAAAAGAGATTTTAACCGCCATTAAGCTCGGTCAGTTTTACGTGGTTTATCAACCGGTGGTGGATGCAAAAGCGCTTAAAATGCGCGGCGTTGAAGTCTTAATGCGCTGGAAGCACCCCACGATGGGAGAGATCCCGCCGGATGCCTTTATCAATTTTGCCGAAGCGCAGCAACTGATTGTTCCCCTGACATTGCATCTCTTTGATCTGATTATACGCGATGCCCCGGTGTTGCAGACTGTACTCCCTCCTGGCGCAAAACTCGGTATTAATATTGCGCCAGGCCACCTGCACGCAGAAAGTTTTAAAGAGGATATACGCGCCTTTAATGCAGCCCTGCCGCAGGATCATTTCCAGACCGTACTGGAAATAACGGAACGTGACATGATTAATCAACGTGAGGCCAAGTCGCTGTTTGAATGGCTGCACAACGAAGGTTTTGAGATTGCGATTGATGATTTCGGCACCGGGCACAGCGCGCTGATTTATCTAGAACGTTTCACAATGGACTACCTCAAAATCGATCGGGGCTTTGTGAACGCCATTGGCACCGAAACGGTGACATCACCGGTGCTTGACGCGGTACTGACGCTGGCAAGGCGGTTGAATATGTCGACGGTTGCGGAAGGTGTAGAGACGCCGGAGCAGGCCGTCTGGCTGCGTGAGCATGGCGTTAATTTCCTGCAGGGCTACTGGATCAGCCGCCCCATGCCGCTGGAGCAATTCAGTAAATGGCAACCTGACGTGACGCCCGGTGAATAATTTCACAATGCGAGCGGCGTCAATTATCATTCACCCTAATTGAGTACGTCAGGATAAAAAAGGGAGCCGCCGGAAGATGTTTATGCGCTTCGTGTTGATGCTGTTGGCATTAGTAAGCCTGTCCAGCCAGGCGCAGACCATCAAAGAAAGCACGGCGTTTGCCGTCATTGGTGAGCCAAAGTACGCAATTAACTTTACCCACTTTGATTATGTGAACCCTGCCGCGCCCAAAGGCGGAAATGTCACGCTCTCTGCGATGGGCACCTTTGATAACTTCAACCGCTACGCGCTGCGCGGCGTGGCAGCGGCAAGGACAGAATCCCTCTACGACACCCTCTTTGTCACCTCTGATGATGAACCCGGCAGCTACTACCCGCTGGTGGCAGACAACGTTCGCTACGCGGATAATTTTGCCTGGGCGGAAGTTTCAATTAATCCACGGGCGCGTTTTCATGATGGCACACCGGTTAAAGCCAGCGACATCGCGTTCACGTTCCATAAATTTATGACCGAGGGCGTTCCCCAGTTCCGTCTGGTGTATAAAGGCGCAACGGTGAAAGCCATTGCGCCGCTGACGGTGCGCATCGAACTGAGCGAACCGAACAAAGAGAACATGCTGAGCCTGTTCTCACTTCCCGTTATGCCGGAATCATTCTGGAAAAACCATAAACTCAGCGACCCTCTCTCCACCCCGCCACTGGCAGGTGGCCCGTACCGTATCACCGACTGGCGCATGGGGCAGTATGTGATCTATTCCCGCGTCAAAGATTACTGGGCGGCCAACCTCCCGGTAAACCGTGGCCGCTGGAATTTCGACACCCTTCGCTATGATTATTATCTCGACGATAACGTGGCGTTCGAGGCGTTTAAGGCGGGGGCTTTCGATTTTCGTGTGGAGAGCAGCGCAAAGAACTGGGCAACCCGCTATATCGGTAAAAATTTCACAAAAGGTTATATCGTCAAAGACGAACATAAAAATGAGTCCGCGCAGGATACCCGCTGGCTGGCATTTAATATCCAGCGCCCGGTATTTGCCGACCGCCGGGTACGTCAGGCCATCACCCTGGCCTTTGATTTTGAATGGATGAACAAAGCGCTGTTTTACGGGGCATACAGCCGTACCAACAGTTATTTCCAGAATACCGAATATGCCGCGCGCAACTACCCAAACGCCGACGAACTGGTCCTGCTGGCTCCGCTGAAAGCGGAACTGCCGCCAGAAGTGTTTACCACCGTGTTTGAACCGCCTGAGTCCGACGGCAAGGGCTTCGATCGCGATAATCTGTTAAAAGCCAGTACGCTGCTGGATGAAGCAGGCTGGGTGCTGAAAAATCAAAAACGCGTCAATGCGCAAACGGGTAAGCCGCTGAGTTTTGAGCTTTTGCTCTCCTCAGGCGCAAACAACCAGTGGGTGCTGCCCTTTAAACAGAATCTTGAACGACTGGGGATAACCCTGAATATCCGCCAGGTGGATAACGCGCAGATCACCAACCGCATGCGCAGCCGGGATTACGACATGATGCAACGCCTGTATGCGGCGCAACCGTGGCCCGGCACAGATCTGCAGATCACCTGGGATTCCCGCTATATTGATTCTTCCTACAATGCACCGGGCGTTAAAAGCCCGGCAGTGGATGCGCTGATCGCCAAAATCGTGGCAGCACAAGGTGATAAAGAGAAACTTGTGCCACTGGGTCGGGCGCTCGACAGAGTATTAACCTGGAATTATTACATGCTGCCCATGTGGTATATGGGCGAAGATCGCATTGCCTTCTGGAACAAATTCTCTCAGCCATCTGTGCGCCCTGTTTACACCCTGGGCTTTGACACATGGTGGTACGACGTCAATAAAGCCGCCAGACTCCCCGCTGAGCGGCGTTAAGGAACTACGATGGGTGCTTACCTGATCCGCCGTCTGCTGTTGGTTATCCCGACGCTGTGGGCCATCATCACCATTAACTTTTTTATCGTGCAAATCGCCCCTGGCGGCCCGGTCGATCAGGCGATCGCCGCCATTGAGTTTGGCAACACCAGCGGTATGCCTGGCGGCGGGGGCGAAGGTATGGGTGCAAGCCATGCCCGAACCGGCACAGGCAATATCAGCGAGAGCCAATACCGTGGCGGCCGCGGGCTGGACCCGGAGGTAATTGCCGAGATCGTCCATCGCTATGGCTTCGATAAACCGCTCCACGAGCGGTATTTCACCATGCTGTGGGACTACGTGCGTTTCGATTTTGGCGACAGCCTGTTTCGCAGCGCATCCGTCCTGACGCTGATTAAACAGAGCCTGCCCGTCTCCATCACGCTGGGACTCTGGGGAACGCTGATCATCTATCTGGTTTCCATTCCGCTGGGTATCCGTAAAGCCGTCTACAATGGCAGCCGTTTCGATATCTGGAGCAGCACGTTGATCATCATCGGTTACGCGATCCCGGCATTCTTGTTTGCCGTACTGCTGATCGTCTTTTTCGCCGGAGGGAGCTATTTCGACATCTTCCCGCTGCGTGGGTTAGTGTCCGCCGATTTCAGCACCCTGCCGTGGTATCAAAAAATCACAGACTATTTCTGGCATATTACCCTGCCAGTGCTCGCTACCGTGATTGGCGGTTTCGCAGCGCTAACCATGCTGACCAAGAACGCGTTCCTGGATGAGATCCGTAAACAGTATGTCGTCACCGCGCGCGCAAAAGGCGTCGGTGAGAAGCAGATCATGTGGAAGCACGTTTTCCGCAACGCCATGCTGCTGGTGATCGCCGGATTTCCGGCCACGTTCATCAGTATGTTTTTTACCGGCTCGCTGCTGATAGAAGTGATGTTTTCGCTGAACGGCCTGGGGCTGCTGGGCTATGAAGCAACCGTGTCGCGCGATTATCCGGTGATGTTTGGCACACTCTACATTTTCACCCTGATTGGCCTGCTGCTGAATATCATCAGTGATATCAGCTATACGCTGGTTGATCCCCGAATCGATTTTGAGGGCCGCTAATGCCGCGTTTAAGCCCCGTCAACCAGGCCCGCTGGGCTCGCTTTCGCCATAACCGCCGCGGTTACTGGTCGCTGTGGATTTTTGCCGTGCTGTTTGTATTAAGCCTGTGCTCTGAACTGATTGCCAACGATAAGCCCCTGCTGGTGCACTTTAATGACCGCTGGTATGTCCCCGTACTCACCCAGTACAGCGAGAGTGATTTTGGCGGCCCGTTTGCTACTCCGGCCGAGTATCAGGACCCGTGGCTACGCAACCAGATTGAACAGCACGGCTGGGCGCTCTGGGCACCGGTGCGTTTTGGCGCGAACAGCATTAACTATTCCACCGAGACTCCGTTCCCGTCGCCACCCTCACGGCAAAACTGGCTGGGCACAGATGCCAACGGCGGTGACGTGCTGGCGCGCATTCTTTACGGCACGCGGATCTCTATCCTCTTCGGGCTGATGCTGACGCTGTTTTCCAGCGTGATGGGCGTCGTGGCGGGTGCCGTTCAGGGCTATTACGGCGGTAAAATCGATCTCTGGGGACAGCGCGTGATTGAGGTCTGGTCCGGGATGCCGACCCTTTTCCTGATCATTTTGCTTTCAAGCGTAGTGCAACCTGATTTCTGGTGGCTACTGGGAATTACCGTCCTGTTCGGCTGGATGGCGTTGGTCGGCGTTGTCCGCGCTGAATTTCTGCGCACGCGAAATTTTGACTACATCCGTGCCGCTCAGGCGCTGGGCGTGAGCGATCGCGGAATTATCTTCCGCCATATGCTCCCTAACGCCGTGGTCGCCACCCTCACCTTCCTGCCATTTATTTTATGCAGTTCGATCACCACCTTGACCTCACTCGATTTTCTCGGTTTCGGGTTACCGCTCGGTTCACCATCGCTTGGTGAACTGCTGTTACAGGGAAAAAATAACCTTCAGGCTCCCTGGCTGGGGATTACCGCATTTCTTTCTGTGGCAGTGCTGCTCTCGCTGCTGATCTTTATTGGCGAAGCCGTGCGCGATGCCTTTGATCCCAACAAGGCGGTATGACATGACGCAACCCCTTCTCAGTATTGAAAATCTGTCCATTGCCTTTTCGAAGCAGGGTGAGACGCGCACGGTGGTCAATGATTTATCGCTGCAGATCCAGCGCGGCGAAACGCTGGCGCTGGTGGGTGAATCTGGCTCCGGCAAGAGCGTCTCGGCGCTCTCCGTGCTTCGCCTGCTCCCTTCCCCGCCGGTCCGTTATCCGCAAGGGGATATTCTTTTTCACGGCAGTTCACTGCTTCATGCCGACGAACAGACTCTGCGCGGGGTCCGCGGCAATAAGATTGCCATGATTTTCCAGGAGCCGATGGTATCGCTCAACCCGCTGCATACCCTTGAGAAGCAGCTCTACGAAGTGCTTTCCTTGCACCGGGGTATGCGCAAAGAGGCGGCACGGGGCGAAATACTGGATTGTCTTGAACGTACCGGCATACGCAATGCAGCAAAGCGGCTGAGTGATTTCCCACACCAGCTTTCCGGCGGTGAGCGCCAGCGCGTGATGATTGCGATGGCGCTGCTCACACGCCCTGAACTGTTGATTGCCGATGAACCTACAACAGCACTGGACGTCACCGTGCAGGCGCAGATCCTGCAATTGCTGCGCGAGTTGCGCGATGAGCTCAACATGAGCCTGCTGTTCATCACCCATAACCTGAGCATCGTCAGGAAACTGGCGGACAGCGTGGCCGTCATGCAAAACGGGCAATGCGTTGAACAAAACAGAGCGGCCCCCTTGCTGAGCGCCCCTCAGCACCCGTATACGCGGCGTTTGCTCGACAGTGAACCGTCTGGCGATCCGGTGCCTTTGTCTGAAAACAGTACACCGTTGCTGCGCGTTGAAGATCTGGCCGTTTCGTTTCCCATCCGCAAAGGTATTTTTCGCCGCGTCGTTGATCAGAACCCGGTTCTGAAAAATATCAGCTTTACCCTGCGTCCCGGTGAATCACTCGGGCTGGTAGGCGAGTCCGGTTCAGGCAAAAGCACGACCGGTCTGGCATTGCTGCGCTTAATCGCCTCACAAGGGCACATTCTTTTCGATGATTTGCCTCTGCACAGCT
Source organism: Enterobacter oligotrophicus (assembly GCF_009176645.1). Taxonomy (NCBI): domain Bacteria; kingdom Pseudomonadati; phylum Pseudomonadota; class Gammaproteobacteria; order Enterobacterales; family Enterobacteriaceae; genus Enterobacter; species Enterobacter oligotrophicus. The sequence goes on from NZ_AP019007.1 coordinate 936,105, forward strand.
GGGATCGCCGCCAGATGCTTCCCGTGCGCCCGCGCATGCAGGTCGTATTTCAGGACCCAAACTCCTCGCTCAATCCACGGCTCAGCGTTTTGCAGATTGTTGAAGAGGGGCTACGAGTACACCGCCCGGCGCTCACGGCCCAGCAGCGCGAAGAGGAAGTGATGCGGGTGATGGTGGAAGTGGGTTTAGATCCCGATACGCGGCACCGCTACCCTGCCGAATTTTCCGGCGGACAGCGTCAGCGCATTGCCATTGCTCGTGCGCTGATCCTGAAACCAGAGTTAATCATACTGGATGAACCGACCTCGTCACTGGACAGAACCGTCCAGGCGCAAATCCTGGCGCTATTAAAAGGGTTACAGGCGAAACACCGGCTGGCCTATATCTTTATCAGCCACGATCTCCAGGTGGTACGCGCTTTGTGTCATCAGGTGATTGTGTTACGGCAGGGAGAGGTAGTCGAGCAGGGTGAGTGCCAGCGCGTATTCGCTGCACCGACGCAGAATTACACGCGCCAGCTATTAACGTCCGGCTAGCGCTCAGAAAGGATATTGACCAGAGAACGGCTCGGCAATTGCTACGCCAAAGTTTTTCAGACGGCAGGTCGCAGCGAACTCGTCCTGGCTGTTCACAAACAGGCAAGGCTCGCCTTCACACTCCAGCACGGAGCTGTCCACTTCAATATCCGTCAGCGCCTGGCTGAGGCGCTCCATTACTGGCCACGCATCTTCATCGCTCGGGCTCAGCAGCTTGAGCGCGACCAGACAATTTTCGCAACCTGGAGCGCTTTGCGGAATCGGTTCAACCTTCGAACCTGCAAAACCCGCCGACCAGCGATAGCTCTGTGGCAAGCGATGGACAATGGAGAGTTGTAATGTATTCACGTTCGTTCCCCGGAAGCAAATTTACTTCACAATTTATTTACATTTATAGTAACACATCATCGCTAACCTGCACTATGAAGGGCTTTTTTACAGGCGTTACAGGTTCGCGTCGGCGCTATATGTACCCGTTTCTGCGATCTAACTCAACCTTTTTAAATACAATGATGTGACTTTTTACACAAATAGATTTTACATAAAAGAAACAAACACAGGGTAAACGAACGGAGGTTTGGTTGATATGCATCAACAAAAAGGCCCGATTCGGGCCTCAGGTGTTCTTTAGTTAGCCGCTTTTCGCGGCCGACTGGCGTAAAGATAGAAGAGAATGGAGCTGGTTGCGCAGAATGCAATCGCCCATAGCATCGGCCAGGCCGTGTTAAAGGTCGCCATAGAAAGCAGCGCGCCAACGATCGCACCAATCCCGAAGCGGAACGTCCCCGCCAGCGATGAAGCGGTTCCCGCCATGTGCGGGAACTCATCGAGGATCACCGCCATCGCATTGGATGAGACCATCGACACACAGCCGACAAACGCCGCAACACCCACCACCAGGGCCCAGAAGCCCACACCGAAAAACGCGCTCACGACCAGCCAGATAGCCATCACAAACTGGACCCACAGCCCGGCACGAAACATGTTGATCGCCCCGACCCTGCGAACAAAGCGGCTGTTAATGATGGTCATGACAAACAGGAACACGATATTCAGCGCAAAGTAGTAGCCAAAGTGCTGGGGCGAAACGTGGTTCAGTTCAATGTAGACAAACGGCCCCGCGCTGAGGAAGGAGAACATCCCGGCAAAGCTGAAGCCGCTCGCCAGCATGTAGCTCAACACGCGCTTATGGCGAAACAGCGAGGCGAAGTTCCCCATGGTGGTACGAATGTGGAATTTCTGTCGGCGCTCGACGGGCAGCGTCTCATCAATAAAGAAGAAGATCATTGCCGACGCCAGCAGAGCCGCAATCGCCAGTATCCAGAAAATCGCATGCCAGCTGAACCACACCAGTACGGCACCGCCGACCATCGGTGCCACCAGCGGTGCAATGGTCGTCACCAGCATGACAAACGACATCATGCGAGAGAACTCTTCCTTCGGGTAAACATCACGCATCAGGGCGTTTATCACCACGCTCGCCGCTGCCGCCGCCAGACCGTGGAAGAAACGCATAACGATCAGTTGATCGATACTCTGCGCCAGCGCACAGGCTACTGCCGCTCCAGCAAAGACCAGCGTACCGCCCAGAATAACCGGTTTACGGCCGAGGCTGTCGGCCATCGGGCCGTACAATAGCTGACCAATAGCGAAACCGAGAATATAGGTGCTGAGCGTCATCTGCGCGCTGCCCGCCGGGACGCCAAACTGCGCGGAGATCACCGGCAGTGCAGGCAAATACATATCGATAGACAGCGGCATCAACATGGCCAGCAGGCCAAGGATGAAGACGATTTTGAACGACGAGTGTGGCCTGGTGGTCACAGAGTTCTCCTGAAATTAGCGTGAAGTCAGACCAACGCTGGCGATCTCTTCTTCTGTCAGCGGGCGATATTCGCCAGGCTCCAGGTCGGGATCGAGTTCAATCGCACCAATACGTTCACGATGCAGACCTGTAACGTGGTTACCCACTGCGGCAAACATACGTTTTACCTGGTGGTAGCGCCCTTCGCTGATGGTCAGACGGACTTCCGTCGGCGTGATAACCTCAAGCACCGCCGGTTTGGTCAGATCTTTTTCATTGTGCAACTGAACGCCTTTAGCGAATTGCGCAGCCGTATCATCCGATACCGGCGATTCCAGCGTGACCAGATAGGTTTTCTCGCAGTGATGACGCGGAGACGTAATGCGATGCGACCATTGGCCATCATCGGTCATCAGCACCAGACCGGTGGTATCGATATCCAGACGTCCTGCCGCGTGCAGTTTGTGTGCAACCGGCTCGTCGAGAAAATAGAGGACTGTCGGGTGATCCGGGTCGTCCGTTGAGCAGACGTACCCTTCCGGTTTGTTAAGCATGAAGTAACGCGGGCCATGCTGCTGGGTCAGCGGGTTGCCGTCATACTCAACCTGATGCTCAGGCTGGAGTTTGAACGCGGTGTCTTTCACAATGTCGCCATCCACGGTAACGCGGCTGGCGCGAATTTCACGCCCGGCAATAGCGCGGCTTACGCCGAGTTGCTGAGCGATAAACTTATCAAGTCGCATGAAATCTTTTTAGCCTTAATGGTGCTGGAAGCGGGCAACGCCCGAAAAAGAAGCAGTCAGGAACGGTTCAGTATAATGGTCTGGTTGCGTCACTCAAGGGAAAAAGTTTCGTGGCATACTATATGCGAAATAACTAAACCGAGAACCCATGACTTTTACACTTCGTCCCTATCAGCAGGAAGCCGTCGACGCGACCCTCGCCTGGTTCCGTAAACACCGGGAACCGGCGGCAATTGTGCTCCCGACCGGTGCAGGCAAAAGCCTGGTGATCGCCGAACTGGCACGCCTGGCACGTGGACGCGTGCTGGTACTGGCGCATGTTAAAGAGCTGGTGGCGCAAAACCACGCCAAATATTGTGCGCTTGGGCTGGAGGCTGATATTTTTGCCGCCGGACTAAAACGTAAAGAGAGCCACGGCAAAGTGGTGTTTGGCAGCGTGCAGTCGGTTGCCCGCAATCTGGAACAGTTTCGCAGCGAGTTCTCATTGCTGATTGTCGACGAGTGCCACCGTATCAGCGATGACGACGACAGCCAGTATCAGCAAATCCTCACCCACCTGAAAGAGGTGAACCCTCACTTACGCCTGCTCGGCCTGACGGCCACGCCCTTTCGCCTGGGTAAAGGCTGGATTTATCGCTTCCATTATCACGGCATGGTGCGCGGAGACGAGAAGGCGCTATTCAGCGACTGTATTTATGAGCTTCCACTGCGCTACATGATTAAGCATGGCTACCTGACGCCCCCGGAGCGCCTGGATATGCCGGTGGTCCAGTACGACTTCAGCCGTCTGCAGGCGCAAAGCAACGGCTTATTCAGTGAAGCGGACCTTAATCAGGAGCTGAAAAAACAGCAGCGCATCACGCCGCACATCGTCAGCCAGATCGAAGAGTTTGCCCAGACGCGCAAAGGCGTGATGATTTTTGCTGCCACCGTTGAACACGCACGAGAAATCACCGGCTTATTACCCGCTGACGACGCGGCGCTGATCACCGGCGAAACGCCCGGCCCGGAGCGCGACGCGCTGATTGACGCCTTTAAAGCGCAACAGTTTCGCTATCTGGTGAATGTCTCGGTGTTAACCACCGGCTTTGACGCCCCTCACGTCGACCTGATTGCTATTCTGCGCCCAACCGAATCCGTCAGCCTTTATCAGCAGATTGTCGGGCGCGGCCTGCGGCTGGCTCCAGGGAAAACGGACTGCCTGATTCTGGATTACGCGGGTAACCCGCACGATCTCTACTCTCCTGAAGTTGGCACGCCGAAAGGCAAAAGTGACAACGTCCCCGTTCAGGTGTTTTGTCCCGCCTGCGGGTTTGCTAACACCTTCTGGGGCAAAACCACCGCCGACGGTACGCTGATTGAACACTTTGGCCGCCGCTGTCAGGGCTGGTTTGAAGACGATGAAGGGCATCGCGAACAGTGTGATTTCCGTTTCCGTTTTAAAAACTGCCCGCACTGTAACGCCGAAAACGACATAGCCGCCCGCCGTTGCCGGGCGTGCGACACGGTGCTGGTCGACCCGGACGACATGCTGAAAGCGGCGCTGAAGCTGAAAGATGCGCTGGTGCTGCGCTGTTCCGGCATGGCGCTGCAGCCCGGCGCGGATGAGAAAGGCGAGTGGCTGAAAATTACCTATTACGACGAGGACGGTGCAGACGTTAGCGAACGGTTCAGGGTGCAAACGCCTGCCCAGAGAACGGCTTTCGAGCAGCTCTTTATCCGCCCACATACCCGCACACCAGGCGTGCCGCTACGCTGGATAACCGTTGCGGATATCGTGCATCAACAGCTATTACTGCGCCACCCTGATTTCGTGGTGGCGCGTAAGAAAGGCCAGTTCTGGCAGGTACGGGAAAAGGTCTTTGACTACGAAGGCCGTTTTCGCCGGGCGAACGAACTGCGCTAGTGAGGTATGTCGCCGTAATTCATGGCGCTCAGATCGTCAATCAGGCCGGGTCCGGCGGGCTGCCATCCCAGACGTTTTTGTGTCCAGGCTCCACTGGCGCGAAGATCCAGCTTTGCGAAAGCGGCAAACCAGCCAAAGTAGTCTCCGGCCTCTTCTTTTGACAAGGAGAGCGTCGGTAGCCCCATGCCAGCCGCAACGGTCTGCGCAATCATTCTGGACGCGATAGCTTCCTCAGCAACGGCATGATAGCGTTCCCCGCGCGTCCCCTTTTCCAGCACGAGGCAATACAGCCGGGCCACGTCATTCACATGAGCCGCTGACCAGCTATTCATCCCCTCTTCAATCCAGGCTGCGCTGCCTTTTTCGCGACAGAGCTGGATATAATAAGAGATCAGCCCCTGCCGACGCGTGTCATGAACCTGTGGCAGGCGCACCACGCGAACATCCACGCCTTTTTCGAGAGCCGCGTTTCCCGCCTGTTCAGAGGCAATACGCGGGTTAGGATGGTTGCGGTTAAAAATCGACTCCGTCGCAGGCTGCCCGTTTTCCGGATCGCCCATACCGGTCCCGGAGGTAATGATCAATGGCCGGTCAGACCCCGCAAGCGCAGAGCTTAGCGTGGCGATCACCCGGCTATCTTTTTCACAGTTAGCCACAAAGCGGCTGAAATCATGATCAAACGCGGTATGGATCACCGTATCTGCACGTTCCACAGCAGGCAAAAGGGTATCGGGTTCATCAATCGTACCGAGGTGGATCTCAATACCTGCCTCACGTAACCGTTCTGCACTTTCCTGCGATCGCGCAAGGCCAATCACCTGGTGCCCATTACGCTTAAGTTCTTCAGCAATACGTGAACCGATAAATCCCGTCGCTCCGGTTAAAAAAAGACGCATAACGTACCTCCTGATAAATGTCACAGGTACGTTAACGCTCTCTCCTGATACTATAAAAGTAGTGAGATTATCGTGGTATACGAATTAACAGGCTAACCATGACTGATGAAAAGCATAATGCGCCCGGTGAATTTCTTAAGGCCTGCCGATTGCGCCTTGATCCTGCCTCTTTTGGTTTTTTAACCGGACGTCGCCGCACGCCAGGTTTACGTCGTGAAGAGGTCGCGCAACTGGCCAATATCAGCCCGACCTGGTACACATGGCTTGAACAGGGTCGCGGTGGTGCACCGTCGAAGGAGGTGCTTAATCGCATCGCCTCAGGACTACGCTTAACCGCCCCTGAGCGGGAGCATCTCTTTATCCTTGCATTCGGACATCCTCCCGAAAATCATTTTCGTGGGCCAGATTCCATTACGCCGCGTCTGCAGCGCGTACTGGACGCAATGCCGGATAGCCCTGCCATTATTAAGAATGTTGCATGGGATGTGATTGCCTGGAACCGTGCAGCCGCGGTGGTACTCACCGATTACGGTGCCCTGCCCCGCGAGAAACGCAATATTCTGCGACTGATGTTTAGCGACAGCCGGGCGCGATCTATCCAGAAAGAGTGGGAAAGCGTGGCAAGTGTAGTCGTTAACGCGTTTCGTGCCGATGTTGCCCGTGCGGGGAAATTTCACAACACAGAACAGCTTATCGAAGAACTTTCACTCGCCAGCCCGGAATTTGCCGCGTTGTGGAGCCGCAACGATGTCGCCGGACATGCGGAGGGGGTAAAACATCTTCGTCATCCGCAACTGGATGATATTGCGCTGGAGTTTTCAACCTTCATCATTGAGGGGCGACCAGATTTAACCATGATGGTTTTCAATCCGGCGGATGATGAGAGCCAGCAGCGTATCCGGCAGTGGCTTAACGCGCATCCGGCTGTCTAACCATACGTTTTGATTGCCCTGCGGGAGATTGGGGGCTATAATGCCGCCCGCTTTTGCATCCGCAAAGCAGAACACTCACCTGCTGCTGGGTCGCCTGTAGTAGGGTTTTAAATACAGAGAGAAATCAATGTTCACTATCGAAGCAGAAGTACGTAACGTGCAGGGTAAGGGTGCGAGCCGCCGCCTGCGTAACGCTAACAAGTTCCCGGCTATCGTTTACGGTGGCGAAGCTGCTCCAGTTGCTATCGAACTGGATCACGACAAAGTGTGGAACATGCAGAACAAAGCTGAATTCTACAGCGAAGTTCTGACCATCGTTGTTGGCGGTAAAGAAGAAAAAGTGAAAGTTCAGGCTGTTCAGCGTCACGCGTTCAAGCCAAAACTGACTCACATCGACTTCGTTCGCGCGTAATCGCAAACCTGTCGAGAAAAACCCCGCTTCTGCGGGGTTTTTTTATGGCAGTTATTTCCCGCCAGAGGTACGACGCTGCAGCTGATCGCGCAGGTTTGGCGGCGTGCCTTTAATGGTCAGCGTGTCGGTGGCCGGGTCCCAGAAAATACGTTCCCCCAGCAGCATGGCATCAAAGTTAATCGTTAACCCGCCGCCGCTACCGGCGAATTTGGTGAGCTGGCGCAGCGTACTGCGATCCGCCGGGAAGCTCTCTTCAAGCTCATAGCCTTTCTCTGCGGTGAATTCCTGGAAGCTGACTTCGCTGACGCCCGCCAGCTCTTTTGACAGCGACTCCAGCTCAATTTCCTCACCGGCCTGCAATTGCTCGTTGCAGTAGCTGTAAACCTGCTGACGCACGGTCTGGCGTTCAGATTTATCAAGCTGCGCTTCTGCCGTGAAGTCGTCGACCGCCTGCAGCAAACCTTTGTTCTGCGCTTTAGCGTTCAGCCCTTCACTGGCACCGAGGAAGTCCATAAAGAAATCGGCCACTTTGCGCCCCACGCGACCTTTCAGGAAGGTCAGGTAGCGGGTTGATTCCGGATTGGTTTCCCACTCGGTCAAATCAATACGCGCCACGATATCCGCATGGTTAATATCCAGATAGTGCGTGGAGCTGATATCCAGCTGTTCGTTTACGCGCATGCTGCTTAAGTTGTTCAGCACGGTGACCAGCAAATACTCTACCGCCAGGTAGCGATAGTGGCAGAACAGGACAACACCGCCATCGGCAAACGGATATTTCGCCAGCTCGTCGCGCAGACGCCCGGTGGCGGCACGGCTGAATGCCAGGAAATCCTCTTCGCCCTGACGCTGCAGGCGCAGGCTGGCTGCCAGCTCGCTCTCTTCACTGAACAGGCCATAGGCTTTATTTTTCGCGCTGTAGACGCGGTGCAGCTCTGCCATCATCTCAACAACGGTAGGCGTTGGTTCCAGTAACGAATCGCGCAGCACCACTTCAAGGGTTTGCTCATCACGCTTGATAAGCTGGTGCAAGGCAATCTGGTTGATTTCCAGACTCATGATAAACTCTCCTTTTAGACCGGGCGGTATTCAACCACCACCAACGCATGTGTGCAACAAGAGATAAAAAAGGGGAAAAAAAGCTGTTGCTACGGTAATATGTTGCCCTTTCATCAACAAACTGATTTTGATTTATGCCACAACATTCCCGCTACAGTGACGAACACGTTGAACAATTGCTCGGTGAGCTGGTCAACGTACTGGAAAAACATAAAACGCCGACCGATCTCTCCCTGATGGTTCTGGGAAATATGGTCACCAACCTTATCAATACCAGCGTTGCTCCGGCTCAGCGTCAGGCGATTGCCAAATCTTTCGCCCAGGCTCTGCAGTCCTCTGTGAGTGACGACCAGGCCCATTAAGGGAAACGAATAACAGTTTATGGTGACAAATCGTCAGCGCTACCGCGAAAAAGTCTCCCAGATGGTCAGCTGGGGGCACTGGTTTGCCCTGTTCAACATTCTGTTGGCGATGGTGATTGGCTGCCGTTATCTGTTTGTGGCGGACTGGCCTACCACGTTAACCGGGCGTATTTACTCCTGGATGAGCGTTGTCGGTCACTTTAGTTTTCTGGTATTTGCCACCTATCTGCTGATTCTGTTCCCCTTGACGTTTATCGTCATGTCGCAGCGTTTAATGCGGTTCCTGTCGGCGATCCTCGCGACAGCCGGTATGACGCTGCTGCTTATCGACAGCGAAGTCTTTACCCGATTCCACCTGCACCTTAACCCTATCGTCTGGGAACTGGTGATTAACCCGGATCAAAACGAGACCGCGCGGGACTGGCAACTGATGTTTATCAGCGTCCCGGTGATCCTGTTGATTGAGATGCTGTTTGCTACGTGGAGCTGGCAAAAGCTCCGCAGCCTGACCCGACGCCGCCATTACGCGAAGCCTGTCGCAGCGCTCTTTTTCATTTCATTTATTGGTTCGCACCTGATGTACATCTGGGCAGATGCGAACTTCTATCGCCCAATTACCATGCAGCGCGCCAACCTGCCGCTCTCATACCCTATGACGGCACGCCGTTTCCTTGAGAAACACGGCCTGCTGGATGCTCAGGAATATCAGCGTCGTCTGGTCGAGCAAGGGAATCCGGAAGCCGTCAGCGTACAGTATCCGCTCAGCGAGTTGCGCTATCGTGATATGGGTCGCGGGCAGAACGTCCTGCTTATCACCGTTGATGGCCTTAACTATTCGCGCTACGAAAAACAGATGCCTGCGCTGGCCGAATTTGGCGAGAATAATGTCACCTTTACTCAGCATATGAGCTCCGGTAACGCTACCGATGCGGGTATTTTCGGTCTGTTTTATGGGATCTCGTCGGGCTATATGGACGGCGTTCTGTCTGCACGTATTCCTGCGGCGCTGATAACCGGGCTGAACCAGCAGGGATATCAGTTAGGTCTGTTCGCGTCAGACGGCTTCAATAGTTCGTTGTATCGTCAGGCATTGTTGTCTGATTTCTCATTGCCTGCGGCGCAGAGCCAGTCCGATGCGCAAACCGCGAACCAGTGGATTAACTGGCTGCAGCGCTACGCCCAGGAAGATAACCGCTGGTTCTCCTGGGTTGCCTTTAATGGCACAACGCTTGATGACAGTAATCAGAAAGGCTTTACGCGCCGCTACTCCCGCGCTGCGGGTGATGTCGATGCGCAGATTGCGCGCGTGCTCACTGCCTTGCGCGCATCCGGTAAGCTGGAGAATACCGTGGTGATTATCACTGCGGGTCACGGCGTACCGTTAGGTGATGAGGCGAAGAACATGGACTGGTCGCGTCCAAATCTGCATGTGCCGCTGGTTATTCACTGGCCGGGAACGCCTGCGCAGCGCATTAATATGCTCACCGACCATAAAGATGTTATGACCACGCTGATGCAACGTCTGCTGCACGTGAGCACACCGGCGAACGAATACTCGCAGGGACAGGATCTGTTTAGTGCGACGCGTCGTCATAACTGGGTGACGGCTGCCGGGGGTAACACGCTGGCGGTGACCACGCCGGAGCTGACGCTGGTGTTGAACAGCAACGGGAACTATCAGACCTATAATCTGCAGGGCGAGAAGCTGAAAGATCAGAAACCGCAATTAAGCCTGCTCCTTCAGGTTCTGACGGATGAGAAGCGGTTTATCGCTAACTGATTAATTATAAACCAGTTAGCGTCGGCTTCCCCTTGCATTCAGCAAGGAAACGGGTAGTATTCCTTTTATGCGTCGGCACGTAGCGCAGCCTGGTAGCGCACCGTCATGGGGTGTCGGGGGTCGGAGGTTCAAATCCTCTCGTGCCGACCAAAAACACATTAAAAACCAGCCTGTTAGGGCTGGTTTTTTTTTATCCTTATGAATCGCTACCGCTTTGGACGTCATCCTCCCTGCGCTTTCCCGCTCCGCGCCAGATATAGGGCTTTCCGATAACGATATACATCGGTTAGAGGCCGCCAGCGCTTTACTACCACCCTATGCATTCGTTCTCTGAAATATTTTATTACATATTTAACATCCCCGTTCGCTTTACATTGACACTAGTGTCAATCTTGTAGATTACCACTACAGCGAGGAGAAGAGTATGCGACCATCCGATCTGGCAAAACTCACCGGAGTAAGCAACAGAGTTCTGCGTCATTATGAATCGAAAGGGCTCATCCGTTCACGGCGACTAGATAATGGATATCGTGATTATGATCCGAAGGAAGCGGAAAAAGTGAAGTGGGTAATCTCGTTAATTAAATGTGGATTCAGTACCAGGCAGATAGCTGAGCTGGAAAAGTTCTCTCAGATCAGCGATATGGACGATGACCGTTTTATTATGTGCCTGGAACAGCACCGGAATAAGCTACAAGCACTGGATACGCTGATTGAGTTACTCAACGAACGTCGAAACGCACTCGCTGCACGGATACATTCCTACGAATGATGAATATTTTTATCGGAAAGAGATGAAGTATGAAACGTTTAGAAAATAAGGTTGCCTTAATTACCGGAGGCAGCAGCGGCATCGGGCTGGCAACAGCAAAAAGATTTATTAATGAAGGTGCCAAAGTCATCATTACCGGAAGAGATGAAAATACGCTGAACCAGGCCATGCGTGAGCTGGGGGATAAGAATGCCATTGCAATACAATCAGATATTAGTGATTTAAATAATCAAGAGGCTGTTTTTTCAACCATCGAAAAACGCTTCGGTAAACTGGATATTGTCTTTGCCAATGCAGGGATTATCTTGCTTTCTGATTTTCAGGACTCGACCGAAAGCGACTTTGATAACCAGTTTAATATTAATGTGAAAGGAACTTTTTTTACCGTACAAAGGGCTCTACCGCTGATGCCACAAGGCGGGTCGATTATATTGACCTCATCTATTGCTCACTACAAGGGCCTTGACGGACACAATATCTATGCAGCGACAAAAGCTGCGTTACGTTCTTTCGCACGAAGCTGGACAGCGGATCTTAAAAACCGAAGTATCCGTGTTAACTGCATAAGCCCTGGCCCCATCGCCACGCCAATCATCAGCAAAATGGGCATTTCCGAGGCAGACCGTGAATTGTTTAATACGAACGTTGCGAGCCATATACCTGCCGGGCGGTTTGGCAAACCAGAAGAAGTTGCTGCCGCTGCGCTTTTCCTTGCCTCAGATGAAAGCCGTTTTATATCGGGAATTGACCTCTGTGTGGATGGCGGGATGGGGCAGATTTAACCGGGATCAAAAATAATATCAAATATGATTAAAAGACATCAATTTTGATGAAGTTCTTTTTTCTGATTATCTCTATATTTATTGCCATGAAGGGCCCATCACTATCCAGTGTTTATTAAAGGTATTTATATGAATAAACGTATTATTATTGCCGGTGCAGGTTTTGCAGGTATGTGGGCGGCCATCTCCGCGGCCAGACTTATACACTTAAACAATGCTGACAATCAGGTTGATATATTTCTTGTCTCGCCTGAACCAAAGTTAACCATACGTCCAAGGCTTTATGAGGCCGTTCTTGAAAAGATGGACCCGTCGATTCTTGACGTGCTTAAGGCGGCGAATGTGAAATATATTCGTGGACGGGTTATTGATATTGATACACAAAATAAAACGATTACCGTCCAAAAGCCAGATGAAGAGACCCGAGTTAATTTTGACAGTTTTGTGCTGGCTGCGGGAAGTCAGGTCTTTCATCCAGAATTGAAAGGGTTGAAAGAGTATAGTTTTGATGTCAATTCGCTGGAAAAAGCCCGCGAACTTGATGCGCATTTACAGTCGCTGGCAGCAGAACCTGATTCGCAGGCGCGGAATACCGTCGTGGTTGCAGGAGGAGGCTTAACGGGTCTGGAAACCGTAACAGAGATGCCGGAACGTTTGAATACACTGTTTGGCGCGGAAAGTCAGCCGCAGGTCATCATCGTTGATAATGCGCCCAAAATTGGGCAGGCAATGGGAGAGGATGCCTGTGAGATTATCAATCAGGCACTGGCCAGCAGCGGAATTGCAGTACGCACAGGCGTAAGAGTGTCATCCATCGAGGCGAATGGCGTCACGCTATCGAACGGTGAGTTTATTCCCAGTAAAACGGTCATCTGGACCGCCGGAATGCGTGCCAGTCCATTAACCCGGTTTATTCCTGGTGAACACGATTCGCTGGGACGCGTGATCGGCGATTCTTTTTTACGCGCCCCAGAAGCCCACGGTATCTTTGTTACCGGAGACACGGTGAAGGTGCCTACTGATAATGATGGCAATTACAATGTAATGTCCTGTCAACATGCCATGAGCCTGGGGCGCGTGGCTGGACACAACGCGGCGGCTGAACTGCTGGAGTTGCCATTGCATCCCTACAGCCAGCCTAAATACGTTACCTGCCTCGATCTTGGCAAATGGGGAGCCGTTTATACTGAAGGCTGGGATCATCAGGTGATGTATCAGGGCGAGGAGGCTAAAAAAATTAAGCAGGAAATTAATACCCTGTGGATTTATCCCCCTGAGCCCGATCGGGAGAAAATGTTCTCTGTCGCCAATCCCGATTATATTATTGTGCCGTAAATTACAACGTCCTCGATGCACTGCATTGAGGTTATTTTCCTGGACTTCATTTTGCATCATGGCTCTTTTTACGCCACTGACTGGGAGTTAACCCCGTCATTTTTCTGAATGCACTGGTAAATGCATTTTGCGAGTTGTAGCCGCTTTCCAGTGCAATTTCAGAAACCTGCTTATTGGTGGATTGTAATTGTAAAAAAGCACGTTCCATTACACGCTGTTTGAGCCAGCCATAAGGCGTAAGACCGGTACTGTTTTTAAACGCCCGGCAAAAATGTGCAGATGACATACCCTGCTCCGCTGCCAGAGCCTGAATAGTCACCTCCCCTATCGGGCTGCTATCCAGGATTTCCAGCGAATTTTTAAGGACGCGTGGGGACAGAAAATAGTTGGCCTGTTGGACATGTGTCTTAACAGGGGAATGATTCTGTATCAGCTGAAGTACCAGCGCCAGCATTAAATGTTCGCAAAGGAGATGAGTGATTTTATTGTTATCTGAAAGGGTATCATGAAGAGCTGAAATTATTTTTGCGGTTGTATCATCAAAATAAGCGGTGCGGAACAGGAGTTCCGTTAGGGGGGCATCTATTTGTAATAACAGATCGTTGAACGTTTGATCAGGAATGTAAAAATGAATCACATCAACGGTGCCAGGCATATCCCAGCGTGACGAACTGCCACGCGGAATAGTCGTAATGGTGCCTTCTCTGATGGTATCTCTTACCACCTGATGTCCTGTTCTTCGCTCAACGGTTTGCATATTGCCGAAGTGCGCGATGATAACGTGTTGATCCATTGGGGCAATAGTTTCGTGCAGCGGCCCATGTGGCCATCGATAACAGTTTACAGACAAGGGATTGCTGCTAGTCATGCTTAATTCTGGCTGATTTTTTAATACTCGGGTCATCTCCTTGACGGTATCTTTAAGTATAACCTCATGATTATTCATGATAATGCCCGCAACGCCAGTGTAAATAGTCTCCAGAGTATAGGTGAAGTTTAAAACGCTAACCTACTTGCCATAAATCCGTCCGCGTTATCACCACGATAGCCGGGAGTCTATATCTGTTGTCAGGAGGTATTATGGAATTATCTAAAACTGCGGCAGATCCGATGCCTGCAGAGGATCGCGTGTCCGTTTCTCATTCTGAACCAGAATTAGTCCCATCGCGTTACCCGCTAAAGATCGGCGACATTGAAGTGCTTGTTGTCAGTGATGGTGTTCTGTCTTTACCGGGCCCAATGCTGGGCCATAATGCCGATCCTTCCGTGAGATCAGCCTGGTTTAAAGAGATGTTTTTACCCTACGACGAACTCGACTGGGCTCTTAATGTCGTGGTGGTAAAAAGCGGTGACAGAACGATCCTCATCGATGCAGGTATGGGTGTCGCCTTCCCTGACCTGCCACGAGCCGGACGGACAGTTCAGCGGCTGGAATCTGCCGGTATTAATCTCGCATCCATCACTGACGTGGCGATCACCCATCTGCATATGGACCATATAGGGGGGTTGCTTATCAAAGGTGTAAAAGAACGTTTGCGTCCTGATCTTCGTATTCATGTGGCAGAGGCTGAAGTTAACTTCTGGGAGTCGCCCGATTTTTCCCAGGTATCCATGCCCACGGGCTTCCCGGAAGCACTCAGGAAAACGGCGACACGGTTCTTACAGGAATACAAGGGCCAGTTGCAAACTTTCGAGAACCAGAGTGAGTTGGCTCCTGGCGTTCTCATTACGCGTATTGGCGGTCATACGCCAGGTCATAGCGTAGTCCGTCTGGCATCACGTGGTGAACGCTTAACATTCGCTGGCGATGCGGTATTTCCGGTCGGCTTCCAGCATCCTGACTGGTTCAATGGCTTCGACCATTATCCCGAAGAAGCTGCTCGCGTACGGATTCAACTCTTACGGGAACTCGCCGCCAACCGGGAATCTCTTGTGGCAACACACCTCTCCTTCCCGTCCGTGTGCCATGTCGCCATTGATGGAGATACCTTCCGTTGGGTGCCGGGCCACTGGAGATACTGAAATAGGGTTAACCCTGTCCGGTAGAAGGTCGCATTATCTTTCAGGCTGTTCGCCTACGCTCAGAAGTTTGAGAAAAAAATAGGCTTATCCCCCTGGGCAGAACTATTGAAAACCAGCCTCTTACGGCTGGTTTTTTTATTTCACTTCATCCGGCGTTTTGCACAGATAGACCAGCGTGGCCAGACAAATCACCGCTCCGGCATAAAACGTATATTCCGCGCCTAACGTTTCCCATATTGCCCCGGCTCCCAGGCTGGCGACTAACAATCCCACGCCGCTGAGCAGACTAAAAATGCCGTAGGCCGTACCGCGCAGATCCGCAGGTGCCGTTTTAGCAATCATTGCCGCCAGCAGCCCCTGCGTCATCCCCATATGCATTCCCCAAAGCGCAACGCCTAAAAGAATGCCTGCCCAGTGGGAACTCAGCGCCAGCACTATATCCGCTCCAATCAGCACTACCAGCCCCCACTGCAGTAGCCGGGCGTGGCTCATCGTGTCGGATAGCTTGCCAAACGGATAGGCAGACAGGAAATAGAGCAGATTCATGGTCACCATCACCAGCGGGATCAGCGCCAGCGGCACCCCAGACTGCTGTGCGCGGAGCACAAGGAAGGCTTCACTGAAGCGGGCGAGCGTGAAGATGGTACCCAGGCCAATGACCCACCAGCAGCCTTTCCCGAGGCGTCTGAGGTTCTCTTTTTTGATGGGATTCGTTCGTTTATGTTCGACAGGTTTTTTCGGCTCATGCAGGCCGAAGAAAAGAAGTGCAACGGCGAAGACGCCGGGGATCACCGCAATCCAGAAAATAGTACGAAAATCATCGTTCCACAGCAGCATTAAGCCTACGGCCAGCAGCGGCCCGAGAAATGCGCCGAGGGTGTCCATCGACTGACGCAAACCAAAAGCCGCGCCGCGAAGTTCCGGTGGCGTAACGTCAGCGACCAACGCATCACGCGGCGCACCTCGGACCCCCTTCCCTACCCGGTCGATTAAGCGTGCCCCCAGAATCATACCTGAAGACGAGGCGAGCGCGAACAACGGTTTACTCAATGCGCCAAGGCCGTAGCCCAGTACCGCCAGCCCTTTACGTTTGCCCAGATAGTCACTGATTGCGCCGGAAAATACCTTGATAAACAGCGCGGTGGCTTCAGCCAGACCTTCAACCAGCCCGATGAAAAGCACGCTGGCTCCCAGCGTCGTGACCATAAACAGCGGCAGCAGGCTGTGAATGATCTCCGAGGAGATATCCATCAGCATACTGACCCCACCCACAACCCAGACGCCCTTCGGGATCCGGCTGAGCGTTGCAAATCGGGATAACATTGAGCATCTCCTGCTGTTTGACGAACATCATCGTTCGACACAGAATATCCTGGAAATGCGAATAAATATCATCAGACATAAAAAAGCCAGCCCGCAGGCTGGCTTCACTATCGCAAATGAATGCTTAGTGCTTTTCACGTCCGCCCAGGAAGAAAATGCCCAGCGGGATAGCAAGCAGAACGGTGAAGACAAGGCTGTAAACGAAGATCATCGCTGACTGCAGCACAAACATGCTGGTCGTCCAGTCAGAAAACGGAATGTTGTACTGTTCGATGACGCCGACAATGGTGGCCCGCCCGACGCATGCAGCGGCAATCATAAATACAACCAGCAGCGCCAGTAAGAACTTACGGCCTTCAGCTGTTTTCAGTTTTGCGCGAATCATGTCTCTCTTCCCTTTACAGATGGCTAACATTATTTAGCGCTTAAAATAACACGATCGCCCGTCCGACTCCATGACAGCATTAACAACCACAAACAAAGCAATAACGCAGTGCATTCCACTAGTCATTTTGAAAATGTAGGTAAATCAATCCAATCATTCATCTACATTATGGTAATGTGGTCAGGATCGTTTTGACATAAAGGAATGACTGTGAAAAACGCACCTAAATTTGCTATCGCCCTGATCGCCGCAGCCTGCGTCAGCGCCAGTGCTTTTGCGAGCGACTCTTCAAAAGAGCAGCCACTGGAAAAAGTAGCCCCCTATCCACAAGCGGATAAAGGAATGAAGCGTCAGGTTATTCAGTTGCCGGCTCAGCAGAATGAAGCCAACTTTAAAGTTGAACTGCTAATCGGGCAGACGCTGGACGTAGACTGCAACCAGCACCGTCTGGGCGGCCAGTTGGAAAGCAAAACGCTGGAAGGCTGGGGCTATGACTACTACGTCTTTGATAAAGTGACGTCGCCGGTCTCTACCATGATGGCCTGCCCGGACGGCAAGAAAGAGAAAAAATTTGTGACTGCGTATCTGGGAGATAACAGTCTGCTGCGCTACAACAGCAAGCTGCCGATCGTGGTATATACGCCTGAAAACGTAGAGGTGAAATATCGCGTGTGGCAGGCAGATGAGACTGTCAGTCCCGCGGTAGTACGTTAAAAAAGGTCGGGGACGGCTTTGCCTTACCCGACCTGCAAAATAACAGCGAACGTAGGCCGGGTAGGCATTAGTGCCACCCGGCTTTTTTATTTTACAGCGCGATATCCGCCACCGGTTTGTTTTCCGTCTGAGGCTTCAGCTCCGCTTTTGGCGCAGCATCCGCAGCCTGCGGTTTCACATATTGTAGTTGCAGAACGCGGCTGGTGTATTCCA
This sequence comes from Enterobacter oligotrophicus, assembly GCF_009176645.1. NCBI lineage: Bacteria > Pseudomonadati > Pseudomonadota > Gammaproteobacteria > Enterobacterales > Enterobacteriaceae > Enterobacter > Enterobacter oligotrophicus. Next base: position 954,081 of record NZ_AP019007.1, read on the forward strand.
GCTCTTGCTCCGTCGCCGCCACGTTACCGTTCAGCTTCGTACCGTAGGATGGAATAATGGTTTTCAGCTTCGCCTGCCATTCCGGGCTCGCGACTTTATCTTTGAACACTTTTTCCATCAGGTGCAGCATGATTGGCGCAGCAGTGGATGCACCCGGTGAAGCGCCCAGCAGTGCGGCAATAGTGCCCTCTTTATCGCTCACCACTTCAGTGCCCAGACGCAGCACGCCGCCCTCTTTCGGATCGCGTTTGATAATCTGCACACGCTGGCCCGCCTGCCACAGACGCCAGTCCTCTTTCTTCGCCTGCGGATAGTACTCTTTCAGTGCTTCAAAACGTTCTTCATCGGAGAGCATCACCTGACTAATCAGGTACTTCACCAGATCGAAGTTATCCAGCCCCACATCCATCATTGGCTTGACGTTAGACGTTGTAGTGGCACTGAGCAGGTCCCACAGGGAGCCATTTTTCAGGAATTTGGTGGAGAACGTCGCGAACGGCCCGAACAGCACCACGCGTTTACCGTCCAGCATACGGGTATCGATGTGTGGAACAGACATCGGCGGCGCGCCCACAGAAGCCTGACCGTACACTTTCGCCAGATGGCGGTTCACCACGTCCGGGTTTTCTGACACCAGGAACTGGCCGCCCACCGGGAAGCCCGCGTAGTCGTCCGCTTCAGGAATACCAGACTCCTGCAGCAGCTTCAGCGCCGCGCCGCCCGCACCGATAAAGACAAATTTCGCCTTGATGATGTGCTCAGCTTCGTTGTTTTTCAGGTCGGCAACGGTCACGCTCCAGCTGTTATCCGCGTTGCGTTTGAAGCCACGTACTTCAGTGTTGAGCTGCAGGTTAAAGTTCTCTTTCTTCTGCAGAGAACCCACCAGCTGACGGGTGATTTCACCGTAGTTGACGTCAGTACCGATTTCAGTGCGTGTCGCCGCCACTTTCTGATTCGGGTCACGGCCTTCCATTACCAGCGGTGCCCACTCTTTGATCTGCGCATGATCTTCAGAGTATTTCATGCCGCGGAACAAAGTGCTCTGCTGCAGAGCAGCGTAGCGTGCGCGCAGGAAGTTGACGTTCTGATCGCCCCACACAAAGCTCATGTGCGGCACGGTGTTAATGAAAGAGTGCGGATCGTGTAACACACCGCTGTTCACCTGGTGTGACCAGAACTGGCGTGAGATCTGGAACGCTTCGTTGATCTCGACCGCTTTTTCGATACTAATGGAACCGTCCTTTTTCTGTGGCGTATAGTTCAGTTCCATCAGTGCCGAATGCCCGGTGCCGGCGTTGTTCCAGCCGTTAGAGCTCTCCTGAGCCACACCATCGAGGCGCTCGACCATGGTCATCGACCAGTCCGGCTGTAATTCGTGAAGGTAAGTTCCCAGCGTGGCGCTCATGATACCGCCACCAATTAAAAGGACGTCCGTTTCCTGCTCTTTTGGTGTGTCTGCTTTCACCGCCATTGAGACAGTGTTCAGCCCCACGGCCAGAGAAAAGAGCATGGCAGTCATTTTTTTCATAATTTATGCCTTAGTTAATAGTGCGTGATGCATGGAAAGTGCAGGTGAAAAAAGCTGCGGGGGAACGGTAGCAACTTTTAAATATTGTTTAAAGGTTACGAAATTATTGTAATTGTGAAATTTAATGATGGATTGTTTGTAGGGAATTACGCTGGCAGCTGGTAATAGCGGGATTTTCTGGCTACTATGCTGCACTTTGTGATCGCGCGCACGGAAGCCTGCCCCTACTTGCGAATTGTTATGTCATTACCCCACTCGTCTGTATCCCATGAAGGCCGTGTCGCCACTGTTTTACGTTCGCCAAAACGTCTGATGCGCGAAACGCTGGCAGGCGTGATTACTGCCCTTGCACTCATCCCTGAAGTCATTTCGTTTTCCGTGGTCGCGGGCGTTGACCCGAAGGTGAGCCTGATCGCCTCCGTCGTGCTTTGTCTCTCCCTCTCCTTGCTCGGAGGCCGCCCGGCGATGGTGACCGCTGCCGCGGGTTCTGTTGCGCTGGTGATTGGTCCGATGGTGCAGCAGCACGGCGTGCAGTACATTCTGCCAGCCGTGATCATGGCGGGTATGATCCAAATTCTCTTCGGCGCACTTGGCATGGCGCGGCTGATGCGCTTTATCCCTCAGTCGGTGATGACCGGCTTTGTTAACGCTCTCGGTATTTTGATTTTCTTTGCGCAGGTGCCCCATTTCTGGAGCAAAAACCCGCTGATTATTGGCCTGTTTGTGCTGACGCTGCTGATTGTTCTGTGGGTGCCGCGCTATATCAAAAGCATCCCCTCTCCGCTTATCGCGATTGTGGTGCTTACTCTGCTCACCGTCACCAGCGGGCAAATTCTGCCAACCGTGGGTGATGAAGGTTCGATGAGCGGCAGCCTGCCAGGGCTGACTCAGCTCCTTGTGCCGCTCAATATGGCGACGCTGAGCATTATCTGGCCGTGCGCACTGAGTATTGCCTTCGTCGGCCTGCTGGAATCACTGCTGACAGCAAAACTGGTGGATGAATTGACCGTGACGCCGTCGAGCAAACGCCGCGAAAGCATCGGGCTGGGCGTCGGCAATATCCTGGCCGGTTTCTACGGTGGTATTGCAGGCTGCGCGATGATTGGGCAAACCATCGTCAACGTGGAGATGGGAAGAGGCCGTAGCCGTATTTCAACCGTCGCGGCAGGCATTGTGCTGCTGGTGCTGGTGACGGCACTGAGCGAGGTAATGGCCAAAATCCCGATGGCCGTGCTGGCCGGGATCATGGCGATCGTCGCGATCAAAACGTTCAGCTGGCACAGCCTTCAGCCTGCAACGGTGAAAAGCGCGCCCATTGCTGAAACAGTCGTGATGCTGGTCACCGTAGCCGCAACGGTTTCAACCGGTAATCTGGCAATCGGCGTGCTGGGCGGGATTATCGTCATGGCACTGCTTCCCGCCCGCATTAAGCGGCGGGTTACAGAAGAAAAATCGTCGCCAGCCCAAGAAAAATAAAGAAACCGCCGGTATCGGTGATGGCGGTGATCATCACGCTCGACCCCACCGCGGGGTCGCGTCCCAGTCTGGTCATCGTCAGCGGGATGATGACGCCCATCATCGCCGCGACCAGTAAATTCAGCACCATCGCCAGCATCATCACCCCACCCAGTGCCATATCATCGTACAGCCACCAGGTGATACCGCCCATAATACCGCCCCACACCAGGCCGTTAATCAGCGCCACGCCCATCTCTCTGAAAATCAGCCACGAAAAGTTACCCGGCTGGATATTTTCCAGCGCCAGCGCGCGGACGATCATGGTGATGGTCTGGTTACCGGTATTGCCGCCAATGCCGGCCACAATCGGCATCAGGGAGGCTAACGCCACCAGTTGCGAAATCGTGTGTTCAAAGCCATCAATAACGCGTGAAGCAATAAACGCAGTACACAGGTTAATGGCCAGCCACGCCCAGCGAGTTTTGACCGCCTTACCAACGGAAGCGTGAACATCATCTTCAGCACTGATCCCACCGAGTGCACGCAGATCGTTGTCAGTCTCTTCATAAACCACGTCAACGATCTCATCAATGGTCAGACGCCCCATCAGTTTGCCGACAGAATCCACGACCGCCGCGCTCACGAGGTCATCACGTTCGAAGGTACGCGCCGCTTTTTCCGCGTCATCTTCCGGGGAAAAGACCATTGGCTCGGTTTCCATCACCTCACTCACCCGCCGCTGGGTGCTGTTCAGCAGGATTGTTTTTAGCTCCAGCTCGCCGAGCAGGGTTTTATCTCGCGAAGTGACAAACAGTTTGTCGGTGTTGTCCGGCATACTGCCCAGGCGGCGCAGGTAGCGCTGTACCGTGCCAAGCGTGACGTCCGGCCGCACCATGATGACGCCGAACTCCATGATCGCGCCGACGCTGTTTTTCTCGTAGTGCATGACCTGGCGCACACGTGCCCGTTCATCCGCAGGCAGCGAGGCCAGCAGGCGGCCGATCAGGTTTCTCGGCAGGTGCTGAACAAGGTAAATCTGTTCGTCGATATCCAGCGTTTGCAGGGCATCAAGGATATCCCGGTCACTCATCTCATCAATGAGGTCGTCCCAGACGTTTTCGGATGCTTCAAGCAGCACCTGTCCGCGCTCCTGATCCTGCACCAGCCGCCACAGCGCATGGCGTTCTTCCGAGGGAAGCGCTTCGAGAGTATCCGCCAGATCCGGCGGCGGTAAATGGGCGACCAGCGCACCTACCTCAGCAATATCGTCGGATAACGTGCCGACATCATATTGCTCAGCCAGGGTCAATTTGCCCAATAACGCAGACGTGACCGCTTTATCGGTCGTCAGGAGCCAGATGAGCCGCGCACGCTCCTGGTCGCGCAGCCTTGCGCTGTTTTTGCTTAATAACGACATCAATCATAAATCCATAAAATGAGATGACATCAAGCATAGCGCGGAGATATGTAAATAAGAATAAACAACGGGGCGGGATGAATAAAAAAGCGGCATATCGTGCAAATCATTGTGCCCGGCGGCGCTACGCTTGCACGGGCCTACAAAATCGTAGGCCGGGTAAGGCGAAGCCGCCACCCGGCACACTGGCATCAGGCCGTGCGCGCCACCGCATCACGGGACGCCGCATCGCGCTCGTCGCCGGTCAGTTCGCTCAGCTTGCCGTCGCGCATCTCCAGCAGACGGTCGGCGTGGATAAAGTAGTGATCGTCATGGCTAATGGCAAAGATGGTTTTGCCCATCTCCTGCATCAGCGGCAACAGCACCTGATAAAACTCGCGGCGGAAATGCGGGTCCTGATCCGCCGCCCACTCATCCAGCAGGATGATGTCGCGCTCTTCCGCCAGCGCCAGCAGCAGCGCCACACGTTTTTTCTGCCCTTTCGAGAGCTTGAGGTTCAGGATTTTGCCATCCTGTAACTCCAGCTTGTGCGACATCTGCAGGTGCGCAAGCCATTTCTCCACCAGCGCAGGGTTAGCCTGCTGTCCCTCTGGACCCAGCAGTTGATCAAACAGCCAGACGTCGGTGAACACCGCCGAGAAAAGTTTGCGATAGTCCTCGGGTTTTTCAGCGCTCAGCGTTTTGCCATCCAGCAAAATTTCGCCCGATTGCGGCTGGTAGAGCCCAGTGAGCAACATCGCCAGGGTCGATTTTCCGCTACCATTGCCGCCGATGAGGAACAGCAG